>JALEQJ010000029.1 GCA_022764505.1 Phocaeicola sp. | reverse complement strand
TTTCCACGTACCATACCACAAGCAGAATCTCTGAAGAGTATGCTCACAGAGCGTGGTAAATCTGTATCTGTTATGCTGGATTTAGATGTGCCTGAAGAGGAGCTTATGAAGCGCCTCATCAATAGAGGTAAAGAATCCGGACGTGCAGACGACAATGAAGCAACCATAAAAAAACGTCTGAACGTTTATCATACACAAACTGCCCCACTCATAGATTGGTACAAAAAAGAAGGACTTTACACCCACATCAATGGATTGGGAAGTATGGAAGAAATCTTCCATAGCATCTGCCAAGCAATAGATGCACTATAAAACAACAATCCATACACAGTATTGCTAATAATTATTATTCATGGCTGAATCGAATTTTGTAGACTTTGTAAAAATATATTGTCGCTCAGGAAAAGGGGGACGTGGCTCTGTACATATGCGCAGAGAAAAATACATCCCCAATGGAGGACCAGATGGAGGAGACGGAGGACGTGGAGGTCATATAATACTCAGAGGCAATAGAAACTACTGGACACTACTCCACTTAAAATACGAACGTCATGTTTTTGCAGAACATGGTGGCAATGGTTCCAGGAATAAAAGCTTCGGGAAAGATGGAAGCGATAAAGTGATAGAGGTTCCTTGTGGCACTGTAGTGTACAATGCAGAAACCGGAGAATACGTCTGCGATATTACAGAACACGGACAAGAAGTAATTCTACTCAAAGGTGGTAGAGGAGGATTGGGAAACTGGCACTTTCGTACAGCTACTCGCCAAGCTCCACGCTTTGCACAGCCCGGTGAACCAATGAGAGAAATGACTGTCATTTTGGAACTGAAACTATTGGCAGACGTAGGTCTTGTAGGATTTCCCAATGCAGGAAAATCCACCCTGTTATCTGTAGTATCTGCTGCCAAACCGAAAATAGCCAATTACCCTTTTACGACTCTTGAGCCCAATCTGGGTATCGTTTCTTATCACGAAGGAAAATCTTTCGTAATGGCAGATATTCCCGGTATTATAAAAGGAGCCAGTGAAGGAAGAGGATTAGGATTACGCTTTTTACGCCACATAGAACGTAACTCTCTCCTACTCTTTATGGTACCCGGAGATACAGACGATATACGCAAAGAATATGATATTCTTCTCAATGAACTGACTACATTCAATCCGGAGATGCTGGACAAACAGCGTATACTGGCTATCACAAAGTCTGATTTATTGGACGAAGAACTCATAGAAATGCTACGCCCTACATTGCCCAAAGATGTACCTTATGTTTTCATTTCTTCTATGACCAATACCGGCATCAAAGAACTGAAAGAGATCATTTGGACAGAACTGAACAAAGAAAGCAACCAACTGTCTACCAGTGAACAATATGAGCGTATCGTCCATAAATCAAAGAACTTAGTAAGTCTGCAAGAGGAACTCCAAAAACTGGGAGAAGATCAAGATTTCGTATATATAGAGGACGAAGAAGAGGACGAGGATTTTGACTACGAATACGAGGAAGATTGGGAGGAAGAGAGTGAAGAATAACCTCTCTCCCACATCTATATGGATAGATTATAAGCAAAATCATATCTTCCCAGATGTATTTGCTTTCTCTACGACAAGATATGGTGGAGTAAGCGTAGGAAGCTACGCCTCCCTCAATTGTAACCTCCTCAATGGAGATGAAGTTGCACACGTAGTAGAAAATAGGAAACGGTTATTGGCTTCACTCCCTGTTACACCCCAAGAAGTAATCTACCCAATCCAAACACACGAAACCAAAGTAGCATCTATTGATAAGCAATTCTTAGCACTCTCCGATGCAGAAAAACAACAAAGTTTACAAGGCATAGATGCACTCATTACCCAAGAAATAGATATATGTATCACAGTGTCTACCGCAGACTGTGTACCCGTCTTTCTTTATGACAGCCAACAAAAAGCAGTAAGCATAATACACGCCGGCTGGAGAGGAATGGTGGGCAAAATAATCTCTTCGGCATTAAAAGAAATGAGCCTACGCTATGGTTCATCGCCCACAGATATACACGCCATCATAGGACCCAGTATTTCTCTTCCTGCCTTTGAAGTGGGCGAAGAGGTGTACGATGCTTTTGCCTTAGCAGGCTTTCCTATGCACAGAATAGCCCGACGATATAACAAGTGGCACATAGATCTATGGGAAGCTGCTACTTACCTACTTACAGAGTTTGGTGTACCCATAGAGCAAATAGAAAGAAGTAAGCTATGCACATATACAGCACACCAAGATTTCTTTTCTGCAAGAAGATTGGGAGTAGCATCCGGCAGAATTATATCCGGCATTATGCTGAAATAATAAAATGAAACAAATGCATATCATAGTATCTCCTACCTTTAGAGAAATAAATCCGGAGTTTCGTGGCGCATATCTTATCGCTACAGTAAAGAACTATGAACATAACCCTGCACTGTGGCAATACATAGAAGAGTTTTCCACCTCATATCGGGAGCGGTATACCACAGACAGCATCAAGGAAATAGAAGCGATTCAAGCTACACGAACAGCTTACAAACGCAGTGGGAAAGACCCCAGCAGATACCGTCCTTCTTCCGAATCCTTATGTAGACGACTACTGAAAGGGCAAGCATTGTATCAGGTAAATACACTCGTAGACCTCATCAATGTAGTATCCATAGCTTCGGGACATTCTATCGGAGGATTTGACTTGCAAAAAATAGCAGGAGATACACTCACATTGGACATCGGAATAGAAGGAGAAGCATACGAAGGCATAGGGAGAGGTAGTCTCAATATAGCAGGACTTCCCGTATATAGAGATGCACAAGGAGGTATAGGCACACCTACGAGTGATCACGAGCGAACTAAGATAGACTTAACAACAAGTTCAATACTCACTATTATCAATGCGTACAATGGAGCCGGACTGGAAGAAAGCATCGCTTTTATGAAAGAACTTCTGGAGAAATACGCACAAGCTACAGCCATCACCATCATTTACTTTTGAAATTATGATTAAATACATTACAACCCTACTGATCGCCTATTTCACTATACATACAGCTACAGAAAATCAGACAGATGGCGTGTTTACTTCTTTTGAACAAAGCCATATACGAGTAGCCACTCCTCACCTATTTGATGTAAGCAACAGCATTCTTATCAGATTAGACACGCTGTCCGAGAATAAAATAGTATTCCCGATACAGGGAGGCAAGGTTATTTCGGGTTATGGAGCACGCAGAGGACATTCCGGTGCGGACATTAAGCATAGCTCTAAAGACAGTATTTACTGTGTTATGGACGGAGTAGTAAGAATGGCTAAGCCTTATAGTGGATACGGGAATGTGATAGTAGTAAGGCACGATTGTGGCTTGGAAACGGTCTATAGTCATAATAGCAAACACTTAGTAGATGTAGGAGATAGAGTATTGGCAGGGCAAGCCATAGGAGTAACCGGAAGAACCGGCAGAGCCACCACAGAGCACCTACACTTCGAACTACGTGCCAATGGACAAGCCTTCAATCCCAATCTTTTATTTGATATGAGTAACGGAACACCACATAGAAAAGCACTGATTTGTAAGCGTAAAAATAATTCCGTTTCTTTGCAGTTCAAGAATTAAGAAAAGAGAAATGGATATAGAAAAGATCTTGACAGAAGGTATTGTTTTCAAAGGAGCTAAGCCTCCCCAAAAGAAAGAAAACAAGATAAAGACCAAAGCGAAAAAGAAAACCTACATCACCGGTTTACATGGCTCTGCCTCCGCAGCTATGAAAGCAGAATACCGAAGAAGAAGAGCCAACAGACATAAAAACAAAGGGTAAACGTATTTCCGTTTACCCTTTGTTTTTTATTCATCTCTATTATATCTCCCAATCAAGGTTTCTTGGGGTGTATTATATCGGAGAAGTAAACATTAAACTTGAGAACAGAATAGGCGGGAAGTGTTCCTTTAGCCACTGCACCATAGCCCAAATGATAAGGAATATACAGTTCTGCTTTGGTTCCCACATTCATCTGTAGAAAAGCAGTAACCCAACCTGTAACCAAGCCTCCTAAAAGGAATTTAGAAGGAGTATGGACTTGCGGATTTAGGTCGCCTGCATAAGATTGGTTAAATACATTACCATTCAATAGAGTTCCTCTGTAATGTACTTTTATAGTATCTGTAAAGAGAGGTTTCACTGCTGCAGCACCTTCTTCTATTACGCGCACATATACAGAATCAAACTTAGAGAGCGTAGCCAAATTTTGTGCTACAGTCCCTGTTTCTTCCAATTCTTTCTTGAAACTCTTGTATATTCTCCATTCGCCCGAAGTATTCTTGCGTGCCACCTTTACTATAGAGTCCAGATACGCATCATTTCGATTTCTCCAATTCGCATATTGATCTGTAGGTGTACTATCGTCCGAACAGCCCACTATAAGGGTAGAAAACAGACACACCACAAAAGAAAAAAGCAATGTCTTTTTCATAATTGAAGCGTTTTAAGCAGAGCAGTGATACTCACCTTATCTGCAATGATACTTTGAAGTTCTGTTATTCTCACTCGGGTCTGCTCCATAGTATCTCTGTTTCTCAAAGTTACACATTCATCTTCCAATGTCTGATGATCTACAGTGATACAGTAAGGCGTACCGATGGCATCTTGTCTGCGATAACGCTTACCGATAGAGTCTTTCTCATCGTATTGGCAATTAAAGTGGAACTTCAGACCATCTATAATTTCTCTCGCTTTTTCCGGCAGTCCATCTTTCTTTACCAAAGGCATTACAGCCAATTTTACCGGTGCCAAAGCTGCAGGTAGTTTCAACACAACACGTGTTTCGCCATTTTCCAAAGCTTCTTCCACATAAGATGCGCTCATTATACTCAAGAACATACGATCCACACCGATAGAAGTTTCTATCACATAAGGTACATAATTCTCGTTCAGTTCCGGGTCAAAATACTTGATGTTCTTACCGGAGCACTTCTCGTGTTGCGATAGGTCAAAGTCTGTACGACTGTGTATACCTTCTACTTCTTTGAATCCGAAAGGCATCAAGAACTCTATATCTGTAGCTGCATTGGCATAGTGAGCCAGTTTCTCGTGGTCGTGATAACGATAGTGATCATCTCCAAATCCCAACGCTTTATGCCATTTCAATCTTGTTTCTTTCCACGTTTTGAACCATTCAAGTTCTGTGCCGGGGCGTACGAAGAATTGCATTTCCATTTGTTCAAACTCTCTCATACGGAAAATGAACTGACGAGCTACAATCTCATTTCGGAAAGCTTTTCCTATCTGTGCTATACCGAAAGGTATTTTCATACGACCTGTTTTCTGTACATTCAGGTAGTTTACAAAGATACCTTGCGCTGTTTCCGGGCGCAAATACACTTTCATAGCTCCATCTGCAGTAGAACCCATTTCTGTAGAGAACATCAGATTAAACTGTCTCACTTCTGTCCAGTTCTTTGTTCCGGATATAGGGCAAACTATCTCTTCGTCTATAATAATTTGGCGAAGTTCTTCCAAGTTTCCATCGTTCAGAGCTGTGGCAAAACGTGTATGCAAAGCTTCCATCTTGGCTTGTATTTCCAGTACTCGCCCATTCGTAGCACGGAATTGTGCTTCGTCGAAAGCTTCTCCGAATCTCTTTTGTGCCTTAGCTATTTCTTTGTTTATTTTCTCTTCATACTTAGCTATTTGATCTTCTATGAGAACATCTGCTCTGTAGCGTTTCTTTGAGTCTTTATTGTCTATGAGAGGATCATTGAACGCATCTACGTGTCCGGATGCTTTCCAAATAGTAGGGTGCATAAATATAGCGGAGTCTACGCCTACGATATTCTCGTGTAGCAACACCATACTTTTCCACCAATACTCTTTGATGTTGTTCTTCAGTTCTACACCCATCTGTCCATAGTCATACACTGCTCCCAATCCATCGTATATATCGCTGGAAGGAAATACAAAACCATACTCTTTGCAGTGAGATACTATCTTCTTGAAAATGTCTTCTTGTGCCATCTTCTTATTACTTATTAAATTACATTTCTTCTTAAATTGCAAAGGTAAAAAAACACCTCGTTTTATTGCAATCTTTCCTTATATATATAGGGATAATCTGCAAATGTTTCATAGCAACAACCATTTTAGTTTAAACTACGATACAGAATATATAAACTTCAATCTAAGTTTATACAAACTCAAGTTCAGTTTATATAAACTTCCATAGAAGATTAGAGTTTCCTACATCATTGTACTAAGTTTCTATTAGCTCATTGCAAAAAACGATAAAGGAGTGATAAGAATACGTTAAAACGTGGTTTTATAAAGAAAAAAGTTCCACATCAGTTTTCTAAACAAATTTATATCAACAACTTTACACCACAAGAAAGAATGGTAATACATACATAATATAATCCACGTATTACAAAGGAATTATATACGAAACAACAGCTTAATAAATCTTCATCATATACTTAAACTCTAATTTCTCAATAATTATGCGACTTCGTTTATTCTTTTTCCTTTTGCTCATCAGCATCATTCAGACTACAACATTTGCTCGTGAAATAAAAGGGCTTATAGTAGATGCCGAGAATGGAGAAGCTCTCCCCTATGCCTCCATATCTATCCATTCATTACCGGATAGTTCCGTATTGAATTATACCATAACAAAAGATGACGGCAGTTTCTTTTTAGAGAATATCGTAGAAGAAAAGAATGTATATATGCGAGTTTCTTTGATAGGCTATCTTACTGAAAACTATATGCTATCTGCATTCAAATCATTGTCAGACATCACTATTAAGCTACAGCCCGACCGTAAACTGCTGAACGAAGTCGTAGTGGTAGGACGAAAAAAATTGGTTTCTCTAACTCCACAAGGTGTAAGTTATGCTATGGCTCGTGATCCTAAAAGTCAAGCAGAAGACTTACTTACGGCATTGCGCAGAGTACCTATGCTTACGGTAGATGGATTGGGCAAACTTATGGTAAAAGGAGGAAGTAATTATTCTATTTATCTAAATGGGAAACCCTTCAAGAGTGCCAATCTGGATCCTACACAAGTATTAAGCAGTATTCCTGCTGCCAATGTGCAAAGAATAGAAATCATCACCAATCCAGATGCCTCTTACGAAGCAGAATCGGGAAGCACGGTTATCAATATCGTTACACAAGGGCGTAAAATACTCGGTCAAAGTCTTATGCTAGCTCTACAAGGAGAAACACAGCCCAAAGCAAACGGGTCTGTAGGATATAATCTTATCACACCACGTATAAAATTGACTTTGGCTTACGATTATAATATGAATATGCAAAAGAAACAGCCCGTAACCACTTTTCGAGATGTAAAATTACCCTCTACTTCTTCTATATTGGATAGCTATGCGAAAAACGATGGTATATTTCAGTATCATACAGGGAGGGTGATGCTGGAAGCTGAAATAGATAGCCTCAATCTACTCTATGCAGATGGACACCTGCGTTTTACATCTACAGACTATAACTTGGATTGGAACAAACACTATCAATCCGGTACATTTCAAGAAAGTATACGCACCAAAAATATCAGTAACTACCAAGATGGTAGTGTAGAAACCAACTTGCTTTATAAGAACTTACGAAAAAAAGACAAGCAAGAGGTATTCTCTGCCGGATATAGATTTGCCTATTCTCCAGATGTTCGTTCACAAGAGGGAATAGTATATCAAAAGGAACATTCTAAGTTTTCTAAGAATACATCGGAAGGAGGACTGTGGGAGCATACTCTACAAGTAGATGCCACACCTATCAGATGGTCTGGCTTCACCCTGAAAGCAGGTGTAACAGGAACTTTCAGATACGGGAAATCTGATCCACTCTATTACCATAAATCCCAAGAAAATGAAGAATGGCAACTGATAAACACAGACCAGTACTCCAATTTAAGACAAAACTATAGACATATAGCGGGCTATGCCAATGTTAATTATCGCATCAAGAAATGGAACTTTTCTGCCGGCGCAAGAGTGGAACAATCTCATTCTACAATCAGCAGAAGCCACAGCCAAGAAAAAACAAAAGAAAAGTACTTGAATGTAATTCCTCGTTTCTCTATGACCTATCAACCTAATGATGCAACCCAAATAGGATTCAATTACTATAGTGGTGTACAACGCCCTTCTATTTGGCTACTCAATCCATTTGTAGACAAAATAGACGATTATAACAGTACTACAGGAAACCCTTACCTGAAGAACAATACTACGCATAGCTTTGGGCTTAACTCTTTGATGATAGGCGAAAAGTTATTTGCACAAGTAGCCATAGATTATGCCATTACATCGAATCCGATATTCAGACGTAGATGGTTGGAAGCAGAGAATCCTAAACTACTCTATGAATCTTATTTCAACGGCTCAAAATCTCAGTCTATTATTCCTTCTATAATGTTCAACTATAATCCTACTCCTGCCGTTTCTATTAGTGCCTTTGGCAATATCGGAGGATTATTCTTCTATGGAGATAATAAGAAATTGCTACAAAAGAACCTGATATACAATATTCAAACCAATATAGACATAAATCTTCCTAAAAATGTCTATATAGGTGGGAAATACGGGTATACACAATCTTACCCTACACTTGGTTCCGAAAATAACCATTCACATCTATACTCATTCTACATTACCAAGCGTATGATGGACGGAAAGTTATCCGTATCCCTTATGGCAAATCGCCCATTTCAGAAGTACAGCGAGTTTAGAGCCACAGATTGGGGAGAAGGATTCAGACAGCATCGGTCTAATTTTATTACAGCACGTTCCTTCGGCTTAAAATTGGTTTACAATTTCGGTATCGGAGACAAGCGTTCTGTAAAACGCAACAATAGCCTCAGTACTACAGACCTTGACAGAAGCACAGGAGTGAGATAAAACAAGAAACAGCATATAACACGACATAGTATAAAGCAACACTCCCCTGCCTATTCCCTATTTATCGCAAGTAAAAAGAGAAAAGCGGCAGGAGACTTGATAAGTCTGTAGTCTGTGTAGGTATTTCGGGCGAACTTATGTACTTTTGTTCGCAAAAGAAATCCGATGAAACGAATTGTAGTACTTACAGGTGCAGGTATGAGTGCAGAAAGTGGTATCAGCACCTTCCGAGACACCGGAGGTTTGTGGGAACAATACGCAATAGAAGATGTAGCCACACCGGAGGGATTCCGGAGAGATCCTGCTTTGGTCTTATCTTTTTACAATGAAAGACGAAAACAACTTTTACAAGTAAGTCCCAATAAAGGACACGAATTGCTGGCTGCATTGGAGAAAACTTATCAGGTGGATATTATCACGCAGAATGTAGACAATCTACACGAACGTGCCGGAAGTACCCATATTCTGCATTTACACGGAGAACTGACCAAAGTCTGTTCTTCTTATGACCCCGAAAATCCACGCTATGTACGAGAATTATCGCCTACCGAATACGAAATAAAAATAGGGGATAAAGCAGAAGATGGCTCACAACTCCGCCCTTATATCGTATGGTTTGGAGAAGCAGTTCCCAATATCAGCAAAGCTGCGGAACTTGTATCTCAAGCAGATATTTTGGTCATTATAGGTACTTCTATGCAAGTATATCCGGCAGCAGGATTGGTACATTACGCTCCGGCACACACTCCTATTTATCTGATAGATCCTCACGCAGACGAAATACCTTTGTCTATGCCCATCACTCTCTTGAAGAAAGGAGCATCGGAAGGAGTAGAAGCTTTTATCCAATTATTGAACGAGAAGCATTAGTATTATGAAAAAGTATATATTAGATTTACGCATCACAGAAAATATATGGCTCAATAAAACAAACGTACTCATCAAAGCCACTCACTCTTCTCCTCTCCCCGAGATATTGCCGGGACAATTTGCAGAATTGAGAGTAGATGGAACACCTCATACTTTTTTGCGTCGCCCCATTTCTATCAATTTCGTAGACCGTACACGCAATGAAATTTGGTTCCTTATTCAGACCGTAGGCAATGGCACACAACAGTTGGCTACACTGAAAAAAGGAGATTTGCTCAATGTTGTATTTCCCTTGGGCAATACTTTTACCTTACCAAGAGAGAAAGAGAGTCAAATCCTTTTAGTAGGTGGTGGTGTAGGAATAGCCCCGATGTTATATTGGGGAGATGAGCTAAAGAAAAAAGGGTTCACACCGGTATTTTTATTGGGTGGACGCTCAGCAGAGAATATATTAGAGCTGGAAGACTTCCGACGTCTGGGAGAAGTACATATTACAACAGAAGACGGCAGTATGGGCGAACAAGGATATGTTACCCAGCATAGCATCTTGCAGACAACGATATTTACACATATATATACCTGCGGTCCCAAAGCGATGATGCAAGCTGTAGCACGTTATGCCCAAGAAAAAGGTACTATGTGCGAAGTTTCTTTGGAAAATACTATGGCTTGTGGCATCGGAGCTTGTCTGTGTTGTGTAGAAAAGACAAAGAAAGGCAATACCTGTGTTTGTACAGAAGGACCTATATTTAATATAAATGAATTGATATGGCAGATTTAAGTGTAAATATAGCAGGGCTGAAAATGACCAATCCTGTAATGACAGCTTCGGGTACATTCGGATATGGATTAGAGTTCCAAGACTTTATGGATTTATCCCATATAGGAGGCATCATTGTAAAAGGTACTACCCTGCATCATAGAGAAGGAAATGACTATCCGCGTATGGCAGAAACTCCTATGGGAATGCTCAATGCCGTAGGTTTGCAGAACAAAGGAGTTCATTACTTCGTAAACGAAATTTATCCGCAAATAAAAAATCTTCCTTCACAAATGATTGTCAATGTCTCCGGATCTCAAATAGAAGATTATATGAAGACAGCAGAAATCATCAATGAGTTGGAACATATAGCAGCCATAGAACTTAATATCTCTTGTCCCAATGTAAAACAAGGAGGTATGGCTTTCGGAGTAACTTGTGCCGGAGCGGCAGAAGTTACAAGAGCCGTACGTAGTGTTTATCGGAAACCACTCATCGTAAAACTATCTCCCAATGTAACAAACATAGCAGAAATAGCCAAAGCTGTAGAAGAGGCAGGAGCAGACAGTGTATCCCTTATCAATACCATTCTGGGTATGGCGATAGATGCGGAAAAGCGCAAGCCTATCCTTTCTACCATAACAGGAGGTTTGAGTGGTCCGGCTGTAAAGCCTATCGCACTGCGTATGGTATGGCAGGTAGCACAAGCCGTAAATATTCCCGTAATAGGCTTAGGAGGAATTATGACCGCACAAGATGCCATAGAATTTCTCTTGGCTGGAGCTACAGCCGTACAAATAGGTACAGCCAATTTTATAGACCCTACTACTTGCCAAAAAGTAGCACAGGGTATCAATGATTATTTAGAAAAATATGGTTATCATTCTGTTTCAGACATTGTAGGAGCTTTAGAAATTTAATAATATATGCGTTTCTTATTTATATTCTTATTCACCATCACTTTGGTGTCCTGTGGCAATAAAGCCCAACAAAACAAGGAAAAAGTAGAAGTTGTAGATTCTCTTACAGATGCTATACACATCACGAATGCCACTTGTTTTGATGTTCAACAAGTAAATCCTTTTATTCGCTTAGTCCATATCAAAGATCCGGATAAGGATAGTACACAAGTATATCGCTTGGCTTTGGTCAAAGAAGGAGCAGAAGAAAGTCTGATACCTCAAGGATATGACATCATTCGTGTACCCATAAAGACAGCCGTATGTATGACCACATTCCAGCTTTCCAGCTTTATTCGTTTGAATGCTTTGGAACACGTATCGGGCATTACAAGTACACGCTATTTATTCAATGAAGAAGTAAAACAACGTCTGAAAGATGGTCGTATGGTACAAATAGGAATAGAAGGTGAATTTGATAGCGAAGTAGTCATCGCCGCCAATCCGGATTTGATTCTCATCTCTCCTTCTAAAAGAGGAGGATACGAAGCTTTGAAAGAAGCACATATTCCTCTGATACCTCATTTAGGCTACAAAGAAATGACACCGCTTGGACAAGCAGAATGGATTAAGTTCGTAGGTCTATTGATAGGTAAAGAAAAAGAAGCAACAGAAATTTTTCACGATGTAGCAAAACGTTATAATGAAGTAAAAGCCCTTGTAGCAAATGTAAAACATAAGCCTACTGTATTCAGTAGTGATTTTAGAGGAGGAAATTGTTACGTAGCAGGTGGAAAGAGTTACTTGGCACAATTATTCAATGATGCAGGCGCAACCTATTTCTTACAAGATGATGACAGAACTTCCGGCTTTGTGATGGAATTTGAGACTCTTTATGCTAAGGCTGCCAATGTAGACTATTGGCGCATTCTCAATAGTTATAAAGGCGATTTCACCTACGATGTACTGAAATCATTGGAACAAAGATATACAGACTTTTCTGCGTTCAAGAATAAAAAGGTCATCTATTGTAATATGAGTCTGACTCCGTATTACGAACATATGGCAATGCAACCTGAGATGATATTAAGTGATTTCGTGAAAATCTTCCACCCGGAAGTACTGCCGAACCATCAACCCGTTTTTTATCACCTGCTTCAGTAAGACTTCCCTATCCGATGAGAAATAATACAAGACTCAGTATGTGCTTGATAGCAGGAGCTATCGTGATACTCTTTATGATCAATCTCTTATTAGGTTCTGTGTCTATTCCCATAAAGTCTATTTGGGCTATCTTATGTGGATCGGATCAAGAACCTATTATTTGGACAAACATCATCTGGAAGTCCCGTTTTCCACAAGCCGTAACAGCACTTGTAGCAGGTGTAGCTCTCTCCATTAGCGGTTTGCAAATGCAGACTGTGTTCCAAAATCCTTTGGCAGGTCCTTCTGTATTGGGGATTAGTTCCGGTGCCAGCTTAGGAGTAGCTTTTGTCATCTTGATTTCGGGAACATTAGGAGGAGTGGCTCTGAGCAAAGTCGGGATTGTAGGAGAATTTTCGCTTACTATAGCAGCTATATTGGGTGCTTTGTCCGTGATGGCATTGATCCTTTATGTATCTCAAAAAGTGCGAGGCAATGTTACCTTGCTTATCATCGGTGTGATGATAGGCTACATCTCCAATGCTATTATCGGTGTACTGAAGTTCTTCAGCGTAGAAGAAGATGTAAAAGCTTACGTGATTTGGGGATTGGGTAGTTTTTCCCGTGTGTCCGGAAATCAAGTATGGGTGTTCGTGTTACTTATCTGCATCTGCCTCCCACTCTCTTTTCTACTCATTAAACGTATGAACTTGCTTTTATTAGGAGAAGCTTATGCTCGGAATTTAGGTTTGAATGTAAAAACAGCTCGTCTGCAAGTCATTCTTACATCGGGGGTTCTCACTGCCATAGTTACCGCTTACTGTGGTCCTGTAATCTTCTTAGGATTGGCAGTGCCACATCTTTGCAGAGGCCTGTTCCGCACTTCGGACCATAGGATATTGATGCCGGCTTGTTTTTTAGTAGGAGCTGCTTTGGCTTTGGTTTGTAACTTGATAGCACGTATGCCCGGATTTGAAGGAGCATTGCCTGTCAATTCTGTTACAGCACTTATCGGTGCACCGGTGGTAGTATACGTACTGTTTAATAAACGCAATAAGGAGTTCCAAGAATGAAAAAACCAATCGTAGAATTAAACCATCTTACTACAGGTTATGTCTTGAAAAAAGGTCATAAGGTAATAGCCAAAGAGGTAACAGCTACGCTTTATAGTGGCGAGCTTACGTGTCTATTGGGACCCAATGGAGCAGGAAAATCTACATTACTACGTACACTCTCCGGCAATTTGCCTCCTATAGCAGGAAGTATTACACTCTGTGGAAGACCTTTCTCTTCTTATACTTCGCAAGAAATGTCTACACTACTGGGCATTGTACTTACAGAGAAGTGTAGTATCCGTAATATGACTGTACGAGAACTTATCGGTTTAGGAAGAAGCCCCTATACAGGATTTTGGGGAATTTTGAGAGAAGCGGACTACAAGGCTATAGACTTGGCTTTGGAGCAAGTAGGTATTCCTTTCTTGGCAGATAGAATGGTTCAAACACTGAGTGATGGAGAACGACAAAAAATGATGATAGCCAAAGCTTTGGCACAAGAAACGCCCATCATCTTTTTAGATGAGCCTACTGCTTTCTTGGATTTTCCCAGCAAAGTAGAAACTATGCAGTTGCTTCGGAAGCTGTCTTATGAAATGGGTAAAACGATATTTCTTTCTACTCACGACTTGGAATTAGCCTTACAAATAGCAGATAAACTCTGGCTGATAGATGGAGCAAAACAAGTACGTATAGGAACTCCCGAAGATCTCTCATTAGATGGTAGCTTGAGCCAATTTTTCAGTAGCGAAGAAATTCTTTTTGATACCCGAAGTGGATTGTTCAGAATACAAACGCACGGAGATAAAAATATAGGAATAAAAGGAGAAGATAACGATAGAAAAAGTATGCTGAGAAAGGCATTGCAAAGAAATGGTTACGCCGTAATAGACAGCTACGAAGCATCATTGTGGATAGAAGTAACGAACTCGGCTTTCATTATTCATAATGCCACACAAAACAAACAGGCTGCTACCATAGAAGAGCTTTTGTCTTTTCTTTCGGATTAGTATCCTGAACTTTGGCATTACGCGCTTTTCTATCTACTTTTGCAAACGTTTTCGGAAAAGAATAGAAAGAAACATCATAGAATATGGCAAAAGAACTAAAAGAACTGACCAAGCGTGGAGAAAATTACTCTCAATGGTACAATGATCTTGTCTTAAAAGCAGATTTGGCAGAAACTTCTGCTGTACGTGGCTGTATGGTCATCAAACCTTATGGCTATGCTATTTGGGAAAAAATGCAACGCCAACTGGACGATATGTTCAAAGAGACCGGACACGTAAACGCTTACTTCCCCCTACTTATCCCAAAATCTTTTTTGAGTAGAGAAGCAGACCACGTAGAAGGTTTCGCAAAAGAATGCGCTGTAGTAACACACTATAGACTTAAGAACGCAACAGATGGCAGTGGTGTAATAGTAGATCCACAAGCCAAATTGGAAGAAGAACTCATTATTCGTCCTACTTCGGAAACCATTATCTGGAATACTTATAAGAATTGGATTAACTCTTATAGAGATCTCCCTATACTCTGTAATCAGTGGGCAAATGTGATGCGCTGGGAAATGCGTACCCGCTTGTTCTTGCGTACTGCAGAATTTCTTTGGCAAGAAGGACACACAGCACACGCTACTTGCGAGGAAGCAGAAGCAGAAGCTGAAAGAATGCTACACGTTTATGCAGATTTCGCAGAAAATTTTATGGCGATGCCTGTAATAAGAGGTGTAAAATCTGCCAATGAAAGATTTGCCGGTGCTGTAGATACTTATACTATAGAAGGATTGATGCAAGACGGAAAAGCTCTGCAATGTGGTACATCACACTTCTTAGGACAAAATTTTGCCAAGGCATTTGATGTGCAATTCATCAACAAGGAGAACAAACAAGAATATGTATGGGCTACTTCTTGGGGAGTTTCTACACGCTTGATGGGTGCACTCATTATGACACACTCTGATGACAATGGTTTAGTACTTCCTCCTAAATTGGCTCCTATTCAAGTGGTCATCATTCCTATTTATAAAGGAGATGAACAGCTCAAGCAAATAGACGAAAAGGTAGAAAGTTTAGTTAAAGAACTGAAAGCAAAAGGTATCTCTGTGAAATACGACAATTCGGACAATAAACGTCCAGGATTTAAGTTCGCAGATTATGAACTAAAAGGTGTACCTGTCCGTATAGTAATGGGATCAAGAGATCTTGAAAACAATACAGTAGAGCTTATGCGTAGAGATACCTTAGAAAAAGAAACACGCAGTTTCAATGGCTTGGCAGAACATATTGCCGAACTATTGGAAGAGATTCAAATCAATCTCTATAAGAAAGCATTGAATTATCGTGAACTCAATACAATAAAAGTAGACACTTACGAAGACTTCAAGGCACAATTAGAAAAAGGTGGCTTTATCTTGGCGCACTGGGACGGAACACCGGAAACAGAAGAGCGCATCAAAGAAGAAACCAAGGCTACTATACGCTGTATTCCTTTCCAAGCAGACGAGGAAAGTTTACAACCCGGCGTAGATATGCTTACAGGAAAACCTTCGCAAAGACGTGTCTTATTCGCGAGAGCATATTAAGAACACTTGGGTATTCATTAAGAATAGAGAGATAAATATAAAGGGGCAAATCACTATGATTTGCCCCTTTTTTATATGCACTTATAAGACTTTACTTAGTCGTTATTTCTACTATTTGTGTAGGAGCCAATTCTGCATTTCTCTTCTCTGTCTGTGCTACTACATTTTTTGCCAATGCCATAAAAGACTGTGCTATTAAACTATCATCATTTAAGGCTATAGGAGAACCATTATCTCCTTGCTCACAAATGCTTTGTACTATAGGAATTTGCCCCAACAAAGGAACATTCAGTTCTTCTGCCAAACGCTTAGTACCTTCTTTGCCGAATAAATAGTATTTGTTCTCCGGCAATTCTGCGGGGGTGAACCAAGCCATATTCTCTACTAATCCTAAAATAGGTACATTCACCTTATCATTCATATACATATTGATACCCTTTATGGCATCAGCCAAAGCTACTTGCTGAGGGGTACTTACGATAACTGCACCTGTGATAGCCAAAGTTTGCAATAAAGTAAGGTGAATATCGCTGGTTCCGGGAGGTGTATCCAAAACTAAATAATCCAAATCTCCCCAATGCGCATCTGCTACCAACTGCTTGAGGGCATTACTTGCCATACTACCTCTCCACAAAGTGGCTTGAGACGGATCTACAAAGAAACCGATAGATAAAATTTTCACGCCATACTGTTCTACAGGAGCAATGAGTTCTCTCCCCTCTACAGGTTCTACACAAGGTCTTGCATCTTCTATACCGAACATTTTAGGCATAGAAGGACCGAATATATCTGCGTCCAATAAACCTACACGATACCCCAATTTGGCAAGCCCTACAGCCAAGTTGGCAGATACGGTAGACTTCCCTACTCCACCTTTTCCGGAAGATACGGCTATAACATTTTTTACTTGAGGCAAGAGTTTACCCGGTTCCGGACGAGCGGCTTGTCTGCTTTCTGTATGAATGGTAACATCTACGTCTTTTGAGATAAACGTATGTATAGCACTGGCGGCAGATTTCACAAGCGATTTCATAAAAGGATCGGTAGGTTTATCAAAGGTAAGAGTAAAACTCACCTTCATACCATCTATGCGAATATCGTCTGCTACCATCTCCAGTTCCACGATGTTTTTTCCATTTCCCGGATAACGCACATTCTTCAATGCGTCCAATATGAGTGCTGGGTATAAAGTCATTTTCTTTCTATTTTTAGTGAATAATTTATTTACTGATAGAGAGTGAACTGCGTTTGCTACGATTATAACTTCTGTACTCGTCCAACTCTATTTCTACATCAGGCTCTCTCAAACTTCCTGTTTGAGGTAATCTGAATTTAATGTATTTGATGCTCAGTCCACGATCTATCCATTGTTGCTCATAGTAAGTACGTATGGACAGTATATCATTTGCTAAGCCGGATTGATATAAGTCTTCTGTTTCCAATTCTACGGGGAAAGCATTTTCTGCTATCATATGATGCGTATAGGTAAACATAAAAGGACTGTCTGTCTTCACGTGAATGAGTCCATCTGGGACAAGGAAGCGTCTGTATCTTTCCATAAAATAAGTAGAGGTAAGACGTTTGGTCGCTTTCTTCATTTGTGGATCCGAGAAGGTAAGCCAAATTTCGTCTATCTCGTTTGTATCAAAAAAACGGTCTATGATTTCTATGTTGGTACGTAGAAAGGCTACATTCTTCATCTCTTTCTGCAAAGCTTCTGTAGCACCGGACCACATACGCGCACCTTTTATATCTACACCTATGAAATTCTTATCGGGAAATTTCTCTGCCAGTCCTACGGTGTATTCTCCACGACCACAACCCAGTTCCAATACGATAGGGTTATCATTCCGAAAGAAGTCCGATTTCCACTTCCCTTTCATAGAGAAGGGGACATTTTCTGCTACAGAATACGGATATTCAAATACGTGTGGATAACTTGCCATATCTGCAAATTTTGATAGCTTTCCTTTTCCCATACAAATTCTTTAATAATACGGAACAAAAATACAGAGAATAAGGGGGAGTAAAAAGCAAATAGAACACTTTACTTGTTATAGAAATAGAAAAGACACCTCACATCACTGGGTGGAGGTGTCTTTTCCGTATGTCTTTCTATAAGAAAGAGAGCTTATTCTGCTATAATGAGATAGTAGTTCTTCTTTCCACGCTGTACGAGGAGATATTTATCGCTCAACAAGTCTTGCACTGTGATTTCTTGGTCAAAGGCTTCCAATTTTTCTTTGTTCAAAGAAACACCGCCACCTTGTACCAGTTTTCTCATCTCGCCCTTGGAAGGGAAGACAGCTGCGTGTTCTGTAAACAAGTCTACAGCTTTGGTTCCGGACAAAAGGAGAGATTTTTCTATCTTAAATTGTGGGACTCCTTCGAATACGGCAAGAAGAGTAGCTTCGTCTATCTTTTTAAGGACTTCGGAAGTAGCATTGCCAAACAAGATATTAGAAGCTTCTACTGCGGCTTCGTATTCTGCTTCGGAGTGTACCATAGTGGTAATTTCCTTAGCTAAACGTTTTTGGAGAATACGGAGATGTGGAGCTTCATCTTGTTCTTTTTCTAAAGCTTCTATTTCTTCCTTAGTGAGCGATGTAAATATCTTGATGTAGCGTTTTGCTTCTTCATCTCCTACATTGAGCCAGAATTGGTAGAATTTATAAGGAGATGTATAACGTGGGTCTAACCATACGTTTCCGGACTCTGTCTTACCGAATTTTCCACCATCGGCTTTGGTGATGAGAGGGCAAGTAAGGGCATAAGCTTCTCCTCCATTGGTACGGCGAATCAATTCTGTACCTGTAGTGATATTACCCCATTGATCTGATCCTCCCAACTGTAGTCTACAGCCTTTTTCATTATATAAATGAAGGTAGTCATATCCTTGCAATAACTGGTAAGTAAACTCTGTGAAAGAAAGTCCATCTCTGGCTTCTCCATTGAGACGCTTCTTTACAGAATCCTTTGCCATCATATAGTTTACCGTAATGTGCTTTCCTACTTCACGGGCAAAGTCCAAGAAAGTAAAGTTTTTCATCCAATCATAGTTGTTCACCAATTCTGCACTATTGGGTGCATCGGACTGGAAATCCAGAAACTTGGACAACTGTTTCTTGATACAAGCGATATTGTGTGCGAGAGTTTCCTCGTCTAATAAATTTCTTTCCTGCGACTTTCCAGAAGGATCTCCAATCATACCTGTGGCTCCTCCTACCAATGCCAACGGCTTGTGTCCACTGCGTTGTAAATGGCGAAGCATCATAACACCACAAAGGTGTCCTATGTGGAGTGAATCTGCTGTGGGGTCAATACCAAGATAAGCTGTTACCATTCCTTTTTGCAAAAGTTCTTCGGTACCGGGCATCATATCGTGTACCATACCACGCCATCTGAGTTCGTCTACAAAGTTCATAAAGTCTTTCTTTTATATGTTTCTAATTTCGTTGCGCAAAAGTACGATACATCTACCTATTGCCCAACTTTATTTATACTAAATCTTAAGAAAGGCTGTTCCGTATCTTGGTTCCTTAGTTAAGTTTATGTAGACTTCCATAGAAGTTTATATAAACTTCACCACGGTTTATATAAACTTCGGATACGGAATAAACTTCTATTCTATTTATAGTGCGACTTCATTTGGCAGAGGCTTGTATTTCTTCTCTTGCTTCATTACATTTGCAAGGAATAACAGTATCTTAGAAAAAGCAATATGTTTTCGGACGATAAGAACATAGACAATATAGAAACGCTCTTCAAAGAAATTCAGCATTACATTTTGCTACAAAGGGATTTTCTTAAGCTGCAAATGGTAGAGAAACTCACTATTATTGCTTCTGCACTCATTGTCTTGCTGTTCGTCGGCGTATTATCTTTGGCAGGACTTTTTTACCTGTCTGTAGCCCTCGTTCATACATTGGCACCTATAGTAGGAGGACTTACGTGGGGCTATACTATAGTAGGTCTTGCATTTCTACTTATGGCTTTCGGTCTGTATCTGTTCAGAAAACCTCTGATTATTCGTCCCATTATTCGCTTCTTAGGGCGTGTTCTCTTGCAGGACAATTAAATATAGTTATGTAAATATGGTAACCCCTCAACATCAGTATTCGGAAGAAAGCATCGCCTTGCTGAAACAGCAAAAGCGAGAGGAAATACGGAAGTCGCAAGAGCGAATTTCGACTATGATGAATGAAGTTTTGTCTCCCAAAGAAACCTATGAAAAAGCAGATAAAATTTCCACCTATATACAAACAGGAATAGCTGTGTACGATGGGATACGTATGGGGTCAAAGCTATTGTCCAAAATAAGAAAAGCATTCAAGAACAATTCATTATAAATTATCTAATCATCAACACATGAAAAAAACATTTTTAACCCTTGCAACCGCTTGTGTCGGCTTGGTTGCTATGGCACAAAATCCATTGTGGATGAGGTATAATACCATTTCCCCGGATGGCTCTCAGATAGCCTTCTCATATAAGGGAGATATTTATACCGTTCCTACACAAGGGGGACGTGCTTTACAAATCACTACACACAAGGCTTACGATAGTTATCCTATTTGGAGTCCGGACAGTAAACAAATAGCATTCGCCTCCAATAGAAACGGTAGCACAGATATCTTTGTGGTAAACCGTGAAGGTGGAGTCCCCAAAAGACTCACTACACATACAAACAATGAAACGCCTATTGCATTCTTGGACAATGGAAAAGTTCTTTTCAGTACTTCATTGCCCGTAGATGCACAGTCTTCTCTGTTCCCCAGCAGTATGAAGCAGGTTTTCCAAGTAAGTGTAAACGGTGGAAGACCCGAACTGTTCTCTGCTATCAATATGGAGAATATAAACATCAGCAAAGATGGGAAAAAAGTACTCTATCACGATATGAAAGGATACGAAGATCCTTGGAGAAAACATCATACCTCTTCTGTAACACGTGATATCTGGTTGTACGAAGTAGACAATAAGTCTTTCACCCAAATCACAAGAAGTGCCGTAGAAAACAGGAATCCGGTATGGAGCCAGGACAACAAATCTTTTTATTTTTTGAGTGAAAAAAACGGCTCTTTCAATGTGTACAAACACGACTTGGCAACCAAAGCAGATACCCAGCTGACCCAATACTGCAAGAATCCTGTACGTTTCTTGTCTATGGCAGACAATGGTACACTCTGCTTCGGTTACGATGGAGAAATCTACACTATGAAAGAAGGCAGCACCCCTCAGAAAGTAAATATACAAATCATCTCGGACGAACAAGAGAGTGATCTCATTCGCCAGACACGTACTTCCGGAGCTACAGAAATTTCCGTTTCTCCATCGGGCAAGGAAATAGCCT
Organism: Phocaeicola sp.; assembly: GCA_022764505.1. Classification (GTDB taxonomy): domain Bacteria; phylum Bacteroidota; class Bacteroidia; order Bacteroidales; family Bacteroidaceae; genus Phocaeicola. Next base: position 3,164 of record JALEQJ010000029.1, on the reverse strand, counting down.
TCATCTTGAGAGGCGATGTCTTTGTTACTTCCACAGAATATAGCACTACAAAACAAATCACCAATACACCGGAACAAGAACGTAGCGTACAGTTTGCTCCGGACGGGAAAAAACTCGTGTATGCATCGGAACGTAATGGAATTTGGCAGTTGTATCAAACTTCTATAGTATCTAAGGACGAAAAGAATTTTACTTACAGCACAGAGCTCAAAGAAGAACGCCTCACACAAAGCAATATCGCTTCTTTCCAACCCAAATACAGTCCCGATGGAAAAGAAGTAGCTTTCCTCGAAGACAGAACAACGCTCCGTATCATCAATCTGAAATCAAAGGCTGTACGCACCGTATTGGACGGAAAATACAATTATTCTTATGTAGATGGAGACCAATGGTTTGAATGGAGTCCGGATAGTCGTTGGCTTTTATCCGGTTACATCGGTATAGGTGGTTGGAACAATTCGGACGTAGCTCTCGTCAATGCAGATGGCAAGGGAGAAATTCACAACCTTACACAGAGTGGTTATTCTGACGGTCCTGCAAAATGGGTATTGGGCGGTAAAGCTATGATTTGGGCAAGTGATAGAAGTGGTTTTCGTAGCCATGGAAGTTGGGGTGCTCAACACGATGTTTACATTATGTTCTTTGACTTAGATGCTTACGAAAATTTCCGTATGGACAAGGAAGAGTTAGCACTGGCAGAAGAAGCAGAAAAGATTAAGAAAGACAACGAGAAAAAAGAAACCGCAGATAAGAAAAACGATAAAGGGAAAAAGGCAGAAGATAAGAAAGAAGAAGAAGGCGTAAAACCTTTGAAGTTTGACTTAGAAAATCATAAGAACCGCATTCTTCGCCTTACAGGAAACTCTTCTTTCTTGGGCGATGCATGGCTGACACCAAAGGGAGATAAGCTCTACTATCAAGCACGTTTTGAAGGTGGATACGACTTATGGGTGAGAGATTTCAAAGACGAAAGTGTGAAAATTGCCCTCAAAAATGCAGGAGGCGGAGAACTTCTACCTGATGCCAAAGGAGAAAACCTCTTTGTTTGCACAGGTGGAGGTATCAAACAAATAGAACTAAGCAAAGGTAGCAGTAAATCAATTCCTTTTGAACTCATCTTTGACTACAAACCTGCACAAGAAAGAAAATACATCTTTGAACACGTATGGCAACAAGTGCAAGACAAATTCTATGTAAAAGATATACATGGAGTAGACTGGGCTTACTACAAAAAGACTTACGAAAAGTTCTTGCCACACATCAATAATAACCAAGACTTTGCTGTACTATTAAGCGAAATGCTCGGAGAACTCAACGGCTCTCATACAGGTGCCAGAAACTATGCGGGAGGTGCTACGTTACGTACTGCGGCACTCGGTGTGATTTACGATGACACATACCAAGGCGATGGTCTCAAAATAGCAGAGGTTCTCAAAGGTGGTCCTTTCTCTGTGAAAGAAACAGGCGTAACAGCCGGCTGTATCATAGAAAGCATAGATGGAATCAAGATAGAAAAAGGTACAGACTTTTTCCCTATGCTGGAAGGAAAGGCAGATAAGAAACTCTTACTCTCCATTCACAATCCTGCTACGGGCAAGAAATTTATGACTACCATCAAAGCTATCAGTACAGGAGCAGAACAAGGACTTATGTACAAACGATGGGTAGAACGTAACAAAGAAATGGTGAAAAAACTTTCCAATGGTCGTGTAGCCTACGTACACGTACAAGGAATGGATAGCCCAAGTTTCCGCACTGTATATAGTGAACTCTTGAGCGATGAAAATCGCCAAAAAGAAGCGGTAATCGTAGACACTCGCCACAATGGTGGTGGCTGGTTGCACGATGACCTCATTACCTTGCTTACAGGTAAAGAATATCAGCAATTCGTTCCAAGAGGTAAATACATAGGTAGTGACCCATTCAACAAATGGCTACGCCCTTCTTGCGTATTGGTTTGCGAAGACAACTATAGCAATGCACACGGTTTCCCTTGGATTTACAAAGAACTGAAAGTAGGAAAACTCATCGGGGCACCCGTACCGGGAACTATGACAGCTGTATGGTGGGAAACACAAATGGATCCAAGCATCGTCTTCGGTATTCCACAAGTAGGTTGTATGGACTTGCGTGGAAACTATATGGAAAACGTACAGCTGAATCCGGATATAGAAGTCTACAATAAACCTGAACGTGTCCTCCAAGGATACGACGATCAGCTGGAACGTGCTGTACAAGAAATGCTGAAAGTAGCAGACAGCCATACCTATCCAAGCAGACCAGTGAAGTAAAAAACTTCTATAAACACATTACAAAGGGAATGTTTCCATAAGAAATAACGGAACATTCCCTTTTTCTTTTTCTAAAAAACTCGTCTTATAGTGCGAGGAATAAAGCACTAACCACACAAAGCCGATATCCTTTTCCCCGATACCCGTATCAACGATGGCTTGTGTGAGGAATGGAAATACAAGTTGCAGGAGCAAGCCGAGCAACAGACCGAGAATGAGTTGCGTAAAAAAACGCTTGTACTTCTTGAGATAGCTCTAAAGAAATTTTACTCGGTTTTGAGTGGGAGCGGTTTTAATATCTTTTGAGCATAGAATTGTTCCGTAGGTTCAAGGAGCAGAGCTATGCCTTTCTCCTCACCGTTGGTCTTGGTGCTTGCCCAATGCTCGCAGAACTCCTCTTTGTTGTATGTGCCCATTCCCCTTGCGGGGTCAGCCACATAAACGGTATATTTTCCTTTATTGTGCTTTTTATTTTATAGACAACACCACAAAATGATTCTAATTCCAATGGACAATGCAGGGCAAAGGAACTTCAAATGCAAGTGTATCAAAACTTACTCGACCTCCAACAGTCTTGAAACCAATGGTTTATGCTGCTTTACTAATCCCAAGGAGAGAAACACCTCCCTTACCGAGATCGCAAGTCTTTCGTATAGCTTCAATATTGGGGTGTGTTCCCTCTTGTTTGGCAATGATTGCCAAACAAGAGGGAACACAATCCATTGCATCTCGTTGTTTTGCAAAACTATAAAAAATCATACAATAGAGTTAAAAGCAAAGTTAATGTTGCACTACAGCCTATTCAGTATATTATCCAAACTCTTTACTTTATTCTTGCGAGAAGTCTTGTTGACATTGTATTTAAGGTAAATA
>JALEQJ010000064.1 GCA_022764505.1 Phocaeicola sp. | reverse complement strand
ATTTCAAGACCGCATTATAGATTTTTTTCTTTAATCTAAATTCATTACTCATAGAAATATCCTACTTTTGTCTTACTAACATATCAGTGTAAAATGAAGAGCCTCTACTATAGGAGGATACATTCATTGCATTTATAGGACTATATCACCATGGGCAAAATATTGCTAAAAAATACGGGTAGGATACCGGAGCCCACGCTACGCAGACTGCCTTGGTATCTATCCACAGTCAAGATACTACAAACAGAAGGAGAAGTATATGTTTCTTCTACACGCATAGCCAAAGCTACGGGTATGGAAGCATCTCAAGTAGCCAAAGACTTGTCTTATGTAGATCTCACAGGCAGAACACGCATAGGCTACGAAATTACCTCTATGGTTGCTACTTTGGAAAGCTTTCTGGGATTTACACATCTACACAAAGCCTATCTTTTTGGAGTGGGCAGCTTAGGAGGTGCCTTACTACAAGATTCCGGGCTGAAACACTTCGGTCTATACATAGTAGGAGCTTTTGATATAAATCCGGCTATCGTAGGAACTTCTATCAATGGGATTCCCATCTATCATACAGACGAATACGAAAAACGTATGGCTATAGATCAAGTGAATATAGGTGTACTCACCGTACCTATCAGCATAGCACAGGAAATGACAGACAAGATGGTAGCGGGAGGTATACGTGGCATTTGGAATTTTACACCCTACAGAATACATGTACCGGACACTTGTATGGTACAAAATACTTCACTCTATGCTTCCCTCGCAGTGATGTATAACAGACTCTTACACCCAGAAAAAGAAAACAAATGAAAATAATAGCCGTAGGCATGAATTATGCCTTACACTGCAAGGAGTTACACGAGAAAGAGCCTTTGCCGGAAGAACCCGTCATTTTTATGATGCCGGACTCTGCCTTACTGAAAGATGGTAAACCCTTTTTTCTACCTGATTTTTCCTCACAAATGGAACACGAAACAGAATTGGTCGTACGTATATCCAGACTGGGGAAGCATATCTCCCCTCGCTTTGCGCACAGATACTACGATGCTGTAACTGTAGGTATAGACTTCACAGCCAGAGATCTCCAGAAGAAGCTGCGTGCAGAAGGTAAACCGTGGGAACTCTGCAAGAGTTTTGACAATGCCGCTGCTATAGGAAGATGGATGCCGCTCCAAGAGGGACAAGATATACAGCAACTCCATTTTCGATTAGATATAGACGGAGAAACTCGGCAACAAGGATTTACCGGAGATATGCTTTATTCCGTAGATCATATCATAGCCTATGTAAGTAAGTTCTGTACACTCAAAATGGGCGATATGATATTTACAGGAACGCCTGCAGGCGTAGGAGCTGTAGCCATAGGCAATCATTTAGAAGGATTTTTAGAAGAAGAAAAAGTATTAGATTTTTATATCAGATGAAGATAAGAGTAGGAATGGGATTTGACGTACACGCTTTCGTAGAAAACAGAGAACTCTGGTTGGGCGGTATTTCTATCCCACACGAAAAAGGATTAAAAGGACACTCGGACGCAGACGTGCTAATACACGCTATTTGCGATGCCATCTTAGGTGCCGCCAATATGCGAGATATAGGTTTCCACTTTCCGGACAACGCAGGAGAGTACAAAGACATAGACAGCAAAATTTTACTGCGTCGTGTTATGGAACTGGTTCGAACCGAAGGCTGGGAAATAGGGAATATAGATGCTACCGTCTGTGCAGAACGACCTAAACTGAAAGCACATATACCACAGATGCAAACTGTACTGGCTGAAGTTATGGGCATAGCCATAGAAGATATTTCTATCAAAGCTACCACCACAGAAAAATTGGGTTTTACAGGTAGAGAAGAAGGTATGAGTGCTTACGCTACAGTCCTTATTCAAAGAAACTAAAAGTTTTCTCTGCAAAACACTTTTTCATTACCATATACTACAATGAAGAAATTACTCAGCATTCTACAGCGTGATCCTTGGCTCTCTCCTTTCCAAAATATCATTGAGGGAAGGTATGAACGTGTACGCACTCTCCAAAAAAAAGTAGCAGGGAAGCTCTCGCTATCTGAATTTGCCAATGGTCATACTTACTATGGTTTACATAAGACAAAAGAGGGTTGGGTATTCAGAGAATGGGCACCCAATGCACGTGCCATCTATCTTGTGGGAGATTTCAATGACTGGACAGAAACAGAGGCTTATCAGCTTCATAAAATAAAAGGCAGTAAAGACTGGGAAGTAGTACTGCCACCCTCTGCCTTATCTCACGGACAATATTACAAGCTAAAAATCTATTGGGAGGGAGGTTCCGGTGAACGTATCCCTGCATGGGCAAACAGAGTGGTACAAGATCCACAAACTTATATCTATAGTGCACAAGTCTGGTGTCCGGAACAACCTTACTCTTTCAAAATAAAGAAATTCTCACCCAAGAAATCTCCACTTCTCATTTATGAGTGCCACATAGGTATGGCACAAGATGAAGAAAAAGTGGGGAGCTATACTGAATTTCGGGAAAAGGTATTACCACGCATTGTAGCAGATGGATACAATGCCATACAAATTATGGCAATACAAGAACACCCTTATTATGGTAGTTTCGGGTATCACGTGTCTAATTTTTTTGCTCCTTCTTCTCGCTTTGGCACACCAGAGGAACTGAAAGAACTCATAGATACGGCGCATGCACAGGGTATAGCGGTCATTATGGACATAGTACACTCCCATGCAGTAAAAAACGAAGCAGAAGGATTAGGCAACTTTGCCGGAGATCCATATCAGTATTTCTACAAGGGAGAGAAAAGAATACACCCGGCTTGGGATTCACTCTGCTTTGATTACGGGAAATATGAAGTACTTCATTTCCTTTTATCCAACTGTAAGTATTGGTTGGAAGAATTTAAGTTTGATGGATTTCGGTTTGATGGCGTTACTTCTATGCTCTATCACAACCACGGTTTGGGAGAAGCTTACACACAATATCAAGACTACTACAATGGAGGACAAGATGATAATGCCATCTGCTATCTTACCCTTGCCAATCTTCTCATACACGAAGTAAACCCCAAAGCCATCACTATAGCAGAAGAAGTCTCGGGTATGCCGGGATTAGCACTGCCTTACGCAGAGGGTGGTTATGGATTTGACTACCGAATGGCTATGAATATCCCGGATTATTGGATCAAGCTCATCAAAGAAAAAAAAGACGAGGACTGGCATCCGTCTTCTCTCTTTTGGGAGGTTACCAACAGAAGAAAAGATGAGAAAACCATCTCTTATGCAGAAAGCCATGACCAAGCCTTGGTAGGAGATAAGACTATTATATTCCGCCTCATAGATGCAGATATGTACTGGCACTTTAAGAAAGGAGACGAGACAGAACGAAGCAAAAGAGGTATAGCCCTCCACAAAATGATTCGCCTACTGACTGCCACTACCATCAATGGAGGATATCTTAACTTTATGGGTAATGAGTTCGGGCACCCGGAATGGATAGACTTTCCAAGAGTAGGAAACAACTGGTCGCATCAATATGCCAAACGTCAATGGCACTTGGCAGAAGACCCATCGCTCTGTTACCACCTATTAGGCGATTTTGATAAGGCTATGATACACCTCCTCCGTCGGAATAAAGGCATAGAGAAGACAGACGTGAAAGAGATTTGGCATCATGACAGAGATCAGATTTTGGCTTATATGCGAGGTGATTATCTCTTTGTCTTCAATTTTAACCCCACTACCTCTTTTGCAGATTATGGATTATTGGTTCCATACGGAGATTACGAAGTGATTCTCAATACAGACCACCCGGATTTCGGTGGATATGGAAATACTGACGATAGTATCAAACACACTGCCACCATAGACCCTCTCTACAAACGAGATAAAAAAGGTTGGTTGCCACTGTATATTCCGGCACGCACAGCTGCTGTTCTACATAGGAAGAAAGCGTAAGGGAAAAACAATACAAAAAAGAACCTCCGTGCTACACCATAGAGTATAGCACGGAGGTTTTTTATAGAGATTCTTGTTTTTACCCAAACATTTCTGCAAGTGTTTCCGATAAGGCTTTGGCTGTTTTTTCAAAGTCTTCGTCTGTATGTGCCACAGAGATAAACATACACTCAAACTGTGCGGGAGGAAGATAGATTCCTTTTTCCAGCATAGCATTAAAGTACTGTGCGTACTTTTGGGTATCTGCTTGCTTGGCATCTGCATTGGAAGCTACACCGTGAGGCTTAAAGAAGAGAGTACACAGAGAACCTGCTCTATTGAAAGAGAGTTCCTCCGGATATTTTTCTATGACAGGACGTATGAGCTGTTCAAACTTCGTAGCACGTTCTTCCAGTCTATCGTAAAAATCGGGTGCCGAAAGTTGCTGTAGCATAGCAATACCTGCCGCCATAGCGAGGGGATTACCAGACAAAGTACCTGCTTGGTATACGGGTCCATTGGGAGAAAGAGCGTCCATAATTTCTTTCTTTCCGCCGAAAGCTCCTACAGGCAAACCTCCACCTATAATCTTACCCATACAAGTCAAATCGGGCTGTATACCATACACCCCTTGTGCGCCACCACGTCCCATACGGAAACCACTGATAACTTCGTCAAATATAAGCAGTACACCATATTGGTCTGCCAGGCTTCTTAGCTCTTGTAAGAAATGAGGAGCAGGTAGGATACAGCCCATATTTCCCATAACCGGTTCTAAGATAATAGCAGCTACAGAATCTTGAAATCTCTTCAATAAAGCCTCTACACTGTCTATATCATTGTAAGTAGCTACGAGAGTATCTTGCGCCACACGATCTGTTACTCCTGCACTCCCCGATGTACCAAAGGTAGCCAATCCACTTCCTGCTTGTATCAAGAAACTATCTGAGTGTCCATGATAGCAACCATCAAATTTGATAATCTTGTCTTTTCCTGTATAGCCACGTGCTAATCTGATAGCACTCATAGTAGCTTCTGTACCAGAGTTGACCATACGTACTTTTTCTACAGAAGGGAAGAACTGTGTGATAAGTGCCGCCATTTCTACTTCGCGTGCATTGCAGGCTCCATAGCTGGTTCCTTTTTCCAATTCTGCACGAATTGCCTCTTGTATCAATGGGTTGGCATGTCCTAAAATAAGGGGACCCCAAGAAGAAATATAATCCACGTACTCGTTTCCATCTACATCTATGATGTGTCCACCCTTTCCGTGATCTATATAGATAGGATTTCTACCTACAGACTTAAAAGCTCTTACAGGACTATTCACTCCTCCGGGAATATATCGGCAAGCTTTAGCAAAAAGAGCTTCGGATTTTTCGTACTTATTCATAAGTTTATTTATTCATCAGTTTCTTTGCTACTTCTTTTGCAAAGTAAGTTATAATGATTTTTGCTCCTGCACGTTTGATAGCTATCAGTGATTCCATCACGATACGGTCTTCGTCTATCCAGCCTTTTTCTGCCGCTGCCTTAATCATAGAGTATTCTCCACTCACATTGTAAGCAGCCATAGGGACATCAAAACGAGAGGTAGCACGCTGGATAATATCCAAGTAAGGAAGCGCAGGCTTTACCATCACGATATCTGCACCTTCTTCTATATCTGCTTCTATTTCTCTCATTGCTTCATCGCTGTTTGCAGGATCCATCTGATAGCTTCTTCTATCTCCAAATGAAGGAGCAGAATTGGCTGCTTCCCTGAAAGGTCCATAGAAAGCAGAGCTAAACTTGGCAGAATAAGCCATAATGGGAAGATTTACGAAACCATTTTCGTCCAATGCTTTACGCATCGCAAGAATACGTCCGTCCATCATATCCGAAGGAGCGACCATATCTACGCCTGCTTGTGCATAGGACACAGCTTGACGAGAAAGAATCTTGAGTGTAGCATCATTGTCCACATAATGATCGTGTATGATACCACAATGCCCGTGGTCTGTGTACTCACACATACAAACATCTGCTATCACAATGAGTTGAGGAACTGCTGCTTTTATGGCACGAATAGCTTGTTGGACAATTCCATGATCATGATAGGCTTCCGATCCTGTAGCATCTTTCACCGCCGGTATCCCGAAAAGCATAACACCAGAAACACCACATTCGTATAGCTCACGACACTCCTCTACCACCTTATCTACAGAGAAATGATACTGACCCGGCATAGCAGGAATTTCATTCTTGATATTTTCTCCATGACACACGAATAAGGGTGCTATAAAATCTTTTGCTGAGATAGAAGTTTCTCTTACCAAGTCTCTCAGCTCTGGCGTACGTCTTAAACGACGAAGTCTTGTAATAGGATACATAATTATTTCTATTTAATAGTTTGTTTTATTATTTCGTCTATCATTGCCTGCATATTGGGTTCCGGAGGCATAGCATTGTACTTCAGTCCGTAAGTAGACAGTGTTTGTGCAGTAAGCTCTCCTATCACTGCTATTTTTGCATTTAGCAAATGGTGCATCAGTCCATATTTCTCTACCAGCTCCATAAAGTGTGTAACGGCAGAGGAGCTACAGAAAGTCAGCCAATCTATAGGAGCAGAGAATAATTCTTTCAATTCATGCAAATCGTAGTTGATAGCACGATTATCATAAACAGCCAATTGCAAACATTTTGCCCCGGCTTCTTCCAAAACATTCTTAATATCTGTATGCGCAATAAAAGAAGAGGGTATCAGTACATTTCCGCTTGCTACCATAACATCGGAAGCCAATAATTCCAAAGCAAAATCTTTTCCTGTATGTTTCTGAGGAACGAAATCTGCCTTTATTCCATAATTCATCAGGGCTTTTTCTGTAACCTTTCCTACAGCACCTATCTTAATACTACCGAGTGCACGAGTATCTTTTCCCAAATGATGCAGAGATTGGAAAAATATATCTACTGCATTGGTAGATGGGAAAACGATCCACCGGTAAGAAGCGAGGTTATTTATCTCTCTGTATAAGTCCGATAAATCTTCACGAGGGACAATTTCTATGGTAGGAAGCAAGGTTACTTCTGCTCCTTGTACTCTTAGCCCTTCTGCCAAAACAGAACTTTGGTATAAGGCACGTGTTACTACTATTTTCTTTTTATACAGAGGTAAAGCCTTTGTCCATGCGTAGACAGGAGCAAAATCCACTACATCTCCCACAATAAACAATCCGGGCGTATATTGATCCGGGTCTATACTTGCAGCTCTCCATTCTTGTAAGGTATGGAGTTCTATGCGCTGTGTAGGTAGCGTTCCTTGACTGATAATAGCCGCAGACTGAGTTTCCGATAAGCCATGAGAAATCAGTTTATCTGCTATGGTAGGAATGCTACGCACGGACATATAAAAGACCATAGTTTGGTTAAGCTTAGCCAATGCAGACCAATCTACGTCCGGTAAATCTCCATTGGCACAACTCCCTGTGATAAGACTCACCATTCTACTTACACCACGATGGGTAACGGGAATACCTGCATACGCTGCACCTGCAATACCTGCTGTAATACCCGGCACTATCTCGTAAGCAATATGAGCTTCTTGGAGTGCCATCATTTCCTCTCCTCCTCTACCGAAGACAAAAGGATCTCCTCCCTTGAGACGGACTATATTCCCCCCTACTGTTTGCGCTTTCTCTATCAGAAGAGCATTGATTTCTTCTTGTTTCATAGAGTGTTTTCCTGCACGCTTCCCTGCATATATCAGCTCTGTATGCGTAGGTGCTTTCTTCAAGATCGTGCTATCCAATAGTGCATCGTAAATAATCACATCTGCAGTTTCTATCAGTTCTATAGCACGTAAGGTAAGGAGTTTAGGATCTCCGGGACCTGCACCGACTAAATATACTTTTGTACTCATTCTGCTGTCAATGTTTTGAGTTCTGAGATTATTTCTGCCATTGTAGTTGCAGCTGTATCATCTGTGAAAGTTTTGTGTACATAGATATGTTTCGTAGCATCTTCTGTAGAAAAGAAAGCTCGCAATTCGTGTTCATACATACCTCTATGACAGACACAACCCAATGGTTGGGCACAACCTCCTCCCAAAGCTCCCAATAGCATACGCTCATATTCCACTTCAAAACGTGTGGGTGTATGGTCTATCTGTAGAAGTAAATCCTTCAATGTGGTATCTGTATCTCTTACGTGTACAGCTATGGCGGCTTGGCCCGGAGCAGGCACTACAATATCTTCAGATAAGGTTTCTATTACACCATCTGTCAAGCCCAATCTATCTATACCTGCTCTTGCCATAATAATAGCATCATATAAGCCTTCTTCTACTTTGCGTATGCGTGTTTCTACATTGCCACGTATCTCCCGAAAGCACAGGTGCGGATAATGCAACTGTAACTGATAGGTACGCCTCTTACTGGACGTACCCACCACTGCACCATAAGGCAGATCTGCCAATTTCTTTCTCCCTATCACTACATCTGCTGTAGCAGCTCTGGGTAAGTAGGCACCTATGACAGTACCTTCTGTGCACTGTACAGGCAAGTCTTTCAGACTATGCACTGCCAAGTCTATCTCTCCTGCCAACAAACGTTCTTCTATTTCTTTAGTGAAAAGTCCCTTGTCCGGTTGAGACGTAAGAGAGAGATCTAAGAATTTATCTCCTTTTGTCTTGATGATTTCTATCTGAACATCGGAAATTTCGTGCGAGAGTTTTTCTGCTATCATCTTGGCAACCATTTCTGTTTGCCGAAGCGCCAACTGACTTCCTCTGGTACCTATAATGATTTTTCTCATTGGTTCTCTTTTATTATTTCTTTGAATAATTGTCCTATAGCATCTGCTACAATGAGATTTCTGCCTTCTTTGGTTACTTTCCTTGTGGCAGCTACAATAGCTGTAGAAAAGGTTACACGCAGGTGTTTCTCATATTGAATAATCAATGCACGTTCTGCTTCTGTAAGTTGATGAGGAAGTTTTGCTAAATCTTTTTGTAGCAACATTTCCGAAGCTGTTTGCACCACATGAAAAACTTCTCTCAAAGAAGCTGCATTGACCCATTCTTCTATTTCCGCTACCATTTCCTCTATAGAGGCGTCCATAGCTTCCCAATCTAAATTTTGTGAAGCAAAAGAACTTTCCGTGCTACGCAAATCGTCTATAGTATAAACTGTAGCCCAAGTCTTGCAACTTATTTCTTCTGCCACATTTCTGGGAACACCCATATCAAAGAGCAAATAAGGTCTATTTTCTCTCTCGTGCAAGTTTTCTTTAGTAACGATAGGCGTAGAAGAGGAGGTAGCCACAAAGACTATATCCGCCTCTTTCAAAGCCATAGGTAATTCTTCCTCTGCATAAACAGAGAGCTTTCCGTGAGTTTCCGCAAAGCGTTCTGCACGTTGTCTTGTTCTATTGTATAAACGTATATCTCTATAATCCAATTCTTTGAGAGCCTGATAAATAGTTTCTGCTATCTGACCTGCTCCTACTATGAGTGCTGTACATTCTCTATTGGGCAATACGCTGTCCAGCAATCGCACTGCTGCTCCTCCGGAAGAAATGGGTACAGCACCTACCATATGCCGTGTTCTGATGAGTTTTGCTGTTTCGAAAGCCTTATGAAAGAGGCGAGAGAGTGTAGAAGTAACTTGCTTAGCAACTGTAGCTACACGAAAAGCATTCTTGAGCTGTCCTAAAATTTGCGTCTCACCCTTTACTATAGAATCTAAGCCGGCAGACAAGCGAAACAGGTGTCTGAACATTTCTGTACCGTGCTTACAAACAAAGATATTCTCATCTATATCTGCTATTTTTTTGTAACGAGAAAGACTTCTTATGAGTATATAGGGGCGAAAATGTTGTTGTGCTGTTTCATAATAAATTTCTACTCTATTGCAAGTAGAAAGCACAACAGCCCCCAGCACGACCTCTTCTGCTTTCCACTCTTGTACTATAGCGATGGCTTCTTCCTCTGTGAGTGCATATTTCTCTCTGTCCTGCACAGAAGCTGTATGGTGATTGATGCCTATAAGTCCAATCATATTTGTTGTAATAATTCTTTCAGACGAAGTAAAAGCGTTTTATAATGTTGCTTGTCCTCTTCTCTCTGTGTATTTATAGCGTGCTTTCTGCAGATAGAGAGTTCCATAAGCAAGGTTTCTAAATTTTCCGGTAAACGGGCGAGCCAATTATCTCTAAGCAGTTTTCCTACTTCAGGCAGTTGATATTGCGTGGCTATACCCATAGTAATTCCTTTTTCTACAGCAGATGCTGCAAAAGAAAAATCATTTCCATACACAGTAGAAAGAGAAGAAAACAATGCTCCTTCCTGTCTTGCATCTGTACCTATGTTATCATTCAGTGTAGTATCTGCTGTAGCTGCTATGACTATACGAAAACCTTTTACATCTGTCGGTTCATAAGATTTCTGCCAGTAAAAGATTTTCCCGTCCTCTACCCATTGTAATATTTCGGGCAAACACGTAGGAGATACAACGGTACAAGATACTCCTGCTTCTATCAAGGTAGTAAGCTTGCGTACCGCTCCTTTTCCACCTCCTACCACCAAACAAGAAAACTTACTCCCATCTACAAAGAGAGGTAGTTTATAGGCTGGCGTTTTAGGAGGAAAAGAGAAGATTTCTTCTATATCCGTATTTGCAGTTTTTTTCATTTCTATTCTTTTACCGTTTGCAAAGATAAAAAAACTTAACAGAGGGTAGCCTGCCTCTCCTCAACTTTCTACCATAAAGAAGATTTATCTACTCCTTTATTCTACACATCTTTTATTTTTAATTTCTACACAAAGTATCTCCTAAAGATAAAATATACCACCATACAATAGGCTATAGAGGGGGGTTGATAGCAAGGCTTGCTATCGCGATAAGATATGCTCCGTATCACGGAAAGAAGCCTTGCTACCGGCTTAGCAAACGTTTGCTACAAACAAAGACATAGTTCTATATGGTTCAAAGCATAAAGAACAACACAAGAAAACCGAGAGTCCGAAGAAACAGAAAAGAATAATATTCTATTAAACAAAGAATTTAACATAGCAAAAAGAATTTTTCTACTGAAGAAACAGAATAATTCAGCTCCTTTTTCCAAAGTTCTCACGACTCTTGTAAGAAGAGTCCTCCTCATTTACCTTTGTAGTGTATTAAAGTTTAATATGGTTTTCGGGATAACAAGACAATCATAACACCACAATAAAAGCATAAAGGGTAAAAGATGGAATCAATACAACGAAATGAGATTTTTATTCACCTTGAGTATCCTAAGAAGGCAAAGCGGAAAGGGTCTTTTCTATAAGGCTTTCCGCCACCCCTCTTGGATCATTCATTTTCTCGATGTGAATCGGGAATAAATCACTATCACCAAAATAGATTAAGTTTCATAAAATCGTAGTTTATGAAGTTTTAGACACCGAAAATCCATCACTTCTACACATACAGAAAGAGGGCAAAATCCGTAGGAAATGCCCTCTTTCTTTGTTTCAATAGCTTGTAAGAATCTCACAAAGTTCGTCTTGAAATGCACGAGCTTGCGAAGCACGCAATACGTTTTGGTGCAATATTACGAAAGCCAATATCTGCCCGCTTTGTCCTGTAGCATAACCCGCCAAAGCAGAAATCCCCGTTATAGTTCCCGTCTTGGCACGCACCTGCCGGAAGGCTGTACTGTTTTTCATTCTTCTCTTCAGTGTACCATCTACTCCGGCTATGGGTAGCGCATTGTAAAACGCATTATAAAGTGTGGGGTGATCATAGGCATAAGTAAGAAAAGACAACAGTTGCCGAGGGGAAACCAGATTGTAAGGAGAAAGCCCACTACCATCTGCCACCTTCAGTTCCTCGCTATCTATAGGCAATTCTGCATCTATAAACTCTTTTACTACACGGGTACTGCGGATAAAATTCGTAGTGGTTTTCTCTCCTCCTCCATAAGCTCCTATGTGTGCAAAGAGAGCTTCGGCAGAAAGATTATCACTTTCTTTGAGAGCCTCTATGAGAATATCTGTCAGAGGACGTTCTATCACAGAGAGCAAACGTGCTTCTGCTGGTGTAACACTGCCCATTATAGGTGTCCCGCTCGTGGATACTCCCACTTCCGTAAGTTGCGCTTGAAAAGCGTCCATAAAATACCGAGCACCATCAAATAGAGAGATTCTACTATGAATGGGAGTTTTCACATTGCCTCGTAAACGAATGGTATTGCCTTGCGCCTGCCAGTTTCTCTCTATTTGGAATACACCCGCCTTGGGGGTCTTACTCTGTGTTTCGTTTATGATTTCATAAGTCGTAGCACGAGGAATGGCTTCTATCCTTGCTCGCTTCCCCCGAGAGGTAGGATAAGCACTTACGTGAAGTGCGCCTTTATTGAGTATCAATGCAGACATATAAGGCATAAAGGTAGAAGAAGCATCGTCCCAACACCAGCCGGGTCCCCAAAAAGGCGCATCGGAAAAAGAAGTGTCTCCATAGAGCCTTCCTGCTATTTTGCGGATACCTGCATCACGCACCGTTTCTGCCAAACGATAAAGATCTGTCCTTCCAAATTCAGCATCGTAATCTCCCACTACATAAAGATTTCCACGTAACACTCCCTCTACTATTTCTCCTGTATAGCATAACCGAGTGTTGTATGTATGATTTTCTCCCAAAGTAGCCAATACTGTAACTCCCGTAATAATTTTCTGCACAGAAGCAGGACGAAAAAGCTTATCGGGTTGGTGTACATAACGTTCTTCTCGGGTCTGAAGATCGTACACTACGATACCTACCTCAGAAGATTGTAAAAAATCGTGTCGCTTCATCAGCTCCTCTATGGCAGTAGCCATATCTTGCCCATACACAGTAGAACAAACGAGGAGGAAAGATAGAAAAGTACAAATACGACTATAAACCTTGTACCATATATGTATAAGGTGCTTTCTATCTCGTAAAAAATAAACGTTCATCAGAGAGCAAAAAATTTATTGTGTTCTTCGCTATAGCCAAAACCTGCGTTTCGCAAAGTCTGTTCTATACCTCCTCTATCCAAATCCAAATCTTCGCAAAGCTCGTCCAAGGAAGCATACTCATCTCTCAGTTTCATATTGATGTAGCTATACAGCATCATCGGGTCTTGTGGTATATTCATCTTTCATTCCATTTCTTGAGAACAAAGTTACGTAAGACTGCGGGAGCAAGCAAAGGTTAGGTAATTATATTATCGCCACCTTAGATTTGCAACAATGTCATAAAGATTTCCTGAACTTTATCCTCCGTCTTCCTTATATCTTTCAACTGATTTGATATTTTTGCATTCATATCAAACCTTACTTAAACATTCGTAGAATGAAAAAGATTATACTCTTGCTCCTTATCGGTCTATTTATAGGTCGTATTTCTGCTCAAAACACAACTAAAGACTACTTTCTCCATATCAAAGAACACGGGACTGATCCTATTAGTTATTTAACAGAAAAAATACGCACTCATTCCGTGTTGGCTATCGGAGAAGATCACTGGATTAAAGACCACCCATTTTTTTTATGCAAGTTTATTGAAGCTACTGCCAAGGATACCTTGACAGACATAGATGTGTTAGCCCTTGAATTTGGGAATATGAGTGATCAAAAATTGGTAGATGAATTTCTAAAGAACGATGACTACAGAGAAGATTTGGTCTTCAAAATCCTCCAACACGCACCGGATACTTACGGTAACCCTTATTTAGAATATGCCAAAATTTTTCAGACTGTCTGGCAAACCAACAAGGAGAAAGCTCCCCATCTAAAAACCAAAATACTTCTTCTTGATCCGGAATATATTCAAAATTATATGGATGGTGAGAAATATACCTATACTTGCTCTCGAGATGACAATATGTTCTCGTTGATACGCAACTGCATCATTCAAAATCAGCACGTCCTTTTCTATGGAGGAAGTGCACATACACAAGCACAGATACGAGGCGTTGAATTCCAAGACAGATATTATAATTTTCCGAGTGCAGGATATCTATTGAAAAAATGTTATCCCAAAGATGTATTTATCGTAAATCTATGGGGAGCACATATGGGAAATCTCGGATATGTACATCATAACGAAAGTATATGGTTGCAAATAGACAACGGAAGCATAGATAAAGCTTTTGAAATGAATGGGAATATCCCTGTTGCTTTCAATTTAGGGGGTGCTTTTAATACTCTGACAGCCAAACAATACTATGCAAATCCCACAAATCCAGAAAATTGGGGTGGAGATCCCTTAAAAGGTTCTCCTTATACACAAGATATTCTTATGAAAGAGTGGATTGATGGAATTGTATTCATTGCTCCTGTTTCTCAATTTACAGGTCAAACACTTATAGATATATATGATACGGATTTTATGAAAAAGGTAGAAAAGAGATCAAAAGGAAAAATTAAAAATATAGATGAACTCTTTTCTTATCTTCGCTCTATTCACCCAATACTGCAATAACAGACCAAAGTAATTTGAATCGCTATTCACAATAAGGATTATTCCGTTGTGAAGGTCGTATCCCCCAAAAGTGTGTAAGCTCATCTTCTTATCCATTCGAGGCATGAGTATTGATACTGTTTATTATTATGCTTTTTCGTATCCTTACTTCTATCTCTTCTCTCCCCCTTATAATTGAAGCCATACCAAGGAGATATGGGGTCTCTGCGCTTGACATCTTTCCAAGGTGTAACCCCATTATTGCGGAATCCTTGCCTCTGGAAATTCCCCCGAAACTCGTCTACCGCTTCTTTCCCGGCAATACGTGGCAGGTCTTTCGCCACAAAACGCTTAATATCTTACGTGAGTTCGGGATAAAAAAGTAGCCATAAAAAGCGGTAATCTCGCTTATTTTTCGTAGCTTTATATTTATAAACCAATTAGTTACAATCAAAAAAGCGATGATTACCATAGACAAAGTTATTGAAATCTTCTGTGCT
>JALEQJ010000058.1 GCA_022764505.1 Phocaeicola sp. | reverse complement strand
TGCAGCAAACTCTGTTTCCATTTCCTCCTTCTCTTCATCGTAATAAAAGAACACTTCATAATAGAAGTCTCCATCTTTACATCTATAAAATGGATCGGTGGGATCCGAACATTCGCCTTCTACTTTGAACGATCTAATCTTTGGTATCCCAAATTCTCTATAAAACTTTTTCCACTTTTTTTCTTTATAAATCTCTTTCGCTTTCTTGATAAGGTATGCTTCTCTTTCTTTCTGTGGTAGATCCGATAGCTTTTGCGCATGCATGGTAGTAAAGGTTAATATACACACCATAAATAGAATAATTTTTTTCATCATTTCTTCTTTTTTTGTTTGGGTTTTACTACGTAAATAGTCATAGGGTCATCTACTTTATGTCCTCCTTTAATATGATAGTCTCCATTTTTACCTTTCTCTCCCACATAGTCATAAACAATATGTTCCATATCATTTTTATCTGCAAATTCTTGGTCTGCTTTGGAAGGACCTACTTCACGACTGAGATCTTTTTCCTCATTGCTAAGTGGGGTATGCGTATGCATACTGCTTACCGGGACTGCTGTAGGAGGTAGATGATCTCCATTGTATTTGGCAGAGGGGTTCCCGAGCTGTAAACTGCCATTGGTTCCTTCTCCTTTTACAAACTTACCATATTTGGCTTTTCCTACAAGATATTTGCCTGTTTTCATGTCGTAATAAATATAACACCCCCATTCTCTACGCTTCCCATCTTTATCTTTTTGATCTTTTACGTCTTGTTTCATCATCTCTACGAGCTTCTGTAACGTTTCTTTTATGATGGGTTCATCTTTGAAATTTTCATACTGTTTTGCTTTTTGAAGTTTCAGATAAGTACTATCTTCCGGTGGAGTATAACCACCACCTCCTCCGCCTCCACCGGCATTATAGTCCTCTGGCATACTGATGTTTTCCGGACCATTGTATATGTAGAAGTCCGGTATCCATACGGGATACTCTTTGCAGACTTCTCCTTTGAATTCGTAGTTGCTCTCCGGAGTGTTTTCTCCTGCACCGATATAAGCTCGTGTACATTTTCTTACATAAATGGTCATGCGTGACTCGGGTTGTGGAGCATCTTTGAAAATAAGTTTCGTAGCATTCTCTTTTCCGAACACTCTATAACTCAAAAGGTCAAAAACACCCTCTTGATCATAAAGATAAAGTTCTTTTTCTCCTCTGTATCTGATGGCTTGTGTAAGTTTTCCAGAGGAATTGTCTATGCGAAATACCCAAGCCACATGAATGATTTTAGGAAAGCGAGGGTGATATACAGGTACGAAATAATAAGTTGCGTTCTCTATGTGGTCTATTTCTGTATCATTCCATTGTGGCGTACCTAATCGTCGTTTAAATATAGCTACGTATGGATTTTCTTCTTCTTTCGCTTTTGCCCATTGGACGATTGTTTGCATCTCTGGATTGGTATTCATAAAGAATACGTCTTCTCTGCCGGAGAAGGTCTTTTCTTCCATACTACATCGTATCCCAACCAAAGCGAGGATAAGTAGCAGAAGAAAGCGTACCGTGTGTTTATAGTAAAACATATAAGATAAGTTTATGATATTATGTTTACAAATATAATGATTTTTTTACCTCCAAAAAGAATTTGCCGTTTTTTATGAATATAGTGTTATTACAATGAGGTAATTCCTATCAATCTCTGCAAAAAAGTAACGCCATAAGCGGTGTGCTTTTGTGAGGGCAGGTTTAAGAACGTAGTGAATAACTCTGCCTGTATGTATCCCTCCATCATCAACCCCGTAGAGTGGGTTGTGCTAAGGCTTGCAGATAACCAAGTTCTACTGTAGAGAGGAATAATAAAGAAAGGTGGAAAACTGTGAGGGAACAAAAAGAAAGCTCCTGCATTCACAAAGAGGAATGCAGGAGCTTTCGTACTAATAGAATCCGTATCTTTTTAGGAGAGGAAGCAAATACTTTTTTGTGTAGGAGGCTATCTTTATTCCATAGTGAAGAATATGTAAACTGTAGTGGAAGTTTATATGTTCCGTGTCCGGGTTTATATATTTCGTAGTAGGGAATATAGATTTCTCTGTTGTGTATATAACTGCCCTGTGTTCCTGTAAGTATGGAAATGTGTTATACCGTTATGCTTAGTTTTTTGTAAGGGCTTGAATATCTTTGTCGGTAAAGTCTCCCAATATCTGTATAAGAGCGGTATTGTTTCCCTCCATAGAGAAGAGTAGCATTTCTTGGAAATGAGATTCGCCTTTTGTTTTTTTCTCTTTGGACGGACGGACAAAAATTTTGGTATGTTCGCCATCGTCACTGGATTCCAAGAGTAGTTCGTATTCCTTTCCTTTTTTTATTTTTTCGCAGTCTTCTTGTAAGGATTTCTTACTTTCTGCAGTAGTGGCTGTGAGTATCAAGACTCCTTTTAAGTTTTTTACAATATTGTTTGTAGCATCTTTATCGGATTTGCTATCCGGTATGACACTTTCCATAAATCCCGATGCCATTTTTGCCATACTTTCGGATACAAATACCCGTTGTACCCCTTTCATATTTTCGTATTTTTTTATCCAATTGGCTTGTGCCGCAGCTCCCATACAGATGCAGACGAGGAGCAGGAGTGTAGTGAAAGTTCTTTTCATTGTTTTATCGTTTTAAGTTTACTTTTTGAAATGTGGTAGAGAACTTTTGCAGTGCAGAGTTGAGAGCTATCTTGGCTTCGGCAGGATTGTCAAAGGTATCTGTGTAGAGTGTAGATATGTCTTGCCTTTGGTCAAAGTACTGCGTAGTGCCGAGGGCAATGATGAGACAAGCGGCTACGCCGGTTATACTCCACCATAGCGTAGACTTTCTCTTTCCGATTTTTCTGGGTGCCGGCTTTGCAAGGTTTTCTACGTGTGCTGTGATGTCCTTCCATATTTCTACCGGCATCTCGTAGGTTTCCTTATCGGTAAGCTGAAAGAAGAGTGCTTTGTCTGCTTGGTAGTCCGGTGCTACGTCTGTCTTTTCCAAATCGTAACGCAAGGTGGCTATTTCTTCTGCTGTCATTTCTGATTCAAAAAACAGCAACAGTCTTTTTTCTACTTCTTTCATAATGGGTTGTTTTTTAGTTCTTCTCTCATTTGTCTCAATCTTCTGGATAGAATAGCACGGACATTCTCTGCTGTTTTTCCTACCTTCCCGGCTATGGCTTCTGTACTCAGTCCTTCTGTAAACCTGAGGCGTAGAATTTCTTTTACTTCTTCAGGCTGATGTGCTACGAGTGCCAATGCTTTTTCTTCCAATGCCATACGTTCGGTATCGGCTACCTCGTCTTCTATTTCGTTCACTTTTTCTTCTGTCAGGTCTTCCCATCGGATAGAGGAACGGAGCTGTAGCAGAGCTGTATTTCTTGCCATAGTGAGTACGTAGGCTTTTAAGTTCTCTATGTAATCCAGTTGGTTTCTTCTTTCCCATAGCTTGCTGTAGCACTCCTGTACTGCTTCTTTGGCACTGTCCGGGTGGTGTAGTACCGACATCGCCATAGCGTACATACTTTGTCCTAAGGGTAGGAACCGGGTTTGGAATTCTTGAGCAGTCATGAGAAAGAGGGGAATTATTTCTTGTTCTTTAAGAGATCCAATACGCTTTTATTGTTTCCGTAGTTTATGAAGTTGCTCTTGCCACCATCTTCTTTTTTCTCAAGTTCTTCTGCAAATGTCATAAGATCTTTGTAGGTGTGCAAGAGTAAGGCTACTACTTCATTGTCCTCTTTATCATCTATCATAATAAGAGTTTTGTACGTATTGTCTGCTTGTTTTTCTTGGTAGATTTTTACGTCAGAGTCTTCGTCTTTTACATCTATGAGTGTTTCATAACCTGTTAAATTGAGTGTTTGCAAAGCTGTTTTTACTTCTTCCTGTATAGCTTTGGAAGCATCTGTTGTAGTGAGTATTTGCAGATTGACGATATCTTCCAAAATTCCCATTGCATCGTCTGAGCTTTCACGCATTTCTTTCTCTGCTTCTTTGCGCTTCGCTTCGTCTGTGATGCTACTCAGTGCTGTGGCAATTTGTGCTTCTACGAAATCTTTGTTGATGTTCATTACTTGCACGCCTTCTTTCTTAGCGAGTGCGTTCAATGCGTCTTCTACACTTTGTGCATAAGCTGTCATACTGAAGAGTACTACAGCGAGGAGGCTTACTAATTTTTTCATAATGTTCTCTGTTTTTTTATTGTTCTTATTTCTGTTTTCTGTCTTCCTTGTGTACACTTGTGGGAGGCTTTCATTGATAAGAGTATGCAGGCTGGGTTTTGTGACAATAAAAAAAGCACTTTTTTTCTTCTGATATGAAAAAAGCTGTATTACATACGTGCAATACAGCTTTTATACGAGAGAAAAGTCTTGAAATCATTTAGATGTTTCTGCGGAGAATTCTTTGATACGTTGCTCTTCGCTCATTCTGCAAACTAGAAGTGTATTGTTCTTCTCTGCTACGATGTAACCATCTAATCCTTGTATTACAACTTTCTTTTCTTGTGTAGTGTGGATTATGCAATTTCTACTATCGTACATCTGAATGTTTGTACCTATGCAGACATTGCCTTGCGCATCTTTTGAGGAAGTTTCGTGTAGAGAACCCCAAGTACCTAAGTCGCTCCACCCGAAAGAAGCGGGATAAACAAAAATTTCATCTGCTTTCTCCATTACGGCATAATCTATAGATATATTGGGGCAAAGAGGGAAACGTTCATCTATATGTGCTTGTTCTGCCGGAGTGAAGAATACGCTACGCAATTCATCAAAAATAGCCGATAGCTCCGGCTGATAGACACGTAAGGCATTGATGACAGTATTCACGTTCCATATAAATATACCTGCATTCCAGAAGTAGTTATTCTTCTGTATGTATCGTTCTGCTGTGGGTAGATCCGGTTTTTCACGGAAAGAATCTACTTTGCAAATCTCCTTGTTGGAAGGAGAGGTGAGTGCAAGACTCGCTTCTATATAACCATATCCTGTTTCTGGACGAGTAGGTTTCATTCCCAATGTTACTATGGCATCGGAGTCTGCTGTAAACTTGAGTGCCCCTTTTACCACTCTATTAAATTCGGTGGTGTCTATCACTATATGGTCGCTGGGCGAAATGACTACGTTTGCCTTAGGGTTCAAAGTCTTTATTTTCCAACAGACGTAAGCTATGCAGGGTGCAGTATTACGCCTGCACGGCTCCAAGAGAATATGTTCCGAAGGAATTTGAGGGAGTTGTTCACGGACGAGATCTGCATAATCTTTGGAAGTAACCACCCAAATGTTTTCTGCCGGACAAATCTCTTTGAAACGGTCTGCTGTAAGCTGGATAAGGGTACGTCCGCACCCTAACACATCTATGAACTGCTTGGGCATTTCGGGACTACTCATAGGCCAAAACCTACTACCTATACCGCCTGCCATAATGACTACGTGTGTTCTGTTCATTTGTATATATTTTTTACGCTTGATTTCTTCTTTACACTATATGCAAATGTAGAACTTAAAGTTTGTTTATGCAATTCCTTTCTAAGCGGTTATAAAAAAACTCCCTCTTTGTGGGAGGGAGTTTTAAGAAGATATGTCTGTGAAAGATTATTCTTCGTTAGACCAATCCATAGCAGCCATACGCTTGTAAGAAGCATAGCGTTTTTTCGCCATTTCTTCGCAAGCTGCGAATAGACCGGCAGCTTCTTGTGGGTACATCTTTTGTACAGAAGCAAAGCGCACTTCGTTCTTCAAGAAGTCTTGGAATTTTTCCCACTTAGGTTCTTTGGAATCTATCATAAATGGGTTCTTTCCTTCTGCTTCGAGTGCAGGGTTATAACGCCACAAGTGCCAGTAACCGCATTCTACAGCGAGTTCTTGCTCTGCTTGTGTCTTACCCATACCTGTCTTCAAACCATGGTTGATACATGGTGAATAAGCTATGATGAGTGATGGTCCGGGATAAGCTTCTGCTTCACGGATTGCTTTGAGTGTTTGTGCTTGATCTGCACCCATAGCTATTTGTGCTACGTATACATAGCCGTAAGTAGTAGCTATCATACCGAGGTCTTTCTTGCGTACACGTTTACCGGCAGCAGCAAATTTTGCAATAGCACCAAGTGGAGAAGATTTAGAAGACTGTCCACCTGTGTTAGAGTAAACTTCTGTATCCAATACGAGGATATTTACGTTTTCTCCAGATGCAATGACGTGATCCAAACCTCCATAACCTATATCGTAAGATGCACCATCACCACCGATAATCCATTGGCTGCGTTTGATGAGGTAAGCACTGAGTCCCTTCAATTCTTTGCAGATAGGACAGTCATGCTTGATACCTTCTTCAAAGTGTGCTTCCAATTGTGGTGCTAATTCACGTGTCTTGTCTGCATCATCTTTGTTTTCAATCCATGCTTGCATCAATGCTTTTGCTTCGGCAGGTGCGTGTTCGCTTTCTAATGATTGACGGAAAAGTTTTTCTATGCGTTCACGGAGTTTCTTGTTTGCCAATTCCATACCTAAACCAAATTCACAGAAGTCTTCGAAGAGCGAGTTTGCCCATGCAGGACCTTGTCCTTGTTCATTTGTGGTATAAGGAGTAGACGGAATAGAACCGGAGTAGATAGAAGAACAACCTGTAGCGTTGGCTACCACTTCACGATCTCCGAAGAGCTGAGTGATGAGTTTTACGTAAGGAGTTTCTCCACAACCGGAACAAGCACCGGAGAATTCAAAGAGAGGTTGTGCAAACTGTGAGTTCTTCACATTTGCTTTTACATCTACGAGGTGTTGTTTAGACTTCACATTGTCAAAACAGTAGCTCCAGTTGGCGTCTTGTGGCAATTGGCTTTCCAATGGTTTCATAGCCAAAGCCTTTCCACCTTTCTTTGGATTGCCGGGACAAACGTCTGCACAGTTTCCGCAACCCAAGCAGTCCAATACGTTTACTTGGATACGGAATGTCATACCATCAAATTGTTTACCTACAGCCTTGAGGCTTTCAAAAGGTGCACCAGCTTGTTCTTTTTCGTCCAATACGAATGGGCGGATAGAAGCGTGAGGACAAACGTAAGCACATTTGTTACATTGGATACAGTTTTCTGCGTCCCATTCCGGTACGAAAGCTGCTACACCACGTTTTTCGTATTGTGCTGTACCTTGTGACCAAGTTCCGTCTGCTATATCCTTGAATGCAGACACCGGAAGCAAATCTCCTGCCTGTGCATTGATAGGACGTACGATTTCGTGAATGAATGCCGGTGCCTTGTCTTTTGCTGCAGCTTCTTCTTCCAAGTTAGCCCATGCCGGATCTATAGTGAGTTGTGCATATTCTCCACCACGGTCTACTGCTGCGTAGTTCTTGTTTACTACTTCTTCTCCCTTCTTGCCGTAAGACTTCACGATGAATTTCTTCATTTGTTCTACAGCGAGTTCTACCGGGATTACCTGTGTGATACGGAAGAAAGCAGATTGTAAGATGGTGTTGGTACGATTACCCAAACCTATTTCTCTGGCTATCTTGGTAGCATCTATGTAGTAAACAGTAATGTTATTTTGAGCGAAGTATTTCTTCAGTTTGTTTGGCAAGTGTTTTGCGAGTTCTTCTTCTTTCCAAATAGTGTTGAGAAGGAAGGTTCCGTTCTTTTGCAGACCACGTGTTACATCGTACATATGCAGATATGCTTGTACGTGGCAAGCTACGAAATTAGGTGTATTTACCAAGTAAGTGGAACGGATAGGGTGATTTCCGAAACGTAAGTGTGAACAAGTGAAACCGCCGGATTTCTTGGAATCGTATGCAAAGTATGCTTGGCAGTACTTGTCTGTGTTATCTCCGATGATTTTGATTGAGTTCTTGTTGGCACCTACCGTACCGTCTGCACCAAGTCCGTAGAACTTAGCTTCAAACATACCATCGCCACCCAATGCTATTTCTTCTTTTTGTGGAAGAGAAGTGAAAGTAACATCGTCTACTATACCGATAGTAAATTGGTTCTTTGGTTCCGGAAGAGCGAGGTTTTCAAATACAGAGATGATTTGTGCCGGTGTGGTATCTTTTGATGCCAAACCATAACGACCGCCTACGATAATAGGAGCATCTGCTTTTCCGTAGAAACAATCTTTTACATCGAGGTAAAGAGGTTCTCCTACTGCTCCCGGTTCTTTGGTACGATCCAATACCGCAATGCGTTTTGCTGTCTTAGGAACTGCAGCCAAGAAGTGTTTTGCAGAGAAAGGACGATAGAGGTGTACTGCTACCAAACCTACTTTTTCTCCTTGTGCTACGAGATAGTCTATTGCTTCGCGAGCAGCTTCTGTTACAGAACCCATAGCGATGATGACACGTTCTGCATCTTCTGCACCATAGTAGTTGAAGAGTCCGTACTTACGACCGGTGATCTTGTTTATTTCATTCATATATTCTTCTACGATAGCAGGAACAGCTTCGTAGAAAGGATTTGATGCTTCACGGTGTTGGAAGAAAGTATCAGGGTTTTCTGCCATACCACGTGCTACAGGCTTATTGGGGTTTAAGGCGCGTGCACGGAAGTCTGCCAATGCTTCTTGGTCTACGAGTGGAGCTAAGTCTTCGTTTTCCAAGAGTTCTATTTTCTGAATTTCGTGAGAGGTACGGAAACCATCAAAGAAGTTCATAAAAGGAACACGAGATTTGAGAGTTGCAAGGTGTGCTACACCGGAAAGATCCATTACTTCTTGTACAGAACCTTCGCAGAGCATAGCGAAACCTGTTTGGCGAGCGGACATCACGTCTTGGTGGTCGCCAAAGATGCTAAGCGCATGCGATGCAATAGTACGTGCAGATACGTGGAATACGCAAGGAAGGAATTCTCCTGCTATTTTGTACATATTGGGTATCATCAAGAGTAGACCTTGAGATGCCGTATAAGTAGAAGTAAGTGCGCCTGCTTGGAGTGAACCATGTACAGCTCCTGCTGCACCGCCTTCGGATTGCATTTCTTGTACGAGGACGGTTTCGCCAAAGATGTTCTTGCGTCCGGCAGCTGCCCATTCATCTACATATTCCGCCATAGTAGAAGACGGAGTGATGGGGTAGATAGCTGCTACTTCAGAGAACATATAAGATATATGTGCTGCAGCTTGGTTACCATCGCATGTGATAAACTTTTTTTGCTTAGTCATATTGATAAATTATTAGTTGAGTGAATTTATTTGATTTTATAAAATAGGTTCGTTAGTAGAGAAACCCGAAGAGCCAGAGTGGTATCTGCTGTCTGTTGCTGATGTTACTATCGTAGATAGCATAATAGATATGTGGGTTTCGCTTTATCTTTTTTTGTGGACTGCAAACCTTGAAAGAGATTTCTTGGTCTACTAAGTAAGTGCCGTCTTTCTCTCCTTTGTCTACTTTGTGGTCTTTCCAGAGTGCATTTACAAAGTAGGTTTCCAGTACGTCCTGTTCCTCTATCTGATGGTGCATACAGTACATTAAGCTTGTATTGTGTAGCAATACCTTAGCCGGTTTTTTAGGAAAATCTTCTCCTTCTTTATATACCATATTTATAAGGCGTGCATCTGCGAGGTATTTTATGTAATTCATTACCGTAGCACGAGAGGTTTTTATGGCTGTGGCAAGCTGACTCACATTGGGGGCGGCTACACCGTTTTGTGCCAATAGATAGAGCAGTTTCTTTATTTTGGAGAGGTACTTCAGTTCTATTTGTTTGATGAGCAGTACATCTACTTCTATGATCATATTCATATTCTTCAGCAGATTTTCGGAATAATTCCGTTTTTCCAAGAAGAAAGGATAAAATCCATGGTGCATATAATCCTTGAAGTATTGTAGAGGGTCTACATGTTTCAGAATGTTTGCTGTGATTTCTTCTGTGCGGGATAAAATTTCTTCCAGACTGTAAGAAGGAAGCTCTAAACCTGCTTGCAGATTGAGAAACTCTCTGAAAGAGAACCCACGCAGGTTATAAGAGGCTACAATCCCGTTGAGATCAAAATTCTCGTCTTTCAGTCTCATGACAGAAGACCCTGTAAATATGATTTTCAGGGTAGGGTATTTATCATAACATGTGCGAATGTCTTTACTCCAATGAGGGAGCTTGAATACTTGGTCTATAAGCAGGACTTTGCCGCCTTGGCGCACGAAAGCTCCTGCAAAATCTTCCAAAGAATGCTCTGTGAAATAGAAATGGTTCATGTTTATATAAAGACATGAACGGTCTAAGCCAAATTTTTCTTTGGCATACTGGAGTAAGAAAGTCGTTTTTCCTACGCCCCGTGTTCCCTTTATCCCTATGAGTCTGTCTTCCCACCGGATTTCGTCCATCAGTTCACGATGCACGAGTGGAGGTAGGTGCTCTATAAGATAATTATGTGTACGATAAAATGATTCCATTTTTATATGCGAGGCAAAGATATATATTAGTATTGGATATTGACAAGTGGAGTTTGCAAAATCAATATATTTTTTATTCTTTCTGTAGAAAACCCCGTTTATAAACGTTATTTGTTGTACTTTGAATTTTTCAAAAGCTGTTCTTGTGATTTTTTAACTTTCGTAAGTCGGGAGATATTGTGTTATCTTGATGTATGTAAGGGGATAATCTTGGATTTCCTTGTAGAAAGGCACACTATTTTCTCCTATGTTCTATTGTACGCTTATATTCTCTAAACCGAAGTTGGGAACAAATAAACTTCCACCGAAGTTTATGTAAACTTGCATGGGAGTTTATATGAATTTCGGTACGGAATAAAAAAGCTGAAAAATGCCAAGGAAAAAGTCTGCTGTCGGATTGTCTTTCCTATGCTGTGAATTTTGTCTTATAAATTCAGTAGTATGAGGGGCTATGTTTTTCACAAATAAGGCGTAAACAAATGATTTTGTTCGGTTTTGGTTATCAAAATATCCACTATGTCGCCCTGTATTACTTATTTATTCAAAAAAATACAAAGTATAATAGTTTATAAAAAACAAAAGTTTAACTTTGTTCTCTGTATAAGATTGTGAACAAAGTGTTTACATACACAGAAACTGCTTTATGCTATTCTATACCCTATAAAAC
>JALEQJ010000063.1 GCA_022764505.1 Phocaeicola sp. | reverse complement strand
AAGATAAGTGAAAAATCTGACATGGCAAAATCCTGAGCAACTTTTTGTTGCTCAGGAACTTATAAATAAAGTTAAATTATAGTGTTGCGGAATTAAGGTATATTGAAAAGCGAATGTTATGTCTACAACTTCAAACTTACACTATGGTTTATGCAGACTTCCACCTAAATCTATCTAAACTTCCATTGAAGTTTATCTATTTCATAGTACGAAATAAAGAATACGAATAAGAGATATAATTTTCTATACTCTATCTCATTTTTCCTCTTCATCTGCAAAAGAAAGATACAGCCCCACTCATAATACATATTACAAGAAATACAATCCGTGCAATAGTAAAACTACGATCATGAAAAAGAACAGATGGGCTACATTTAGATTTTTTCAAGAGTATGAGATGTTTTTTTGAAAAAATACAACAAAAAAGCTTGCGTCAATAAAAATATTTCATAGATTTGCGAGTGAGAAGTAGATAAAATAAAATTCTACGCAGAAAGGCTAACTTATAAATACTACATACAATATGTATTATAGGAAGTAAATGTTAAAGAAATTCACGTTACTTCAAACTTGATAAAACAAAGAAAAGAAATACTGATGTGAGCCACCCCTCACACAGCCTAAATCAATTAAAAGTTTAACTAATAGAATCTCTTATGAAAAAGAAGCTAATGCTCATGCTCACTTTTTTCTTTATCGGAATAGGTGTAGCACTTGCTCAAACTCAGAAGGTTACAGGTCAAGTAATCTCAGAGGAAGATGGTGAGCCGGTAATCGGAGCTTCTGTCTATGTAAAAGGCAATACCTCCATCGGTACTATTACAGATGTAGACGGTAACTTTACATTGACCGGAATCCCTGCATCGGCAAAATTCTTAATCGTATCTTTTATCGGGTTTACACCACAAGATGTGGCTATTAAACCTGTGGTAAAAGTAGTACTTAAGTCTGATGCACAGCTCATAGACGACGTCATCGTTGTGGCTTATGGTACTGCCAAGAAAAGCTCATTTACAGGAGCCGCCACTTCTGTAGACTCTAAAAAACTCGCCAAAGTACAAGCTCCGGATGCTGCAAAAGCATTGGAAGGTATGGTGCCTGGTTTACAAATTTCCAACTCTACAGGTGCTCCCGGTTCTGCCGCTACAATCAGAGTGCGTGGTATCGGTTCTATCAATGCCTCTTCCGAACCATTGATTATCCTGAACGGTGCACCTTACAGTGGTTCTATCAACTCTATTAACCCTGCCGATATTGAAAATATCAGCGTATTGAAAGATGCGGCTTCTGCTGCCCTCTACGGTGCGCGTGGTGCCAATGGTGTGATCATCATCACTACAAAAGGCGGTTCTAAGGGTGTTACTTCTGTAACTTTCGATGCTCGTATTGGGGTAAACCAACGTGGAGTACCAGAATATGACGTACTTACAGACCCCAAACAATTCTATATGAAGTATTGGGAAGCGTTGAAAAACTATGCTGTGAATATAAAAGGAGTAGATCCTGCAAAAGGTGGTGCAGTAGCTTCGGACAACCTTTACGGCTACTTAGGCTACAATATCTACAATGTTCCCGATAACCAAATCGTACTTCCTGATGGAACATTTAACCCCAATGCTACATTAAAGTATGAAGATGCAGACTTCAACGACTGGAAAGGCTTACTCCTGAAACCAAGAGCACGCCAAGAATATAATCTCTCTCTTACACATGGTGGAGACAAGAGTTCTACCTACTTCTCTGTAGGCTATCTCAATGACAAGGGTTATGCACGTGCTACCAACTTTGAACGTCTTACTTCTCGCCTTTCTTATAACACAGAATTCTACAAGTGGCTCAAGATGAGTGCAGGTTCACAATTCACTTATACCACCGGTAACTTCGGTATTGCAGGAAATGCGTATAGTAACGTATTCTTCTTTACAAGAGACATTCCACCTATCTATCCTGTTTACAAACATGATGCAAACGGAAAACTCATCAAAGAAAATGGTCAGAACGTGTACGATACCGGTGAAGCTGTAGACGGTGTAAACGATGCTCGTGCATTCTCTGCAGGAAAGAACATCGTAGGAGAAACAGACTTGAACAAGGACCAATACAAGAACTACTATCTCACCAGCAATGTACGCTTTGATATAGCTCTTCCTTATGGATTCAATTTCAATACAACCCTTACCCACTCTTTCTTCAGCGGTAATACTGTAGAATCTCGTAACCCCATCATGGGAGACGGTGTAGCTTATGGCGGTATCCTTACTAAAGGCTCAAACGTAAGAAACACTATCAACTGGAACCAAGTCTTAACTTGGGATAAACAGTTTGGCGATGTGAAACTGCAAGCCATGCTCGGACACGAAAGCTATATGTACACCTATAGTACATTGAGTGGTGAAAAGAGAAATACCCTCGTAACACATAGCTTGGAACTGAACACCTATGCGCAAATCACAGAACTTACTTCCGGAAAAAGAGATTACCGTGTAGAAGGTTACTTCGGACAAATCACAGGAGATTACAGAAACAAGTATTATTTCTCTGCTTCTTATCGTAGAGATGCTTCTTCCGTATTTGCAAGAGATAGCCGTTGGGGATCTTTCTGGTCTCTCGGTGCATCTTGGAGAATCAAAGAAGAAAACTTCCTCAAAGATGTAGCATGGCTTAATAACTTGAAACTCCGTGCTTCTATCGGTCAGCAAGGTAACGATGCCCTCTACAATGGAGATGTAAGACTTTATACTCCTTATACCAACCTTTACTCTATAGGTTCAGATGGTACAAATTACTCTTTCGGTGCTGCTTATAAGGGTAACCCCAACATCACTTGGGAAAAAAATACCAACATCAGTGCCGGCTTGGAATTTGCCATGTTTGACAACAGACTGACCGGAGAATTTGACTTCTTCACTCGTAAAACTACAGATATGCTCTTCAATGAGCCTGTTTCCAAAACTACAGGTTTCACATCAGAACCTCGCAACTTGGGTGCAATGAGAAATACCGGTTTTGAATTCTCTCTCCGTGGTGTAGCATACAGAAACAAAGATGTGGAAGTAACACTCGGACTGAACGGAACTACTTACAAAAACAAGATTCTTTCTCTTCCGGAACGTTTCAAAGAAACAGGTTTGGACGCTAATCCACGTATATTGAAAGAAGGTGGTTCTATAGCAGACCTTTATTTGGTGAAATTCTCAAGAGTAAACCCGGAAGACGGAGATGCTCTCTACTGGATCAAGAATAAAGAGGGAGTCTTCGAAGAAATGCCAAGCAAAAACTTCAATTCTTCACTTGCCAACAGACAATATGTAGGTTCTGGACTTCCAAAATGGGAAGGTGGATTTGACCTCGGTGTAACAGCTTACGGATTTGACTTCTCTACTCAGTTCTCTTATCGTTTGGGTGGTAAAATGTTGGACAATGCTTATTCAGCACTTATGCACACAGGTTCTTCGGAAACCGGAGGAAACTGGCACAAGGACATATTGAACAGCTGGACACCGGAAAACAAAAATACCAATGTTCCGAGAGTAGAATTGGACAACAATAAACTTTTGGATACTTCGGATATGTTCCTCGTAAATGCAAGCTATCTCTCATTGCGTAACATTACTTTGGGCTACACATTACCAAACAATTGGGTACGAAAAATGGGCATGAACAAAGTTCGTATTTATGTAACGGCAGACAATGTATTCTTACTCTCTGAGAGAAAAGGATTAGACCCAAGAACCAGTTTGATAGGTTCTTCCAGCCACAAAGTAGCAAGTGCTATCAGAACTATCTCGGGCGGTATCTCTATCTCATTATAACCTAAAGAAGATTACAATTATGAAGAAATTAAGAAATATCCTGCTCTTCTGCGGAGCCATGGCTTTGGCTACCTCTTGTAGCCAAGACTTCTTGGAACCCGAGGAAACCAACTTTATTACCGAAGAGCAAAAGAAAGCCATGTTGCAAGACCCTAAAGAACTTGCCAACTTGGTACAAGCTACACTGAATGTGAACTATAACACACTACAGGGTTATTGGTCATCTCATGATGACTGGGGACTCCGTGCATTCCAACTGGCTACAGATATGATGGGAACAGACCTCGCACATACCAGAGGCTGGTTTGTTTTCGATTATCAATTGGATAATTTCAACGACAACTATCGTAGAACAAACTCTACTTGGAATATCTTCTACGACATCGTATCCAAGGCAAACATTGCACTGAGAGACTACTTCTCGGAAGAAGACCAAAGACCCGAGGTATTAACCCTTAAAGCGAAATTTACAGGACAAAGAGGGATAGCCTTCTTCCATTTGACCAACTTCTACCAAGTAACTTATGTAGGAAATGAAGATAAGTTGGGCATACCTCTTCCACTCAAACCGGAAGACGAAAACCTCTCACGTTCTACCCTCAAAGAATGTTATGCACAGATCATCAAAGACCTTACTTTCACTGTAGATCACGTAGGGTACACAGATGGAAATGCAGATATAGACAAAGCAGTAGCAGCAGCTTATTTGGCTAAAGTATATGCTTCTATGGAAGACTGGCAGAATACGGAAAAATATGCCAAAATAGCACAGGGAGGTGGCGCAATAGATGCAGTACTTTCTTATCCTCCTATATGGACATATAGCAATGCTGATGTTCTCTGGGGATTTGATGTAACAGCTGTTACTTCCGGACTTTGGGCGTCTTTCTATTCTATGATGGATCCTACCCTACCTTTCTATGCAGGTAAGTCAGGACAAACCAAGCATATCTACAATCATCTGTACCACCAAATGGGTAAGAAAGATATTCGTAGAAAGCTATACGTGAATACAGATGACAACAAGGCTATAGCCGAAAAACTTGGTTTTACAGCACCTAAGTTCAAATACATGACTCTTAAATTCATTGCGAGCGATAAGGCTAATACAGACTATGTTTATCTCCGCGTACAAGACCCTCTCTTGCTTGAAATAGAAGCCATGATTGAGCAAAATAAACTGCAAGAAGCAAAAGCCAAGTTGAAAGTATTCGTAGAAGCACGCGATGCAGACTTCAAAGTAGCCGATACGCAAGACGAACTCCGTGCACAAGTACGCTTACAACGTCGTTTGGAACTTTGGGGAGAAGGTACATCTTGGTTAGATGCACGCCGTTGGAAAATAGAATCAGACCGTACAAAAGGTGCCGTTTATGAATTGAACGGAAAACAAGTGAATGAGGAAACAAATCACGCTGTACCTAAGAAGTTCAATCTGAACACTATAGAAATGATCCACAAACTTCCACAACGTGAAGTAAACAACAATAAGAATTTGATACAGAATTAACATTAGCTTTTTGTTACAAATTCGGGGGCGTGCCGTGATGGTTACGCCCCCTTTTATATATTCTCCATTAAATAAGAAGATGGATAATGGATACTGCAAGCGAGCTATCTACCTCCCTAAAATAGCGCATACTCTCCTATCAAAAGCACTTATCGGAAAAGCAGTAGAAAATGTATAAGAAACTACGGTACAGCCTACATCAAGTAAACCATACCGTAGAATCAGACTTATAGTTGCAACATCACTCTGTCTCCTTTTCTTTCCCCCAAAATAAAACAAATCCTCCAAACAATACTCACAATCAATTCTGCAAGTGGATTAACAACATCTTTTAGTTTGTAAATGATTCGTCTCAAAATTTTGAAGCCCAACGAAACAAACACACTACCTCTCTGCCGTATACACTGCCAAGACTTTTGATATAAAATGCTCGTAGGTAAGGTGAGATTGGAAATAGTGAAGTCCCGATGTACCCAGTTTCTCTCTCAATGCCGGTTGCTCCAAAAGTTTTCTAAGAGCTTGGCTCAAGGCTTCTACAGACTTGGGAGGAACCAAAAAGCCACTTTCTTCCTGACTTACATATTCTGTTTGTCCGCCATTATTGGTTGTTACTATAGGTTTTCCTGTTTGCATAAATTCCATAGGAGAAAGTGGACAAGCTTCTTTCACTATAGAAGGAGCAACACCTATATCTGCTTGCTGAATCAGACTACGTACTTCTCTGGAGAACCCATAGAAAGAAATTCTATCTGCTATACCATACGTCTCGGCTATTTTTTTCAGTTTTTTTTCATAATCCATAGGCTTACATTGTCCTATGAATACCAGATGAAAAGGTAAATCCGAAACTTGCGCCAGAGCCTCTATAAGTGTAGCACAGCCTTTGGATTTTCTTACTCTGCCCGTAAAGATAAGAAGCGGTGTATCTATGGGGATACGAAACCGATCACGTAACAGTGGAACAGCGTCCTCCTTTCTCTCTACAGGAGGTATGCTATTCAATATCACAGAACAAAGAGAAGAAGGAAACCATTCATTGGCTTCGTGCCAGAGTGTCTTACTGAGCTGAGACACAAAGACCATTCTATGCAACTGTCTGTATGCCCATCTGAATAATGGGCATACAGCACTTTTTCGTGCTATATGCCTCGTTAAAACAACCTTACAAGGGTGTTTTGCCCATTTTTTTGCCCAAATGGCAAGTAGTAGAAAACGTTTATCGTGTATATGCAGCAAGTCTATATTCCGGCTATCTATCTGCTTTGCCATTTTCCAAGCAGAATACAAGTCTATAGACGAGAAAAAAGGCAATGTGCTATGATTCAGTCCTGCAGGAAGTCTTTCTACGATGGGGGCTACAGCATAAGAAAGATACGAAACTCTATGCCCCTGCGCTTCCAAATGTTTCCCTAAGTCCAGCACATACTGTTCTGCACCTCCCCAAACTTTTCCGGGGAAAATATGTAGTATATTCATACTTCCGTTTTTCTACTTGATGTCAAAAACTGCTTATATCTCCTCATTTTTACCTCCATTGAATGGAGAGGTGTCTTTCACTTTATTGGCTTTCATACGCTCCATATAGGTTTGTATAAAGGCTTTGAAACGTTGGGTCATTTCTGCTTCTACAGGTAGTTTTCCCTTTAAGTTCTGTTTCAATAAGGGATCTTTCTTATAATCATAAAGAGCCATTACTTCTCTACCGTCAAACTGTAAGACATAATCTCCCCAAATATATTGTGGTATTCTATCCCAATTCATCGCCCAAGGTGCAGGATCTGACAAGAGGTCTTTTCCGAAAGCAAAGAAATCCTTAGGATAGCCCAAATAATGCAGAAGTGTAGGCATAATATCTATTTGCTGTGCTACACCTGCCATTTTTCCTACAGGTAGCTCTCCAGATGGGTCAAAGAAAAAAATAGGTACACGGAAGGCTCCTACTTCTGTCTTGTACTCATCGTGTGTAGTTCTACTGCTGGCGTGGTCTGCAGTCAGTACGAAGATGGTGTTCTTGTACCAGTCCTGCTCGGCAGCTTTTTGGAAGAAGAGCCTCAACGCATTATCTGTATAGCGTATGCACTTATGCAGAGGGTAAAGCCCTTCTTCAAGAAATACATCTTGGTATTCTTTGGGCAAGACAAAGGGGTGATGAGAGCTCAGCGTAAATATCGTGGTGATGAACGGTTGCTTCATCTCATTCATCTTGGTGCAATAGTATTGCAGAAACGGCTCGTCCCAAATTCCCCAATTACCATCGTAATCTTTCTCTCCTCCGAAACGCGCATCTGCCACATATTCCTCACGTCCATAACAAGCATCAAAGCCTATTCTTTTGGCAAAGGCTTGTAAGCCCAAAGACTCCCTATTGGCACCATGGAAAAAAGCAGAATTATATCCCCAATCTCCTAAACATTTTACCAAGCTATTCACGTCATTGAGAGCGAAAGGAGTAAGTACAAAGGGCTTGTCCATACGTGGAATAGAAGATAATACAGCCGGCATTCCATCTATACTGAATCCTGTATTACAAAAGGTCTGTTCCCAAGTAAGACAATGAGGTAAGAGTGAGTCTGCAAAGGTCGTATAACCTTTGTACGTTCCATTATCCAAGTGCGTATTCAGACTGCCTATAAATTCCTGTGCGAAACTTTCCACTATCAGTATCACCACATTTTTCTTGCGCACAGTTGCGCTGTCTTTGGCTATATGTATAGGAGAATAAAGAGCCTCTACTTCCGAGAAATTTTGGAAATAAACAGGCGTTTCCATAGGCTTTCCGGTAGCTGTACGCAAAATAGCGAAAGGTGTATTGAGTACCGCACTGGCATGAATGGGTTGTGGTGCATAAAGAAAGGCATCGCTCATAGCAATAGGTCGGGTTTTGTTCCACAAAGATGCCCCACGCATTCCCATAATAAAGACCGCTGTAAGCAGTGCCAAAGAGATGATTTGTCTGCCATAATAAGCTTTCTGTGTACGATGTGCCGGGATATACTCTCTATAGCCTTTGTACAGCACATAAATAAAAATACCTGCCACTATGAACAGATACCAATGGCTTACAGCCTCTATCCCTATGATGGAAAGAAGATTGTCTTCATTGCCGAACTGATCAAAAATAGCAGCAGTAGTTCTGTGCTTCGTATAAGCAAAATATACAGAATCCGAAAGGTTCAACACCAAACAGAAAGTATTCACTACGATGAAGAGCGTTTTCACCCACTTCCTATATCGTGGTGTTTCCTTTTTGTGATAAGGGAAAAGCAACAAGACCAGATAAAGTATATTGGTATAGCACACTGCGGAGAAATCAAACAGTAATCCTCCCCCAAATATATTCTGTACATCTGTAGAAGAAAATGTCCCTCCGAAAATGTCCATATTGCCCACTATAAACAAGAGCCGGCAAATGCTATAAAGCACCATAACCAACACTATGTTTACACAAGCGTTCCAAGGGGTAGAATGAAGTATATTCTTGTTCATCATCTTTTGTTCAAGTCGTTATAAAGGGTTTGTAAAATAGCTTTTCCTAATTTTTCTCTTTGTGCATCTGCTCCTTCCAAAGCTTTTCCTGCCACATTATCATACACGGTACAACCTGTAGAATCTCGGAAATTAAAACCGTTATTGAAGGTACTGAAAGAGAAAGGATAGGTATAAGAGGTAGACATCACATCTCTACTGAAAATGAACTCATCGTGCGCTATGCCAAGCTGGGCAAGAATGGTGGCAGGAATATCTGTCTGGCTTAGTATGGTTTCTATCCTGCGAGGACTTTCTACAGCTCCTCCCAAAAGGAAGAAAGGTATGTGTGGAAATTCTGCCGTAGCTATTTCTCTATGATTGAAGCCATGATCTGCCGTACATACAATAAGCAGATTGTCCCAAGCCGGAGATTGCTTCAGCTTATCTATAAATTCTCCGAAACTTCTATCTGTATAAGCAAAGGCATTGAGTTTCTCATCTTCCAAGTAATGCCCCGGAACATCAAACGGTGTATGGGAACTGATGGTAAGATAAGTAGTGTACCAAGGTGCTACACCTGCCTTATGTTTTTTCACTATATCCTCGTACAACCATTGGAAAGCTATATGATCCGGAACTCCCCATTTTGTACAACGTTCCTCAGCTGTAAATTGGTCTTGACTGATGAGCTTATCATGTCCTGCACAAATAAAATAATCGGACATATTGAAGAAAGTCATATCGCTGGGATATAGCACTTGCGTTTCATAACCATATTTTTTCAGGGTTTTGGGTAAGCCCGGGAGTGAGCTTATCTTGCGTGTATAGCGCATAATACTGGTAGTAGGTTGTGCCAAATAACCACTCACTGCCGCCACAATCCCTCTATCTGTACGGAAACTACTACCATAGCAACGAGAGAAATTTACTCCTTCTTGAGAGAGTCTGCTTACATTCTTCCCTACTTCCGGCATACCACCCAGGTTTTCCACAAACACTGCTCCGAAACCTTCTAATACGATGTACAAGATATTGGGACGGTCTGTGCGCAAGAGTTTTTCTGTAGTCCCTGCTTTCTTTTGGAAAAGGGGAGCATAAATCTTCGCACACTCTTCTTCCGGAAAGAAACGGAATTGTTTCCCGAAATTCTCGCTTCGGGTAGCTGTATAAATAAGATTAAAGAGTGGATTCAAAGCCGAGTGATTCAAGAAAGCTGTCTTACTGAAAAAGGCACGACCCGGTGTATTGGGCCAAGTACGTACACCACGTATCAGTCCGAAGAGAAGTCCGCCTATCAGTATCCATACGACAAATCCTAGCACAGCGTTTCCCTTGTTCAAGGTTTTCTTTTGGAAACAGCTCAAAGGTCTCCTCAAAGCCCAACCTATCAACAAGCAAAACAAAACGATAGCCACCAATCTCACAATGATATATCCTACAGATACACTGGCAAAAGCGTTCTTTGGGTCTGTGATATAAAAGAATACGGTGTGATCCAACTTAAATTCCCAGAATTCATACAAAGAACTATCTACTACGGTAACAATAGAAAGCACTATAGCCATAATCCATAAATAACCGTTTAAGAAACGTACCAATGCAGATTTCCAACCATAACACATTGCTACAGCCACACCTATAAAAGGAATAATGCTCAAATAAGCCGCAGTAGACAAGTCCAAAGCGAACCCATTATAATAAATAGACCACACATCGGAAAAACTACATTGGGAAGCACCATGTGTCCAGTTGTAAA
This sequence comes from Phocaeicola sp., assembly GCA_022764505.1. Classification (GTDB taxonomy): domain Bacteria; phylum Bacteroidota; class Bacteroidia; order Bacteroidales; family Bacteroidaceae; genus Phocaeicola. The sequence goes on along the minus strand of JALEQJ010000063.1, from coordinate 9,722 downwards.
AAAAGAAAATAGGCTTTTGTATCAAGAGGAAAAAAGCCAAAAATGCTATGTACTGCCAAAGCAAATAGCCTGTCAAGTTCTTTATACTATAAATTTGTTTCATAGGTTTATAGGGTATGATTTTTATTGTTCTATTGCTATGCTGATAGCAAGGCTTGCTATCACGATAAGATATGCTCCGTATCACGGTAGCAAGGCTTCTTATCAAAATACGGTTATAAGCATCTCTGAGATGGGTATATCTCACTATGTAATGCTACTTCTTCCGGACATTTGCTGGATTTTTTCTACTATTATGCCCGGAGAAATTTCTCTCATACAAGCCAAGGTTTGCTTTTTACAATGAGGGGTTCCTGCTATGCTACATGGCTGGCAGTCCAAGTGTAAACACAAAGTATTCTCCACAGACTGACCATAGCCTAAGAAGCCACATTCGGGAGTTGTACCTCCCCAAATGGTAAGGGCAGGAATACCGACTAAGGAAGCCAAATGCTGATTGGCAGAATCCATACTTACCATAAGGTTCATTTGGCTCATAAGGAATAACTCTTCTTCTATACCATAAGCTCCTGCCAAAGAATGCACTTGCGGAAAAGCCTCTACCCAAGGTAGAAAAGTGGCAGCCTCATTCTTTCCGCCGAAGAGATATATATGATATCCTCTTTCACTAAGCAGTCTTACTACCTCTTTCATTTGGTCTATAGGGTAAGTCTTGGTATAATAGCGTGCAAAGGGAGCTATACCGATAGCCGGAGACAAAATTTCTATAGGGGCTTCCGGAAGAACCTGTTCTGCAAAGAGAGAGACAAAATCCGGTTCTACGGGATAACTCAAACGAGCGAAAACTCCGGCATATCTATCTGTGAAACGTTCCAATTCAATCTGCTTTCCTCCCGAAGTGATGCGCCTACGTTCTTCTCTCTTCTTATCTACCATAACTACAGGTACTCCCTTCAGTCTGAAAAAAGTATCTATAGTCCATGAACGAAGTACATTGTGCAAGTCTGCTATGGCATCCGGTCGGAGCGCAGCAACTTGTTTGAGAATCCGGAAGGTACTTACTCCTTTCTCCCACGGAATAATCTGTAGATTGGAAGGTTTATTGATAAACAAGCGACCAAAAAAAGGGCGTGTAAGTAACGTGATACGCAATGCAGGGTACTTACGTGCTACGGCATAGAGTATAGGAAGTGTCATTGCCACATCTCCCAATGCAGACAGCCGGATAGCCAATATATGTTTAGGGGGTTCTTTCATTTCTTGATGCTTTAGAAAAGGTGGCTTATTTATATTTTTCCAATAGCTCTGTAGCTACGGTATCTCCTTGCTCTGCTGCACGTTTGAGCAGCGAAAGACCTTTTTCTTTCTCATTTCCTTCTACCAGAATATAACCGAGCATACGTTGTGCCACAGGCTGTTCTCCTATACTCAAAGCACGTGTCAGGTCTTTCTTGGCTTCTTCTCTCTGATTAAAACGCAAGTGCATACCTGCTTTTTCTATCCAGAGTTCTACCTCTTGGGGAGCCATATCGGTAGCCTTTTTCATATCCTCCAAAGCTTGTGCATACATACGGCATTGCATTTCTGCTTGCGCACGTACTCTGTAGAACTGGGCAGTAACGTGTTCTCCTGTTATTTCTTGGAAAAGATTATAGTCCATTACGGCTTCTCTATACATAGCAGCATCGTGCTTTATGCGTCCACGCTCATAGAGATAAGTAGCGGCTTCTACAGGGTAAGGCTTGTTGTATTGTGCCAAAGTACTGTCCATAAGTGCCAAGACTTCTGCTACAGGTGCTGCACCACTGAGTTCTTTAGAGCGTGCAAGGGCATAATAGGCTATGGGAGAAGGTTGTAGTTTTATGATTTTCTCATAAGCTGTAGTGGCTGTAGTATAATCTTCTTCGGCAAAGTAAATATCACCTTTGAGTTGATAGTAGATAGCATTCTCTTTCATACCAATGGCTTTTTCTATCAGGTTCTTTGCCTCTGCTATTTGCCATTGTGCAGGAACTTCTGTACCTGCCGGAGTACGCAAACTGTAATTGTAAATCATTTGCGCCCATTGATAATACACATCGGATTTTTCTGAACTCACACGCAAAGCATCGTTTAAGCTCTGCTCTGCTTTCTCCCAGAGAGGGGTAGGCGTATTATAGAGGTAAAAATTGGCACGACGTATATACCCTTCAGTGCTTTGCGGATAACGTACCAAGAACTTATTCAAGACTTCTTCGTAATGCGTTCTATCCATCTGAGAAGATGCCAAATAAAGATATACCAAAGCTTGTTCCTCTGTAGATGGAAGTGCTTTTTCTATCTGTATCTTTTGTAAGGAAACATCGTGAAGAGAAAGAGGTGTTATTTCTAATGCTTGCACATAATCTATTCCCAACGCATAGCTGAGTTGTTCTTTACCTCCTTTTTGTAACATAGCCAAGACCTCTCCTGTAGCATTGACTATAGGCAGGTTCACATCTTTTTCCGCACTACTCATAGTCAGTTCATAGTAAGAGGCACCTTGAGAGATAGAATCTATTTTGTGAATAACACCGGTGCTACCTGCACTTGTTTTTTGCGTAGCGTAAGGAAGCATATAGATACGCTCTCCTACTTTCAGTCTGCTCTTTGTGGGTGATATGGCTGTGTATTTCTTTCCTTTCTGCACTGCAAATTTCACGACATCGTACATTTCATTGGCACCCAGAATCTCCACAATAGGGTATTCTTTTCCATCTTGTACCACGACCGCTCTATTGGCTCCCTTGAATAGAGTATAATCTGCTACACCAATCCCTTCTTCCGAAATGAAAAAACCATTTCCTGAGGCAAGCAACTGATTATCTTTGTAAGTAACAAGGGAAAAAACAGCCTTCTTTACTTTTTCTACTGCCTTGGGTAATTCTTGTGCTACCACGATAAGCGACAGCAACAACAAGCCCAGAGTAAATCCTAAACGTTTCATATATCGCTATGCTTTGTTTATTGTTTATAACAAAATATGCTTCTCCTTATTTCTCTAAACAAGGAAAAGCATAAAAATCATTCTCCACAGAAAGCTCCCCTCTGCTGAATGGCTTGGTAAATGAGTATACCTGCTGCCACAGAAACATTGAGGGAGGCTATTTTCCCTATCATAGGTATCTTTACCCACTCATCGCAAAGAGCTAAATGCTCGTAAGGCACTCCCGTATCTTCCGCCCCCATAATAATACAAGTAGGATCTACATACTGCGCTCTGGTATAGTCATAATCTCCTTTTTCTGTAGCGGCTACTATCTTAAAACCGCTCTCCTTCAGGTATTTTATGGTTTGCAATATATTCTGTTCTCTACACACAGGCAAGGTATGAAGTGCACCCGCAGAAGTCTTTATGGCATCGGCATTTACACTCACGCTGTTCTTGGCAGGAATGATGATACCATCTACCCCTGCACACTCACAAGTACGGGCTATAGCTCCGAAATTTCTTACATCTGTGATACCGTCTAAGAGTAAAAGCAAGGGAACTTTTCCTGCTTCAAAGAGTGTAGGAACAAGATTTTCTGTACGCTCATAAGTTATAGGAGAGATAAACGCCACCACACCTTGATGGTTCTTCTTGGTGAGTCTGTTCAATTTCTCTATAGGTACACGCTGTACCGGAATAAAAGAAGACTTCAGAAGTGTTGTCAGTTCTTTGGATAACTCTCCTTGCAAGTCTTTTTTCAGGAAGACCTTGTCTATTTCTTTGCCGGACTCTATGGCTTCCATCACGGCACGTATGCCGAATATCATTTCATTTCTTTCTATCATAATGTATTGTCTTTGTTTCCCTCTATCTACTCTAAAGTCTGGGAAACGATATTTATTTTTCTCCCAATAGTGCTTTTGCGTTATTGATAGCTGCTTCTGTAAGGGTAGCACCGCTCAACATATTGGCTATTTCTTTGATTCGCTCTTCGGTAGTAAGCCTGCGTATATGACTATTGGTTCCGGTATCCGTATCTTCCTTGTATACCTTGTAATGTACCTTTCCCAATGCTGCTATTTGTGGCAAATGTGTAATACTGATGACCTGCCTATTCTGCGCTCCCATATCTTGCATAATGGTAGCCATTTTCTCTGCAATAGAACCGGAAACACCCGTATCTATTTCATCGAAAATGATGGTAGGAAGTTTCACTGCTCCTGCTATCATAGCTTTGAGAGAAAGCATCACACGTGCTATTTCTCCTCCCGATGCGATAGAAGCTACATTTTGTGGAGGAGTGTTTTTGTTGGCAGAAAAGAGAAAGTTCACGCTATCCATACCTGTAGCATCGGGCTCTTTTTCATTCAATACGACCTCAAAGCGCATATTAGGCATTCCCAATGGTATGAGTAATTCTCTCATTTGTTCTTCTACCTTGATAGCTTGTACTTTGCGTAACTCGTGCAAGAGGGCAGCTTTTTCTTTTACCTGCGTATAGAATGCCTGTTTCTCTGCTTCCAACTGTGCCAATCGTTCATCAAACGATTGTATGTTTTCTAAACGCTCTGCATATTCGTCTCTCAAGGCAATGAGTGCCGAGACACTCTGTACGTGGTGTTTCTGCTGCAAACTGTAGATAAGATCCAAACGTGTTTCCACTTCTTTCTGTCTGTCCGGGTCTACAGAAACCTCATCTTGAGCATTGCTGAGTTCACGGCTCAATTCCTTTAGCTCTATCAGACAAGAATCTGCACGTTCTTGCCAATCCTCTGCCTCCGGATAAACCTTTGAGATGCTTTGCAGTGCATCTACACACGCATAAAGAGAAGTTAAGACACCTCCTTCGTCCGAATCCAAGGCTTCGTGGGCTTCGTAGATTTGAGTACGAATTTCTTCTGCGTGGCTGAGGGTTTCCAATTCTTGCTCCAAATCCTCTTGTTCTCCCTCTTCCAAGTCGGCAGCGTCTAACTGCTCCCATTGAAAACGGATATATTCTTCGTCTTTTCTGTTCTCTTCTGCAGTTTCTACAAGTTTCTTTAGCGATAGAGAGGTTTCTCTATAGGAAGTATAAAGCGTTTTGTAAGCAGATAATATGGCTTCGTTTTGCGCCAGAGTATCTATAATTTGTAACTGAAAATGCTCTTTATTCAAGAGTAAGTTCTGATGCTGACTATGAATGTCTATGAGACGTTCTCCTATCTCACGCATTTGCACGAGTGAAGCCGGACTGTCATTGATAAAAGCTCTGCTCTTCCCTGTACCGGAGATTTCTCTGCGTAGAATACATTCTGTAGCATCGTACTCTATGTCCAATTCTTGGAAGAGTGCTTCCATTTCATATCCCTCAATACAGAAAGTAGCTTCTACTACACACTTATTGGCACCATACTTTATTGCTTTGGTATCTGCTCGCTGCCCTAAGAGTAAACCTATAGCACCGAGTATGATAGATTTCCCAGCTCCTGTTTCTCCCGTAATGACAGAGAAACCATCTTCAAAACTGATGTCCAAACGGTCTATGAGTGCATAGTCTTGTATGTAGAGAGATTGTAGCATATTATTATGGTTTCGCTATCGTTTTTACTAAATGTAGGACAATATCTTCCGCCACAGCACGTTTGTCTTTTAGAGGAAATTCTATTTGTTCCTCTTGACTCAAAATAGTGATTTTATTGGTGCTTACACGGAAGCCTGCGCCTTTATCATTGAGAGAATTTAAGACGATGAAGTCTAAGTTCTTTCTCTTCATTTTCTCTCTGGCGTGCGCTACTTCATCGTTTGTTTCAAGAGCAAAACCCACCAAACACTGATGTGCTTTCTTTTCTCTCCCGAGTGCCGCTGCAATGTCTTGCGTAGGTACTAAATGAAGTATTAAATCGTCTTTTTCTCTTTTTATCTTTACTCGCGCCGGATCTTTGGGGGTAAAATCTGCCACAGCTGCACAAAGTATACCTATATCCGAAGCCGGGAAAGCAGATAGAGTGGCAGCATACATCTCTGAGGCACTCTGTACATCTATTCTACGGATAGCAGGGTGTACTGTTTTCTGTTCTACAGGACCTGCTATGAGGGTTACTTCTGCTCCTCGTTCGGCACACTCTTCTGCAAGAGCAAAACCCATACGCCCCGAAGAATAATTGCCAATGAAGCGCACAGGATCTATTTGTTCGTAGGTAGGACCTGCTGTAATAAGCACGTGTTTTCCTTGCAGAGTTTGTTTGGCATCAAAGTAGTCTTGAAGCACTTTTACTATATTTTCCGGCTCCTCCATACGTCCTTTTCCCACCAACTTACTGGCTAATTCTCCGCTGGCAGGTTCTATGATGTGATTACCATAGCTCCGTAGCAAGTCCAAATTGCGAACTGTAGAAGGGTGTGCGCACATATCCAAGTCCATAGCAGGAGCTATAAATACAGGAGCTTTCATAGAAAGGTAGGTAGTGATAAGCATATTGTCTGCTATTCCATTAGCCATCTTTCCTATGGTAGCTGCCGTAGCAGGTGCTATCAGCATAGCGTCTGCCCATAATCCTAAATCTACATGGCTGTGCCATGTACCATCTCTCTGAGAGAAAAACTCGCTGATGACCGGTTTGCTCGTAAGTGCAGAGAGAGTAATGGGAGTGATAAATTCCTTTCCTGCGGGTGTTATGACTATTTGCACCTCTGCACCTTCCTTGATGAGTAGGCGAGTTAAGACGGCGGCTTTGTAAGCAGCAATACTGCCACTTATGCCCAAGACTATTTTTTTCCCGTTCAGTGCCATATTATTTTACTAATCCTGTTTCTTGTAATTTGAGTTTGGTCAAGACACTCTTTGTATTCAAAGTGAAATCTCCATTTAGTATCCAGCTATAATAACCGGGATCTCTTCTGAAGACTTCGCTCACAGGCATACCTTTGTATTTTCCAAAATTGAAAACAGGCACATTTTTATCGTCCAAGACAATTCTGCCTGCAAAGTCTACATTGCGTGTAAAAGAAGAAAATTCGGATAGGAACTTCACATCGTTTTGCAAGTCGTTTGGATACTTGTCTATTTGCGCTTTGAGTACCTCGTAAGTAGCTCTCACGTCTGCTGTAGCAGAGTGAGCATCTTCCAATTCTTTGCCACAATAGAATTTGTAAGCAGCAGAGAGTGTGCGTTGCTCCAATTTATGATAAATCACCTGTACGTCTACAAATTTACGTGTACTAAGGTCTATGTCTATCCCTGCACGGAGAAACTCTTCTACCAAGAGAGGCACATCAAACCTATTGGAATTGAAACCTGCTATATCTGCCCCTTCAAAATCGTGTGCTATGCTCTGTGCTACTTCTCTGAAAATAGGACAGTCTACCACATCTTTGTCATAAATGCCGTGCACGGCAGAGGATTGCTCCGGAATGTGCATTTCCGGGTTAATGCGCAGTGTTTTGCTCTCTTCATTACCATTAGGATAAACTTTGAGATAACAAATTTCTACTATACGATCTGTATTGACATTGATTCCTGTAGTTTCAAGGTCAAAAAATATAATCGGGTTCTTTAGGTTCAATTTCATCTCTTATTAGGTGCTAAAAACCATCAGTATAGCAACAAATATGTGCCCTACTGATGGCTTAAGTGAATATAAGCGTACTAAAAGCCAAGAGGCTTAGTAGTTGATCATCATAGGCATAAGTAGTGTGAGTAAGTCCTCCCCTTCGTTTTGTTCTGTAGGAACAATGATTCCTGCCCGAGAAGGATCTGCCAAACCTATTTCTACATTGTCTGTAGCTATATTGTTCAATATATCTATAAGGAAAGCAGATTTAAAGCCGATTTCCAATTTTCCGCCACTGTACTCGCAAGCCAACTTTTCTTCTGCGGCGGTAGAAAAGTCTATGTCTTTGGTAGAAATAGTTACATTATTTGTATCAAATGAGAGTTTCACCTGACTATTGGAAGTAGAAGAGAATATAGCTACACGCTTCAATGCACCCAAGAAAGCCAAACGATCTATCAATATCGTATGTGGGCTGTTTTGTGGTATCACAGCGTTGTAATTTGGGAAACGTCCTTCTATAAGTCTGCATACCATACGTGAAGTTCCGAAACTGAAAGAGGCTTGTTTATCATCAAATGAGATACTTACACTGCCTTCTGCTTCTGCCTCTTCTTTTATCAAAAGAGCTTTCAGCAAACCGGCGGGTTTCTTGGGCAGAATAAAAGCCGCTTTTTCTCCTGCTTGAATACTATTCAGCTTTAGGCGCACCAATTTATGTCCGTCTGTAGCTACGAGTGTAAGGTGTTCTGTTTCTATATCAAAGTAGATACCGCTCATCACCTTACGCAGTTCATCATCTCCTGCTGCAAAAGCACAAGTATTCACTCCTTCCAAAAGAGTTCCTATAGGTAAGTTCAATGAAACAGCTTCGCTATCTATAGCTTTAGGCAAAGGATATTCTTCTGCTTGCTGTCCCATAAGGGTGTATTTACCATTAAGATAAGATACGGTTATCTCGAAGTTCGCAGGGTTAATTTCCATAGAAAGAGGTTGTTCCGAAATTTCTTTCAAGCCGTCCAAAAGGGTTTTCATAGGAATGGCTACACGCAAGTCTCCTTCTACATCATTTACCTCTAATGTAGTGCAAAGCGTAGTTTCGCTATCGGAAGCTGTAAGATGGAGCTTACCTTCTTTCAACTCCAAAAGGAAGCAATCCAAGATAGCAATGGAGTTTTTGGAACTAATCACACGGCTGATGGCTTGTAAACGATAGTACAAGGCTGTGCTGGATACATTGAACTTCATATATGTCTCTTTTTCTGTTTATTTTCTATTTCACAAAAGGGTATAATCCACCCTTTACTTCAAAGTTCAAAATTACAAAAAGATTATGGACAGGAAAGAAAAACAACTGAAAAATTAGCGTAACACCCGATTAAGCAGTACTTTCGTAGCACAATATAACGCAAGAAAGAAAGATGGAATTAAAAGGAAAAGTAATAGCAGTGTGCGACTTGAAAAAAGGTATTGCCAAGAGTACAGGCAATGAATGGGTAGCACAAGAATATGTTATAGAAACACACGACACATATCCTCGCAAACTCTGTTTTGAAGTTTTCGGGAACGATAAAATTCAGCAATTCAATATACAGATAGGAGAGGAAATCACCGTTTCTTTCGATATAGATGCCAGAGAATGGCAAGGACGCTGGTTCAATAGTATCCGTGCTTGGAAAGTAGACCATCATACCGCAGAAGAAGTATCACCATCTACAGCTCCACAAGCCCCTGCTTTTGCACCTATAGATACAACTCCTGCTGCAGACGAAAAAGACGATCTCCCTTTCTAAGAGTACGCAGATTTACTCGTAAAACAAACACACGGAAGCTCACGTTTATAGTATAGTGAACTTCCGTGTGTTTATAGTTTATATGAGTTCCACCGAATTATCGTGTATTTACAAGATTAAAGCTATCATAGCTTTGAGCGGTTCCACAAGGGTATCGACCGATCCCCACCTTCACCTCACAACAAAAAAGGATGGCAAGACATTTAACCCGACCATCCTTCTGGAGTATATTCAATCTATAAAGAACTAACAAATATACATCATTTCTTCATAGTCTTGATGTATTCATTATACTCTTTACCTGTATAATGTTTCGACTTCATGATTTCAAGAATAGTATTATCAGAGAACTGAAGTCTAAGACTTGCTGTATTAGGGTATTTAGCATTGGAACTCCAGAATGTAAAGTTGTATTTCTCTCCTGGGTAGAGAGTCTTACTTATGCTTCCG
>JALEQJ010000055.1 GCA_022764505.1 Phocaeicola sp. | reverse complement strand
GTCAATAAAGAAGCATTGCATTGGGTACGAGTACGGACAAGTAAAGCATCTGCATCTTGCACGACCTCACGAGTCATCTCTTTCCCCGGAAGAAATAGCACTTCTTCCACCATATTTTGTAGTGATTCTCCTATATAGGGAATTTGCGCATCTACCACTACTTTGAGAGGAGCTTTTTCCATCGTTGTTTATTGCATACTGATAAGATAAGCGGTATAAGCTACATAGCAAGCCACCATAATAAATCCTTCTATGCGAGTAATAGTTCTTTTCTTGAATGCCCAACCAAAAAACCAAAAGAGAATAGAAGAAGATACAACCATAAGTATATCTACTTCTGTAACCCCTCCCATAGGTAGAGGAGATATGGTAGAAGCTGTTCCTAAGATAAAGAATGCGTTGAAAAGGTTACTACCTATCACATTCCCTATAGCAATACCTGAATTTTTCTTCAATGCTGCGGCTACAGAAGTAGCCAATTCCGGTAGAGAAGTACCTACAGCCACCAAAGTCAAACCAATGATAGACTCACTTGCTCCCAAGGCAAGTGCCACTTCTTTGGCTCCATCTACGAAGAGTTGCCCACCTCCTATTAAACCGGCTAAACCTAATACTATCCATAGTATAGAATGCCACATAGGTAAAGGTTTTACTTGTGCTACATCTTCCTCTGGAGCCTCACTGTGCTTAGCTATAGCAAAGGTATATACCATAAATATGGCAAAGAAAAGTAACAATGTAAGCCCATCTCCTCTACTGATAAAGTTATCTCCACCACTACCTAAGAAATTGTCAAGAGCTAAAAAAGCTATCGTCAAAGCAGATAGTATCACAAAAGGGATTTCTTTTGCCAAAGTACCTTTTCCTACCGTAATAGGCATCACCATAGCCGTTACACCAATAATACCCAGCACATTGAAAATATTACTACCTACAACATTACCTATTGCCATTTCCGGACTACCTTTTAAGGCTGACAAACAACTGATGACCAACTCCGGCATAGAAGTGCCAAAAGCTACTATAGTAAGCCCTATCACAAGGTCTGAGATATGAAACTTTTTCGCAATGGCAGAAGCACCATCGGTGAGCATATTAGCTCCCAAAAGAATAAGGAGTAAACCTCCTACTAAAAAAATGATGTTGAGAAACATAATGATTAAATGTGAATAATAAACCCTGCTACATTATACAGCAGGAAGACTGTTACCTTTTATTTTTCTATATAAATCCAATGCATACACATCTGTCATACCAGAAATATAGTCCAATACAGCCTGTATCTTTCCGTAAAGAGTGGGTGCATTAACTTCATACTGGGCAGAAATACGGTGTATGAGTAATTGAGAGTAAGCTTTTTCCGGGTATCTTACCGCATCTATAAATAACTCCAAGAGCGTAGAAATAACTTTATACCCAGCCAATTCTATGTCTACTACGTCTTTAGAACGATAAATCTTAGCATAAGCAGTGCGAGAGCATTCTTCGTAAGCTTCACGAAGAGGAGCAGAAAAATGACGAATGAGTGTACCTTCAAAAGTTCCCGAAAGAATCTCCTCTTCGTGCTCCACAAAAACGCGAGCACATTCTTGAATTAAAATACCTATCACAGCAGAACGCCAATAAGCGATTTGTTCATTCCTGTCTTCCACTATTTTGTTCACTTCTTCTATGCGTACTCTACGTGTCTCATCAAAAAAAGCACCATAGAGTTCTGCTATTTCCGTATGGGTCAGAATCTTCAGTTTATAAGCATCTTCCAAATCCATCATCTGATAGCAAATATCGTCTGCAGCTTCTACCAAGTACACCAGTGGGTGGCGCACATAGCGAATAGGTTCTCCTTCTTTACTTATACGAATCAAGCCTAAGTCTTCTGCTATCTTGCAGAAATCTTGTTCTTCCGAATGAAAGAAACCAAATTTTTGCTTTTTCCCGGACAGTAATGAAGAGTAAGGGTATTTTACAATAGAAGCAAGCGTAGCATAGGTTAGTACAAAGCCACCCGGTCTGCGTCCACAAAATTGATGTGTCAGAAGTCTAAAAGCATTGGCATTCCCTTCAAAACGAATCAAGTCTGTCCATTCGTGTTCACTCAATTCTTCCTTAAGTTCCAAGCCTTTCCCCTCGGAAAAATAAGTTCCTATAGCCTTTTCTCCAGAATGTCCGAAAGGCGGATTACCCAAATCGTGCGCTAAGCAGGCAGCAGAAACGATAGCACCCATTTCTTCCACGTGCGTATCTCTTAATTCGGGGTGCTTATCTATGAGCATCTTCGCCACTTCCGTACCTATAGATCTTCCTACACAAGAGACTTCCAAACTATGTGTAAGTCTATTATGCACGAAAATACTACCGGGTAAAGGAAATACTTGGGTTTTATTCTGTAATCTGCGAAAGGGTGCAGAAAAAATCAATCTATCAAAATCTCTTTGAAATTCGGAACGCTCGTCTTTACGAGCTTCATGATATTGTTCTAAACCAAAACGCTTATTGGAGATCAGTTTCGTCCACTTCATTACTTTATGTATTTAGCGCAAAGATATAGGGACTTACGCATAATAACTACATTTTTTGTTGCTTTCTTACAGATATGAATCGGGTGCTATAAAAAAAGAGCAGACTCTTCGGGAGCTACTCTTTTACTATACGTGGACCTGGGGAGAGTCGAACTCCCGTCCAAACAAGGAAGCCATACGCTTTCTACATGCTTATCTTTGCCTTCGTTTTCGTGTATAAGCAAGACCAAAGCCACCCACTTATACCTTAGTTTCTAAAATTTCATCGTCCACCCGAAACAAACAGACGACTATTCCCGATTTTGCTGTGCCACTATATCAAACGCTTCGGAACAAGAGCTTTTGAGTGACATCTCGTTTCTCTCACTTTGAGAGAAATAAAGTTAATCTACTATTCTTCGATTAAGCAGCGAGAGCATAATTTGCGTTGCCAGATAAAATTTTAGTAACTGAGATTAAAGTGCAAATCACCGACGCACTGCATGCTTACGTACCACATCTCTCGCTGTCAAAACCAGTCAAGCCCATATGATATGGATACAAAAGTAGATAGTTTAGCTTGTATTTTCTACATAACAGAAGTATATGCACTATGTTTTTTACAATAAATTAACCATCTATTCAGCACTTCTACCTGCATCAGCTATCATTTTAGATATTTGCGCATTGAGTGTATCACAAGTCATCAGTTCTTCTATAGTGAGGTGCATTCTCCATCTCCAATAATGATGTGGATTAGCCGGTATATTGATTCTTTCTGCTACAGGGTCTTTAGCTCTCAATAATTCGTTCATACCTACCCAATCTTGCCATGGCAGTACACAAAGCATAGAAGCACTATGCAGATGTTTACGAATCACTTCTGTAATCATCTTGGCTGTTGCCTTTTGAGGTGGATTTCCCCACGCATACAGCATCTGATGATAATAACGCTCCGTACGCTCTTCGTCTTCTTCCCACCATGCTCGGAAGGTTTCCATATCATGCGTACCTGTAGTACAAACCGAGCAATAAGGATAATCCTTTACTTCGGCAAACTCCACACCTACAGACTTCGGCATTCGTTCTATCTCTAAGGTGAGAATATCTAGTTCTTTCATCACACTATCCACGCATTGAGGCACCATACCTAAATCTTCTCCACAAGCCAACATACGTGTAGACTGTATGATAGCAGGCAACTTCTTCATACCCTCGCGATACCAAAATTCATTGTGCCGTTCGTAGAAATAAGTATGATACAAACGTAAGTAGGCTTCTCGTTCACTATCTGTCAAACGAGTAAATATATGTGTATGAGGTGCCATAACACGAGGGTGATAAGTACCCTTATGGACTTTGTCTTCTATAAACAGCACATTGGTAATAAGTATCATCAGACCTTCTCTTAAAGCGGTATCTCCGGGGAAATGTGCATCAAGGTAAGTCATAAGTTCTTTCTGATTATTCCATACAGATTGTAATCTATACACATCATAATGGCTATGTTCTAAGAAATGCTTTTTTACATCTCCGGTTCTTTCCTTAAAAGTCCTTGACAGTAGTTCTTCATTGATAAATGGTTGGGTCATAAAGGACTTATCAAAGAATAGCCCATAACTTCTGATTTCTTCTTCTGTAAAAGGCAAAGCCGGAGAAAACTGTCCAAGCATACCATTTACTGCAGAAGAAGGATTCTCCCAAATACGGAAAAAGCCCAATATATGATCTATTCTATAAGCAGAGAAATAAGTCGCCATTTGAGTCAATCTGCGTTTCCACCATTTGTAGTCATCTTTTTCCATAGCTTCCCAATTATAGGAGGGGAAACCCCAATTCTGTCCTTCTATAGAAAATGCATCAGGTGGAGCACCCACTTGCACATCGGTGTAAAAATATGTCGGGTCTGTCCACACTTCTACACCATTCCTATTTACTCCTATGGCAATGTCCCCTTTGAGAGTGATGAGCTGCTTCTGTGCCAGCATAGCCACTCGAAGAAGTTGTAAATGTAGATGATATTGAACGAAGAAGTGAAAAGCCACGTCCTTAAATGAAGGAGCATCTATTTGGGCGAGTGCCAATACTTTCTTTTTGCTGTACAAGGCGTATTCTTTCCAATCTTTAGTATAAGGGCTTCCATACTTCTCTCTCAAGAAACAGAATGCGGCATAAGGTACAAGCCAGTCCTTATTTTCTGCAAAAAACTTTTCGTACGCCTTTTCTGCAAAAGTAGCTTCTCCATACGCTTCGTACACCTTTCTCAAATAGGCTCTCTTTAATTGGTTTACAGCTTCATAGTCTACTGTAGGCAATGCATTCAATTGCTTTCTCTTTTTCCTGTAAGAAGAAAGAAAATTTTTATCTTTCGGCACAGGTAGTTGTCTTATATCTACATACATAGGGTGTAGTGCAAAAACAGAAATAGCGGCATAAGGATAAGAGTCTTTCCAAGTTCCATCCATCGTAGTATCATTGATAGGCAGTATCTGTACTATTCTCTGTGATGTTTGAGATGCCCACAATACGTATTGATAAAAGTCTCCAAAATCCCCTACTCCACAGCTACCTTCGGTTCTCAAAGAGAAAACAGGAATAGCACTTCCTGCTACACGTACAGGCAAGATTTCGGCAAAAGAAACCTCTACTTCCGGCAAAGTGAAAGCCTCTCCTTCCATTAGTGCCGGTTTGCCTATATGTCTATCAGTAAGCTCTTCCCAATAGCGAAGCATTCCTGTTGCCTTATCTACTACCACAAATTTATAATAGGTACTGCTTTCTAAGGCATCGGCATCTACAGATAGTTGCCAAACATTGGGTAGCGTTTCTGTCATCATCAGTGGTGCATCGTGTTCCCAATTTCCCAATAAAGCTCCATTGCCACAAATTCCCAAAGCATAATTACGAGCAAACAACTCGGGACATAAGGCGCGGAAAACAACACGCCTCTTGGCTTTCCTTTGTCTTATATTTTTTTTACCTGCTATAAATGGAGAGAACGCTGATGAGTATTTATAAAAACACTTAGGAAGATCTCTCCAAACATCATATACCATATGATGCACCTCTTCTCCCAAGTAGAGTTGATGCGACAAATCTCCTATTATCAATTCTCTACGTGTACACACGTCTTTCACATAGACAGCATAATGATAACACAGTTGTTTATTTCGCAACGTAAGAGGTAATTCGTGCGTACCACTCCAATTGTAGCCATCTACCGCTGTAAGTGGCAGTGGAGAAATGGAAGCATTCTCTATAATTACGTACAGTTGTTCTCCCCAAACTGTCTTATAGGGTATATGGAAACTTATTTTCATACAATATCACTCTTTGAAATGTTACAACGTTTTGCAAAAGGACAATAATCGCAGTTTTTAGAGGCACGTCTATGAAATGGTACGTCCACATTCATCAGTTCATCTATGATTTGTCTCAATCGCTCTCTCATCCAGTGCTCCAAGAGATGTGGTTTTTGATCTTCGCTTACCACAAGGGTTTGAGCAAAGTCTGTAATCGGTTCATTCTGCAAAACGACAGAAAGCGCAGGTTCTTTCTCTTTTATACTAGAAATATAAAGTAAAGAAGGAGAAATTTTATAATCCTTACCTTGTTCTCGTAACTTTCTTGCCATAATACTTGAATACAAAAAGACTTGAAATGTATTCTTTTTCCGTGTATCTACATTGTTCAAATACACATCTTCAATATCTTTTATTGCCCCTTCTTCTTTACCTGTTTTATAGTCTACAATACGCAAGACACCATCTTTCAGATCCATTCTGTCTACAACACCACCTATGTTGATAATAGCTTCCTTCCCATTATAAGAAACAGGAAAGCTCTCGTAAATTCGTTTTTCGGCAGACTCAAAGGTAAAGGGGGTATATTGCCTATCAATCCTCAGCAACTTCTTGATGTATCTCAATACGACCTCCCTGTTTAACAACTGGAAACCATTGTATTTAAGTTTGGTTTCCGGATTTTGCTCTTTGAAAAATTCTGTTCTGAAAGCCTCATCTACCAATCGCTCTATTTGCCATTCATTCTTCAACAACCCTTCTATATACTCTTTTGTGATAAGCTTGCGTAGAGCATTGGTATAAATGTCTTCTGCTACTTTATGGAAAATGGTACCAAAGAGTGCAGCGTCTATATCTTCTGCCATTTCATTCTCTACTCTTAATCCAGCTACGTATTCATAATAAAATTGAGCCGGACAAGTAATGTATTTATTGAGTGCAGAAGGAGAGAGTAGTTTAATTTTTTCATCCGGAACATCTTTCTTGAACCTATACTTCTCTATAAGTTCCTCTATCATAGCAGGAGTCTTGACAATATCCTCTACACTATGCTGCAAAGGATTCTGACGAGGTGCCAGTTGCAGTTGCTTTATCGTATGAGGAGATTCTACCAATAACTGTAGCATAAACCTACTCTTTTCCCCTTTTTTAAGTCCTTCAGCATTGCTGTTGTAGAGCATTGTAATACGATCTGCACGCTGTATCAACCTATAAAAATAATAAGCATAGACAGAAACTTTATGATCTATGGTAGTCATACCAAAAGCTTTTCTTAAGTGGTAGGGAATAAAAGAACTTTCTACACCAGATTTAGGCAGATTTCCTTCGTCTACAGAAAGCAGTATAAGGTGCTTAAAATCCAGATTTCTGGTTTCCAATACTCCCATCACCTGAAGTCCTACAGCAGGTTCGCCGTGGAATGGAATACTGACTACAGAGAATGCCCTTTTAATAAGACGCATCAACATTGTTTTACTTACACTAAGGATTCCTGTAGACTGAAGATCTATAAAACGATTAAAAAGTGTATAGGCTTTAAAGAGCGTTTCCTGATATAATGGTTCAAAAGAATTTATGCCATCTGTTTCCTTCACTTTGCAGGTCAAAGCTACTTGCTTCAATAAATCACGTATCACAGTACACATAGAAATACCCTCTGATACAGGAGAAAAAATAAGTGTCAAAGTTTCATCTAAGTGCAGCTCTTCTTGAGAAGGGTAAAGTCTATTTCCTTTTCTCAATCCCTTGTCTATTTCTATGGATTGTCTACTGATGAGATTTGTATAAGGGTGTCTCAATACAGTTCCTACTTGCCTATAAGAAAAACGCTGAAGGTTTTCTATCCACCCGTCTGTATATAATGATAGGAGTGCCGTAACAAACGTGAAAACCGGTGTTTGTTGCATAGGAAATCCCATAGTAACATTGGTTTGCTGTACACACGCAGGAAGCGTATGCAGTGTAGGTTGAAGTAAGTTTTCATTGCAAAGCACAACTGCCGTTTCTTTCTCTTCTTTCGTAAGGTTCTCTTCTATCCATTTTGTCAAATAACGCGCTTCCGCATTGTCTGTAGCAGAGCCTATAAACGTAATCTCTTTGGGTGATGAAAAGTTATCAAAACATTTTCTTGGTAGTGCAGAAGGAAACTCTTCCAAATTCTGCCTCATAAATACACCAGCCTCGTGTTCTGCCTTATCTATATAGAAGATATCATAATCCCAATAAAACAAAGCTCTCTTCGCCCTGTCTAAGGTTCTAAACAGTTTTTTTTCTACTTTATTCAGGACATTGAACCCCACGAAAACATAATGCTGGTAAGGTAGACTATCCAAATCCAAAGAGTCTACAACAAAACGATACAACATACCTTCGTAAGCCCATTTTTCCTGTAGTAAACGGTTTCTGAAGTCTGTATATATCTCTCCCAACTTATCCCACAAATGAATAAATCTACGCTTCAGCTCTGTTTCTTCGGAAAGAGAAAGATTCCTAAAAAACATCTGTAACGCTTCCCTTTGTCCTTCTTCCAAAAAATCAAAAGTATCCGATATAGCGTGTAGTTCTGCCAAGTTCTTAAACAGATCATTCGCATCTACCAAGTTCTTGTCTACATCGTCAAAATCATTCAACAAGAGTTCTCCCCAAAAATAAAAATCGTCCAAACTTTCCTTACTGCCTGTAGCCTTTACAAAAGATTGATATAGCAAGCATACTGCTGTAATAGGGTCTGCCAATTTCAAAGAGGAACTTTGCTCAAATAACTCTTGAATACTGATATAAGTAGGAGACCAAATAGGCTGTTCTGTCATAGATAAGAGGTGTTCGTTGAAAAATAAACTCGCACGCTTATTGGGAAACACCACTGCTACATTGGTAAAATCTCCTTGAAACTTCTCATAGAGATCTTGAGCTACTTCTTTAAGAAATGATTTCATACAATCTGCCTAATACTTTATACACCTACTTGAACCACACTATCTTTATATACATACCAGATATAGCCTTCTACCTGAGGGAAATTCATTTGTTGTAAGAGCTTCATATAGTGCCGTACTTGTTCTTCGTAACTTTCCTTGGGGTTTCCAAACTTAAAGTCTATTACTATCGTTTTATCTTTTCCTATCATCACTCTATCCGGAATCCTTCTCTCTATTTCGCCTGTTGTATTTTTATATAGAATAGCGCACTCATTGTACAAACGCCAGTGAGGAGAAAACCATTCTTTTGCTTTTTCTGTACGTAACGCACGACTTAAAATTTGCTTCAGTTTGTTCTTCTGATCGTTTCCTTCTATTACACCTTCTAAAATCATCTTCTCCAAAACTGCATCTACATCTTCTATCGTCTTTATTTGAGAGAATATGCGATGTAAAAGTCCTCCTATAGCTATATATTCATTGCTTTCCTCCTCTGTAAGATAAGATTCTGCACTCTTGGATTGCAAGAAAGCTATTTGTGGTGCGTGAGCTTCTATACTTAGTTCTATAGAAGTAGGTATTTCCGATAAACGATTTTCTTCTTTTTCTTCTTTCTTCTTCACAGAAATAGCAGGCGATCCATAGCAAAATACTTCCTCTATCTCTTCTGCCGTCTCTACCTCTTCCCAAATTATATCCTGCATATCTTTCTGCACTACAGAGATAAGATCTCCTACAGTACTCATACCGTCTTTAGTTTTTCCATTTCCCCTTGTCCAAATGATGAGATTCTTGCAAGCACGTGTAAAAGCTACATATAAGATATTCAAGTTATCCACCCATAATTGCAATAACTCTTCTTTATAACGGGATTGAAAGATAGATTTTCCCATCAGCTTAGAATAGGTAATTGGCAGTAACTGTACTTCATTCAGGCTTTCATCACTTTCCTTTTCCATTTCGCACCAAAGCAAAGGTTGTTGCCCATTTTCCACTTCCAAAGACCAATCGCAGAAAGGCAATAATACTGTATGAAATTCCAATCCTTTAGACTTATGAATAGTAAGTAGTCTTAATCCGTTTATATCTCCGGAAGGTACTTTTTCCGTATGGATTCTGTCTTCCCATTCTTTAAGAAATAAAGTTATGTCCGATCCTCGCTTTTGAATAAACTCATTCAGATAATCATAGAAAGTACAGAAATAAGCTGTTTCTTCAGTTAATCGTTCTAAACCAAAAATCCTATAAAGCGTTTCTACCAGCTCATACAAAGGAAGTACTTTCAGCGTGTTGATTGCTTCCATAAATCCCACAGGTAGAAATGTACTTATCTCTCCTTGCAAGATGACCTGCTCTTCTATGGGAGCCACGTGCCACAACTGCTGATAACTAAGAGCCAACATTGCCAAGCTATATCTATCTTGTGGAGAAGATAAGTAACGCAAGGCATCTATGACCAAGCATAACCCGGATGATGCATCTAATTGAAAAGCTTCATCACTCACGATACGGCAGTCTAAGTGTTTCTTGAGATAAGTAGCTACAGCTACTACGTGCTTTCTCTTACGGAAAAGAATGGCAATATCGTTTTCTTTTACGCCTATGGAGAACAAATACTGTATCTCCTTCAGGAGACTTTCTTGGGTATAAGCCTCATAATCTTCTGCTACAGATTTTATGATTTTCACATAACCGTGTTCTTCTTCTCGCACACACGCTTGTACTACATCGCTATAAGCATCTATAAGAGGAAAACATTCCTCTCCTATCATAGCTTTCCATTGCTCATTCAGTTTATCACAAGCTCTCGTAAAAAAAGAATTATTGAAAGCTATAATACGTTTTTCGCTTCGCCAGTTATGCGTCAATGTCTGTATCTGAGCACGCAAGGAAGGAATGTTTTTTATACCGGACAAGACTTTCCAATCTCCCCCCCTCCATCTGTAAATACTTTGTTTCACATCGCCTACCACAAGACTACCCTTGGCTTTCGCTATACATTCTTCCAAAAGTATCCTGAAGTTTTCCCATTGTAACATAGAAGTATCTTGAAACTCGTCTATCATCACACGATCTATGGCAGTGCCTATTTTCTCGTAAATAAAAGAAGCGTCGCCCTCACGCATAAGTTCACTCAACAATCTATTGGTATCTGCCAATAGAAATCGTCCCTGAAGATTATTCTGTCTATGCAACTCTTCCGAAATAGCATTCAGCAAGCCCAAATCATTGAGATGCTTCAATGCCAGATCTATGGAGCTTAACATATAGAGAGCTGATTTTCGGTGTTCTTCTGCGCGCAATAAAAGAGGTATAAGAGTTTCCGCAGCCAAGGATACAATATGCTCTCTATCCGCAGACTTTTTACTCGCCCATTTTTCTGCATCTGTAGACATTTCCTTCACTCTGTTTGACATAGTGAAGTTATCATAAAAACGACTATAACTATCTTTCATCAAAGCAGAGATGTCTTTCATTTTACGAAAGAAACTCGCTACCCCATTTTTACCATAAGCGAAAGAGTCTTCTGATAAACCTTCTCTTTCTAAGATATTATAAAATTCTTCTCCTATAGCTTCACTCCTCTCTATCCATTCTTTTTTCAGCTTAAGCAATTTCGTCTTGTAGGTGTAGAGAAAATGAGGGTCTTTCTGTAGCTTCTCACGGAGTTCATCTCCATTCTTTATATAATGCTCATCAAAGAGGTTTTTGGAAAAGCGTTTGATGGCATTCAGAACATTCCACGCCTTATTGGATTCCATCTGCTCTTCTACATATTTAATGAGATAATACAGTTCCGGTGATTTTTCGTCTAACCTTTCCAACATCACATCTACAGCATCGGAAATAGGCGTTTCTATACCCAATTCCACATTGAACTGGTGTCCTAATTCCAGTTCTCGTGCCAAATTTCTGATAACTGCTTGAAAAAAAGAATCTATGGTTTCTATTCTGAACCTGCTATAATCGTGAATGATATAAGACAATGCTTCTTTTGCTGTTTGCTGAATGGCAAGCTCCGTATAACCGGTTTCTTGAACTAAAGCTTTAAGATAACCCTTAGAACTATCCAATTGATGAGCAATACCGTATAATTGAGAAAGGATACGACCTTTCATTTCTGCTGTCGCCTTATTAGTAAATGTAACTGCCAAAATTTGCTGATAGGCTTTGGGGTGCTCTATGAGCTGTTTAATGTATTGCACTGTCAAAGTAAACGTTTTACCTGAGCCGGCAGATGCCTTATAGACTTGGAGATAAGTAGAGTCCGGTACTTCTATCATATAATATGGGGTTTTCTCTACGAAAGTAAAGATTTTATAGTTACAGCACAAAAGTTCCATTGGATATATAACAAACAAAACGAGTGCATCCTGTATAAGGACACACTCGCTTTATTTATAGAATAAGTCTTCTTAAATCAAGAATCCTAAGAGGACACCAGCTGCGATAGCAGAGCCTATCACTCCGGCTACATTGGGACCCATAGCGTGCATGAGCAAGTAATTGGTAGGATCATATTCCAAACCTATCACTTGAGAAATACGTGCTGAATCCGGTACAGCAGATACTCCGGCATTTCCAATGAGAGGATTGATCTTATTGTCCTTACCTAAGAACAAATTAAAGAACTTGACAAAGAGCACTCCAGAAGTAGTTGCAATAACAAAAGATACTGCACCCAAGAAGAAGATCAGAATAGAGTCCATAGTAAGGAATTCTGATGCTTGTGTGGAGGCTCCTACGGTAAGACCAAGAAGAATGGTAATCACATCAATAAGTGGACCACGAGCTGTTTCCGCCAATCGACGAGTTACACCACTTTCTTTCAGCAGGTTTCCGAAGAACAGCATACCCAAAAGTGGCAAACCGGAAGGTACCAAGAAACAAGTGAGGAAAAGTCCTACGATAGGAAATATCACCTTTTCTGTATGTGAAACTACACGTGGTGGCTTCATTCTTATGACGCGTTCTTTACTGGTGGTAAGCATGCGCATAATAGGAGGCTGTATCACAGGTACCAATGCCATATAAGAATAAGCAGATACCGCAATAGCACCCATCAAGTTTGGAGCCAGCTTGGAAGACAAGAAGATAGCCGTAGGACCATCTGCTCCACCAATGATACCTATCGCACCAGCCTGCATAGGATTAAAATCTAATGCAAGGGCGATCATATATGCTCCGAAGATACCAAACTGTGCTGCTGCACCGATAAGCATCAACTTAGGATTGGAAATTAGCGCAGAAAAGTCTGTCATAGCACCAATACCCAAGAAGATAAGTGGTGGATACCACCCTGATGTAACTCCTTGATAAAGGATATTCAAGACAGAGCCATCTTCATAAATACCCACTTGCAATCCTGCTTCCATGTTGAAAGGGATATTTCCTACCAACATACCGAAACCTATAGGAATAAGTAGCATAGGTTCGAAATCTTTGGCTACAGCAAGATAAATAAACAAGATACCTATAAGGAGCATAGCGACATGCGCCCAGGTAGCGTTATAAAATCCTGTGTACGTCCAAAAATCTACAAGATTGCCTTGCAAAAAATTCAAAAACTCTCCCATATTAGCCAATCATAACAAGATCTGTACCTTCGAGAATAGAGTCTCCTTGACGTACTAAGATGCTCGTTACTACACCATCGGCATCTGCCTTGATGTCGTTTTCCATTTTCATGGCTTCTAAAACCAAGAGGGTCTGACCTTTTTTCACAGCATCACCTACGTTTACTTTAATGCTCAAAATCACACCTGGAAGTGGAGATTTCACACCTTTTCCAGTACCTGTAGCGGCAGGAGCAGCAGTGGCAGGAGCTGGAGCGGCTGCAGGAGCTGCATTTGCAGCAGGAGCAGCAGGACGTGCTACCGGTTTCACTACTGGCTGTGCTTGTTCTTCCAATTCTACATTGTAAGATACGCCATTCACTTCTACAACCACATTGTTTGCTTCTCTTTCTCCAACGGCTACTTTGTATTCTTTGCCATTGATTTTATACTTATACTCTTTCATTTTATTTTCGTTGATAGGTTTATTACTTTTTTTGAGCTCCTGCGTTCATCAGCAAAAACTTTGCATTCCATAGTGTATTCTTTCCACTATCGATAGTCAGTTTCATGGATTCAGTATCGTGTACATCACCCACTACACCCGGTAAAGCCTTTGCCAAGACTTCCATCACTTCTTCTGTCAGTGTAAATTCAGTGCCTTTCCAAACACCATTACAATTTTCCAAGAGTGTAGCTTTACCATCTTCTATGGCAATTTTCACTCCACCGGTAACCACTTCGCTATTTGCGTCATGTAATGCCATGGTGATGGCAGCCATTACTTCATCTGTCAAAAAGAGTGTTGTTTCGTTGCTATTATTATCCATAAATTTATTCTTTTACTTCTTTTGTGGGAGGTCTCTTAACATACCACCTTTGGAACTCCAAGAAGTGGTGTGCTTAGAAGATATCGTCAAGACAAAAGACTCCTCATCGTGCTCTACGCCATGTGCTTCATGCAAAGCCATTGTAATAGCTGCCATAATAGCTCCTGTATCTTCTTTGTCCATTGCCCCTACTGGCTTTTCGGGTTTTGGTTTTTTGAAGTTTGGAACCGGTGCCGGCTTTTTATTACCCAGTTTTGCTACAGCTATTTTTCCTACAGATTTGAAAAGGATAAATAGCAAGAACAATCCAGAGAACACTACCAACATTGCAGTAATAGCCATACCCACTCCTATGCTGTCATGTTCTTGGAATTTTTCCATTTTCAGGTTTCCTTCCTGAACATGATTGTTAGTACTTGGAGTAACATATTTGTTTTCTGCACCATCTTTCACTTCCCATTCTTGCGCCGCATCTTGTACACGAGCGTAAGACTGGTCTACGGAAAGA
Organism: Phocaeicola sp.; assembly: GCA_022764505.1. GTDB lineage: Bacteria > Bacteroidota > Bacteroidia > Bacteroidales > Bacteroidaceae > Phocaeicola. The sequence goes on along the minus strand of JALEQJ010000055.1, from coordinate 36,871 downwards.
ATGCCTTGAGGTATGGTTACATTATCAATGAGCTTGTTTCCCGAGTCGTATAATCCGATCCAGTTTTCAGAGGTTTCACTCAACACAAAACTTGTATGATAAGTTCCTCGTGTCTTTTGACCATCTGCCCAGAACAACGCATGCTGTCTGGCTGGAATTTTTGTAGTTACGTCTCCCTTTGGTATTATATATTCAATAGTGTCTCCTGCTACGCTACTCACCTTGAGGCGGTATCCTGCCAAGTTTCCACTACTAAAGGATTTATTGAAGATTTCTATCCATGCACTATGTACGCCATAATCGTCTTGAAAAGATGCTTCATTGCTTATCAAAATTTCATTGATGACGAACCTGCTGTTGTCTGTCTTCTTGTTGTTGCAGGAAGACAGAGCAAACAGTAGTGTAAAAGCAAGAAATACTCCGATCTTACTCTTATTCATTGTGTACATGTTTAGAAGCTTACAATGGAATATTGCCATGTTTACGTGCCGGATTTGTTTGGCGTTTAGTACGGAGTTGTGCCAAAGCACGGATAATACGGAAACGTGTATTACGTGGCTCTATCACATCGTCTATATAGCCATATTTAGCAGCATTGTATGGATTTGCAAAGAGTTTAGTGTATTCTGCTTCTTTTTCTGCCATAAATGCTTTTGGATCTGCAGCTTCTTTTGCTTCTCTTGCATAAAGTACTTCTACAGCACCTGCACCACCCATCACTGCGATTTCTGCTGTAGGCCAAGCATAGTTCATATCACCACGCAATTGTTTACAACTCATCACAATGTGAGAACCACCATAAGATTTACGGAGTGTTACTGTTACCTTAGGCACTGTAGCTTCTCCATAAGCGTAAAGCAGTTTTGCACCATGTAAGATTACGGCATTGTACTCTTGTCCTGTACCCGGCAAGAATCCCGGTACGTCTACAAGTGTTACCAAAGGAATATTGAACGCGTCGCAGAAACGAACGAAACGTGCAGCCTTACGAGAAGCGTTGCAATCCAACACACCTGCCAAGAACTTAGGTTGGTTAGCTACTACACCTACAGATTGACCGTTGAAACGTGCGAAACCTATAATGATATTCTTTGCGTAGTCTTTTTGTATTTCGAAGAATTCTCCATTGTCTACGATAGCACCTATTACTTCGTACATATCGTATGCTTTGTTTGGACTATCAGGAATAATTTCGTTCAGAAGGTCTTCCATACGATCTATTGGGTCGTTGCAAACTACTTCCGGTGCTTCTTCCATATTGTTTTGTGGAATGTAGCTGAAAAGTTTACGGATCATACCCAAACCTTCTTCTTCTGTTTTAGCTGTAAAGTGAGTAACCCCAGAGCGTTTTGAGTGTACACTTGCACCACCCAAGTCTTCTTGAGATACATCTTCTCCTGTTACTGTTTTTACTACTTTAGGACCTGTAAGGAACATATAAGATGTACCTTCCATCATCAATGTAAAGTCTGTCAATGCCGGAGAATATACTGCACCACCTGCACATGGACCAAAGATTCCGGAGATTTGAGGAATAACACCGGATGCCAAGATGTTACGTTGGAAGATTTCAGAATATCCAGCCAAAGCGTTGATACCTTCTTGGATACGTGCACCACCCGAGTCATTGATACCGATACATGGCGCACCCATCTTCATTGCCAAGTCCATAACTTTACAAATCTTCAAAGACATAGTTTCTGAAAGAGAACCAGCTGTAACTGTAAAGTCTTGTGCAAAGATATACACCAAGCGTCCTTCTATAGTACCGCAACCTGTTACAACACCGTCTCCGAGGTAATGCTTCTTATCCATACCAAAGTTTGTACAGCGATGCTTTACAAACATATCCATTTCTTCGAAACTACCTTCGTCTAAGAGCATAGCGATACGTTCGCGAGCTGTAAACTTACCTTTTTCATGTTGTTTTTCGATGGCTTTTTCTCCTCCACCGATTCGCGCTTGATTGCGAAGTTCAACGAGTTCTTTTACCTTTTCAAGTTGATTACTCATGATTGTTATTTTTTTGATTTTGATAATAAGATTTTCTTGCTCGTGACTTAAACTATATGCAGATAGAGGACAAGAAAAGAGCAAAGTGGCGCTTTCCTTATCCTCTCTCTCCACTGTTTAAAATACAGGGCAAGTTATCACAGTCATTGTTTTTATTTTTCGCAGAGTTCTGTCAATACTCCTTGTGTGGATTTAGGATGCAAGAATGCAATATTCAAGCTTTCTGCACCTTTGCGTGGAGCTTTGTCTATGAGCTGAATTCCTTTTCCTTCTGCTTCTGCCAATGCGTGTGCTACACCATCTTCTACAGCAAAAGCGATGTGGTGGATACCCATACCTTTTTTCTCAATAAACTTAGCGATTGTACTTTCTTCGCAAGTAGGCTCAAGGAGCTCGATCTTGGTATCACCACACTTAAAGAATGCAGTTTTTACCTTTTGGTCTTCTACCACTTCGATATTGTAACAAGTTAATCCTAATACGTTTTCGTAATAGGGACGGGCTTCTTCAATGCTTTTCACTGCGATACCCAAGTGTTCGATGTGAGAGATTTTCATAATCTTAATATATAATTAAACGTGAATGTTCACTGAGTTATGCTACAAAGGAAATGCTTTTACAGCGAATAAAGAAACAAACACAAAGGATTTTTTCTATATTATCACTATTTTTGTAACAAAACGTCAGAAATCTCATTCCCGTATACAAAAAACCAACATCAGCTATATGAACACATTATTTATTTTATCTGATGCCCTTATACAAAAGACAATATTTTCTTCCCTACCCCTCCAATCGAAAATACCTATATATAGAAGTAATATCTCAAAAAGATACGAGCAAATAAAATTCCGTACACGTCCGGAATTTTGTCCGAGCATATACGGAAAACAGTCCGAATAAGCATAGAATTTCTTGGCACGCTATTCTTTCTATACCCCGAAATAGCTCACACAACATACTGAAAGGAATTAACTTTACTTGATATACGACCTAAACCATCTGCCACACGTCTCTATTACGTATCCACATCAAAAAAATATCACACTCATTCTTCCTATTTATCAACGAGATAAGCAGGAAGTACAGATTTTATTTCAAAAATATCCACAGATTTATTTGGAAGATATAAAGAAACATCATACCTTTGCAACGCATTTGAGAAAAACAAGTGCGCAGGAGATTCGCTAGCTCAGCAGGTAGAGCACAACACTTTTAATGTTGGGGTCCTGGGTTCGAGCCCCAGGCGGATCACAAAAGGCTCTTACAATATTAGTATTGTAAGAGCTTTTTGTATAATGATGCCAATGAGGTAAAATACGACTTGACAATAAAAATACATTTCTTTATATAAATACAGCCCGAATAATCTAATATACGATCTGTATATCATAATACATCATTACCATTTTACAGGCTCACTTAAAATGCTACCGTCTGTCGCATCGTCTAAATTAAAGGTATTACTTTTATATTGAATACAAAGCATTACAAGTGGGTCCGCCCCATTATTGCGAACGGAACGTTTCCCCTCAGGAGCTACACGTACCACACTTCCCTCCGAAATGGGAAACACTTCACCATCTACTTGAAATTCTCCATTTCCACTAAGAAAAAAATAAAGTTCTTCATGCGTTTTATGAGTGTGCAGGAATCCGGTTTCTGTTCCATGTTGAAATAACTGAAATGAAAAATCACTTCCTGTTGTTTCAAGTGCAGAACCACAGAATACTTTACCAGGAATTTTTATTTCGGTAGTAAGTTCCAATACGTAATTTCCTAATTCATTAAACTTACCTACGTTAATAACATTGAAGTTTGTTGCCGAAGCTGTCTTTTCAATCTGTTTCATTGCTTTTAATTTTGAAGATTAATACTTCTATTGATTATATATCTCAAATTAGCTAACTTTGTATTTGCTTATTGCTTTCTTTTCAACACCGCAAATTTGCAAATCATTTATCTATCATACAAGAAGTTACAAAGATGTAACATAGTTACCCAAAAGTTATTTTTACAGAAAAACAATAGATTACAATGACAAAAAAAGAAGAAAATAAATCCATCATTGAAATTTGCCCTATTCGGAATGTTATTGCTCGCTTTGGCAACAAGTGGGCTCTATTAGTCATTTTCATATTAAATGAAAATGATTCAATTCGTTTCAATCAACTAGCAAGGAAAATACCTGATATATCCACAAAAGTATTATCTAGTACATTACACATTTTAGAAGCCGATGGATTAGTAAAACGAACCGTTTTCCCAGAGGTACCTATAAGGGTTGAGTATGAATTAACAGAAACAGGGAAAAGTCTTGTTCCTATCATTACATCATTGACAGAATGGGCTCAAAATAATAAGAAATCAATAATGAATCACAGAAAAAAGTTTGAGAACTCCACCAGTAAATCTGATTAATAGACTGCTTTTTGATATCATTATGTTCAGGTATATAATAGAGATAGGATACTTAACAATCATATTGCACTAACCTATAAAAGCATTCATTTTAATAGCTTGCACTATCAAAAAAGAAAACAATCCGCACATCAAGAATCAAGATATTGGCAGATAGACACTATACAAGAACAGACTTTTAAAGGATTATAGTTAAGGGGGGGCAAGGTCTAAAATTCAGAAAAGGAAGAAACACCTATCTGCTATTCCATATAGAAAAACCTACTATCATAAAACAAAAAAGACTACATCATAATGTAGTCTTTCGTGATTCCGCTGCGATTCGAACGCAGGACCCACAGCTTAGAAGGCTGTTGCTCTATCCAGCTGAGCTACGGAACCATCCTTATTTTGCACTGCAAAAGTACTGCCTTTTTTGATATATACAAGCATTTAGTAGAAAAAACTGCAAACATAGCTACCAATGGTTTCTCGTGAGGCTATCCTTGTTTTTGTATAACAAGAGTTTATCTTCTCAGAACGAAAGAAATAGCTTTTTTGTAGGAAGAAAGAAATAGTTTTATATTTTTGCTCACAACAATAATATCTACTTCTACCATGTCTTATCTAAGAATTGCACTCGGGCTATTATCTGCCTTTCAGGTAGCATTCTCATTTGCCCAAGAAAAAGATAGTATTTCATTCCGATACGATGGGCATATATTATGTTCCTCCATCGTGAACAATTCACTTCCTTGCAACCTGCTGTTTGATACAGGTGCAGCCGATGTCTTCGGCTTAGACACAGTATTTTTGGCACATTCTACATGGAAGCCTACCAAATTAGCATATGGAAAAGCCAAAGGAGCAGCAGGAACAGAAATGGTGCGGATCATCATAGCACCTACGGACGTAAAACTCGGAAGCCAAAGTACAACCTATCCGGTTGTCCCCATATATAGACTACGAGACATTGTAGATCGTCATATAGATGGCATAATCGGCATTAAAGACCTTGATAAAATACCTTTTGAGATCAATTTTGAACAAAGATATATACAGAAGCACTCATCACTACCTAAGAAAACAGCCAACTATATACGGATCCCTATCGTCTATAAAGACAAAAAAATACTTCTTCCAGCTACTATCATCATAGACGGTACAGAAATAAAAGGTACTTATCTTATGGATACCGGTTCCGGAGGCAGTATCAGTTTCACTGCCGAGGCTGTAAAACAATTCAAACTGGAATCTATACAACGGAAAAGACGTATTACGGATATAACCAACCCCGGCATCGGCAACAAAAAACAGGAAACTTACGTGTCTATGCTATCCGATGAGATTATTATAGGGAAAGATACTCTGAGAGAAAATGCCATTACTTATGTACCAAAGGGAATAGGAGCTATGGGAAAAACTGCATACATAGGAATCATTGGGAACCAAATATGGTCTAAATACAATATCATATTGGACATATCCCACCAATGCATCTACCTACAGCGTTTCAAGAAAGACCCCAAACAAGTAACAGGATACGATTATGGTTTCAGAAACCGCACAGACATCTGCGATGGCTGGATCATTCACGCCTTAGAGCGTGAAGGAGATGCCGTAAAAGCAGGAATTAAGCTCGGAGACATCATCCTGAAAATAAACGGTAAATCTACCAAGGATTTTACTTGGGAGGAAGAAAATAACATCATTAAAGCTCCGGAACACCACCTTGAAATAAGAAGTACAGATGGAACATACAAAACGATAAAGCTCGTGGCAAAAAATCTATGGTAAAACAGATCACCTTTCTGAACTCTGTTTTGCAGTGTAGGAAAGATTGATTTCCTTGAAATATTCTCTTATCTTTGTGCATCACAAACTAAACGAGAATATATGCAAATAAGAGGACGTATAGATCACATGAATATCAATGTAACCAATCTGGAAAAGAGCTTGGCGTTTTACGAAAAAGCTTTGGGGCTTTATGAAGTACGCAGAAAAGAAGCTGCAGATGGTTCTTTCATCTTGGTATACTTAGCAGACCCTACAGAGCATTTCTTCCTTGAGCTTACTTGGCTCAGAGATCACCCACAAACATATAACTTGGGAGAAAACGAGACACACCTATGTATTCGTTTGGAAGGAGATTATGATGCGATACGTCAATATCACAAAGAGATGGGGTGCGTCTGCTACGAAAATCATAGTATGAATCTCTACTTTATAAACGACCCGGACAATTACTGGATAGAGGTTTTACCTATAAAAAGATAACACACTATGGAATTTATTTCTCCAAGTGCTTGGTTCAGTATTTCACTCCCCGATGGTTGGCACGAATTTGAAGATACAGAAGAATCTTTTCTCTTCTACAACCCCGAGCGTTGGGAAGGAAACTTTCGTATTTCTGCTTATAGAGGAGATAATATACAATACGCTACACGTATGCTCCGGCAGGAACTTAAACAAGCACCCCAAAGCAAGGCACAAAAGGTAGGAATATGGGACTGTGTCTATTCACGCATAGATTTCCAAGAAGAAGGCGTAGATTACAGCACACATTTTTGGCTCACAGGAGAAAAAGACATAATAGTAGAATGTTCTTTCACCATCAAAGAAGAAGTATCCCCCACGATAGGAGAAACCATACTGAAATCCCTACGCATACGCAAAGCAAATGAGGTGTGGAAACGCATCATAGATATTCGCTTGGCAGAAATCAGTCGGATAAATATGGGCTACGAATGGGCGTCCAAAGAGGTAAAAAAACTGCTCAGAAAAGACTTTACGTCTTCCGAACAAGATATAGAGAAACTACAGGCACTATTGGATAAACAAGTGAGTAAAGAAAAAGTTCCTCAATCGTGGATAGATATAGGACTTACCTTTGGAGCCATCTTGGTAGAAGAAATGGACGGAATGCGCTGGATAAGTATCATTGATGGCAAAGAAGAATACCCTGCCCTACAATTTGAAGATACAGATGTGTTTTTTTATCCCACTCTCTTCATCGCACAAGAAAAAAAACAAAAAGGACAGTGTTCCTTGAAAGATGTTTTTTCTACCCTCAAAGCGCAAATAGAAAAAGCACTGCTTACTTAGTTTACATTCATATATGACTCCATACTTACAAGTAGAACAACTCACCAAGTCTTTTGGCGACCACATTTTGTTTCGCAACATAGATTTCGGCATTGCAGAAGGAGAACGCATAGGACTCATTGCCAAGAATGGCTCCGGAAAAACCACCTTGCTCAATATCCTTGCAGGCAAAGAAAACTATGACGAAGGATGTATTACTTTCAGAAACGGTATCAGCATTGGTTACTTGGAGCAAAGCCCTCACTATCCTGCAGAACTGACAGTGTTGGAAGCTTGTTTCTTTCATGCTAATGAAGTGGTAGAGGTCATCAAGGCTTACGAAGGTTGTATGGCGACAGAAGATCATACAGGACTGGACGAGATATTGGCACGTATGGAGCAACTGCAAGCTTGGGACTACGAGCGAAAAGCCAAACAAATCCTCTCCCAACTCAAAATCAGTCAATACCATCAGCCTATCAGAGAGCTTTCGGGAGGACAACTGAAGAGGGTTGCATTGGCAAATGTACTCATCACAAAACCCGATTTACTTATTTTGGACGAGCCTACAAACCATTTGGACTTAGAGATGATAGAATGGTTGGAAGGGTATTTGGAGAAAGAGAATCTCTCCTTGCTTATGGTAACGCACGACCGTTTTTTCTTAGATAGAGTTTGTAATAGAATCATAGAAATAGATCAAAAACAACTCTATAGCTACAAAGGAAACTATGCCTACTATATAGAAAAAAGACAAGAACGTATAGATGCCCAAAGCATAGAAGTAGAACGAGCCAATAATCTCTATCGCACAGAGTTGGAATGGATGCGCCGTATGCCACAAGCACGCGGACACAAAGCACGCTACAGAGAAGAAGCTTTCTACGAATTGGAGAAAGTAGCCAAAAGACAAGTGCATAATGAGCAGATAAAATTAGATGTAAAATCTACTTACATAGGCAATAAGATATTTGAAGCTACAGAAGTTTCCAAACGCTTTGGTGAGCGCATAATCTTGCAAGACTTCTCTTATATTTTCTCCCGTTACGAGAAAATGGGAATCGTAGGAGATAATGGTACGGGAAAGTCCACATTCATCAAGTTGCTTTTGGGTATTCTTTCTCCAGATAGCGGACAGATAGACATCGGAGAAACCGTACGGTTCGGCTACTACTCCCAAGAAGGTTTGCAGTTTGATGAAGGTATGAAAGTGATAGATGTCATCACAGAAATTGCTGAGATCATAGAATTGGGTAATGGGAAACGTCTCACAGCTTCTCAATTCTTACAACACTTTCTTTTCTCTCCGGAAACACAGCACAATTATGTAGCAAAACTCAGTGGTGGAGAGCGCAGAAGACTATATCTCTGTACAGTCCTTATGCGTAACCCCAATTTCTTAGTCTTAGATGAGCCTACAAACGACTTAGACATCGTTACTCTACAGATATTAGAAGAATACCTACAGCAGTTCCAAGGTTGTGTCATCGTGGTAAGCCATGATCGTTATTTTATGGATAAAGTCGTAGATCATCTACTCGTATTCCAAGGACAAGGAGATATTCGTAATTTCCCCGGCAATTATTCTCAGTACAGAGTATGGAAAGAAGCCAAGGAAGTAGCTATAAACAAGAATAAGGAAGAAAAAGAAAAAACGCAAAAAGTACGCCTCAACGAAGTCCGAAAACTCACTTATAAAGAAAAGCAAGAGTTAGGAAGACTATGGGAGGAAATAACTTGCCTGGAAGAAGAAAAGAAAGAAATAGAAGAAGCACTCTGTGGTGGGTGCGTAGATGCAGAAGCCATCACACAGAAATCCAAGCGACTTAGCACTATTACCGAAGAAATAGATGAGAAAACCCTACGATGGTTGGAGCTGAGCGAAATAGAAGACAAATAAATCCGTACAACGTGGGAATAGTGATACGTAAAGCCACTATAGCAGACATTCCTGCCATTATGAGCATCATTCCCATAGCACGTAAGCGTATGGAAGAAACCGGAAATACACAGCAGTGGATAAATGGTTATCCACAAGAAAGTATCATTCGTTCCGATATAGAAAAAGAATATGGTTACTTGCTTTGCTCGTCTGTAGGAGAAGTGGTGGGTTATTTTTATTTTGCCATAGAGGAAGATGCGACTTACTCATACATAGAAGGAAAATGGCTCAATAACGAGCCTTATGGCGTAGTGCATAGATTGGCGGCAAATGGTAAAGCCAAAGGTATGGCAAGCCACTGCTTCAATTGGTGTTTCTCACAATGCTCTAATTTACGAGTAGATACTCACGAGAAAAATGTCATCATCAGGCATATATTAGAGAAAGAAGGATTTAGCTATTGTGGTACTATCTATGTGAGCAATGGCACTCCCAGAAGAGCTTATCAAAAGAAGAAAGTATGAAAAAGCCACATTACAGTATCCCCGAAGGAGAAAATAAAGTTCTTTTACACACCTGCTGTGCGCCTTGCTCTGCAGCCATTATAGAAAGCCTTATGCAGAATGGCATAACTCCTATTATATACTACTGCAATCCCAATATATTTCCGTTAGAAGAGTACATCATCAGAAAGGAAGAATGTACCAGATATGCTACGTCTTTAGGTTTAGAGATTGTAGATGCAGATTATAACCACGAAGCTTGGAGAGAAGCAATAGCCGGATTAGAACAAGAACCCGAGAGAGGTAGCAGATGTGCCCAATGCTTTCGGTTACGCCTCACAAATACAGCACAGTATGCACAGGAACGTGGTATAAAGGTTATCACTACGACCTTGATGTCTTCCCGTTGGAAAAGCTTAGAACAAATCAATGCAGCCGGAGAAATAGCTGTAAAGAATTTTCCCGATGTGATTTGGTGGGGAGTAAACTGGCGAAAAGGAGGATTGAGTGAACGTAAGATAGAAATTATCAAGTCTTACAACTTCTATAACCAACGCTATTGTGGTTGTGAATTCAGTATACGACCGGAAACAAAAGAATAATTATCAAACCTAATAATAAACAATATGATACAAGAACAGTACGTACAAATACTTTCGCATTTTCCCGAAGTGAAAAACGTAAGTGCCATAGAAACTTTGGCATCAGGGCTTATCAATCAGACTTATAAAGTTATAACCGCTACGAAAGATACTCCGGACTATATTCTTCAGTGCATCAATCATCACATATTTCAAGATGTAGAGCTACTCCAACACAATATAGAATGCGTAACAAAACATATTCGCAAGAAATTGGAAGCTCAAGAAGAAACAGAAATAGATAGAAAAGTCTTACGTTTCTTGGAAACCAACACCGGAAAGACTTACCATTTTGACGGTGAATATTACTGGAGAGTTTGTGCCTTTATCCCGGAATCTCTCACACTGGAAGCTGTTACACCGGAAAGTGCTTATCTCGTAGGCTTAAAATTCGGAGAATTCCAAGCTATGCTATCGGATATACCTGCACAATTGGGCGAAACCATTCCCGATTTTCACAATATGGAGTTTCGTATACAGCAGTTCAGAGAAGCTGTAGCAAACGATAAGGTAGGACGTGTAGCCACTACACAAAGCATCATAGAACAGATAGAGAGAGATGCAGAAGAAATGTGTATTGCAGAACGTCTGCATCGTGAAGGTAAATTGCCCAAGCGCATCTGCCACTGCGATACAAAAGTAAGCAATATGCTTTTTGACAAAGATGGAAATGTACTCTGTGTGATAGACTTGGATACTGTAATGCCCAGTTTCATATTCTCGGACTTCGGAGATTTCTTACGCTCGGCAGCTAATACTTCCAAAGAAGACGAACCCGTATTGGAAAAGGTAAACTTCAATATAGAGGTATTCAAACCTTTCGCAAAAGGTTATATCACTTCTGCTAAATCTTTCCTTACTCCTACAGAAATAGAATTGCTACCTTATGCCGTAACACTCTTTCCATATATGCAAGCAGTACGTTTCTTCTTGGACTATCTGAATGGAGATACTTACTACAGAATAGATTACCCGGAACATAATTATGTACGCACCCTTGCACAATGGAAACTCTACGAAGATGCCAAAGCACACATTCCTGCTATGAAAGCATATATAGAGGAATTACTCAAAGCATAACTCTCCTACTATAACACCATAAAAAACGCTGTGTACCCTTATCCGTACACAGCGTTTTATTTTTATAGCCTTTCAGACAGCTTTACTTGTTCGCTTTTGCCCAAGTATCTTTCAAGGACACGGTCTTATTAAAGATAAGATGTTCCGGTGTAGAGTCCTTATCCACATTGAAGTAGCCAATGCGTTGGAATTGCAGATAGTCGTAAGGACGTGCATCTGCCAAGAATTTTTCTACATAACAAGTCTTCAGCACTTTCAGAGAATTGGGGTTCATCATCTCTTTCATTGCTTCCAATGCCGTATAACCTTTCTCTTTAGACAATTCTGCCAAAGTATCTCTGGGGTTCTCCATTGTCCACAGACGATCATACAAACGTACCTCTGCCTGCAAGCAATGATCTTGGCTCAGCCAGTGTAGTGTACCTTTCACCTTTCTATTGGCATCTGGCATACCACTGCGAGTATTGGGGTCATATTCTGCGAATACTTCTACCACATTTCCTGCTTCATCTTTTCTGCACCCTGTACATTTCACGATGTAGGCACTCTTGAGACGTACTTCTTGTCCGGGAGTCATACGGAAGTACTTCTTGGGAGCATCTTCCATAAAGTCTTCACGCTCTATCCACAGATTTCTGCTAAACTCTATTTTGTGTGTTCCTGCTGTAGGGTCTTCCGGATTATTGATAGTTTCCAATTCTTCTACTTGCCCTTCCGGATAGTTTGTGATAGTAAGTTTTATCGGATCTAAGACAGCAGATACACGGGTAGCACGGGTATTAAGGTCTTCTCTCACAGCACTCTCCAATAAAGCAAAGTCATTCAGAGCATCATAAGTGGTGTACCCAATCTTATCTATAAACAAACGAATAGACTCCGGCGAGTATCCTCTACGACGGAAACCACAAATGGTAGGCATACGTGGATCGTCCCAACCATCTACGAGCTTTTCTTTCACGAGAACGAGCAGATTACGCTTGCTCATAAGTGTATAGCTCAAATTGAGCTTATTAAATTCGTACTGACGAGGGCGATTGTCTTCCAAATCTTGTCCACCTTTTACCCAGTCTACAAACAAGTCGTACAATGGACGGTGAGGCACAAATTCCAAAGTACAAATAGAGTGTGTTACTCCTTCGAAATAGTCGCTTTGTCCATGTGCAAAATCATACATAGGATAAGCCTTCCATGTAGTACCTGTACGATGATGAGGTGCTTTCACTACTCTATAAATGATAGGATCGCGGAAGTGCATATTAGGGCTTGCCATATCTATTTTGGCACGTAGCACCATTTTTCCTTCCTCTACTTCTCCCCTATTCATACTTTCAAAGAGTGCCAAGCTCTCTTCTGCCGGACGATTTCTATAAGGGCTTTCTTGCCCTGCTTGTGTTGGTGTTCCTTTCTGTGCAGCAATCGCTTCTGAGCTTTGTTCGTCTATATAAGCTTTTCCTTCTTTGATGAGCTGTACTGCGAAGTCCCACAACTGTGGGAAATAATCCGATGCATAGACTTCTTTCCCCCATGTATAACCTAACCATTGGATATCTTCCTTGATAGCTTCTACATATTCTATATCTTCTTTCGTAGGATTGGTATCATCAAAACGAAGATAACATACTCCTCCGTATTTCTGTGCTATACCGAAATCCATACAAATGGCTTTGGCGTGTCCTATGTGCAAGTAGCCATTGGGTTCCGGTGGGAAGCGTGTCTGTATACGCTTACTATTTTTCCCTTCTCTAAGGTCTTTTTCCACTATTTGCTCTATGAAATTCAAGCTTTTCTTTTCTTGCACTTCGGCTGTATTGAGTTCTGCCATATTGTATCACAAATTATATATTCTATCTGCAAAAATAACTAAACTCTTTCGTACTCACTCTACATAAGTCTATTTTTTAGGTAATATACCCCTCTCTTAGAAATTAGTGCTTTAGAAAGAAGAAAAATCAGCTATGCGAAAAGCTACTCACATATTAAAACTATACACTGCCTTACTTCTACTCTAAACTTCAGTACGATTTATGTAAACCTCCACTATGGTTTATATAAACTTCCCATACGGAACATATAAACTTAAGTACGGAATAGAACAATAAAGCTATGTAAAACAGAATAGGCTACAGCAAAACGAATTTTGCCGTAGCCTACTTGAAGTTAAATCTATTTGTATTCTATATTGTAGCTACGCTTATGCCAAAAGACCGAACTTTTTCAAATCTTCGTCTACGGTTCCAATACCTGCGATACCAAAGTTTTCTACCAATACTTTTGCAACATTTGGAGAAAGGAAAGCCGGTAATGTAGGACCGAGATGAATGTTCTTCACACCAAGGCTAAGGAGAGCCAAGAGAACGATTACAGCCTTTTGTTCGTACCAAGCAATGTTATAAACTATAGGAAGTTCATTTACGTCCGATAGTTCAAATACTTCTTTGAGTTTCAAAGCAATAAGTGCCAAAGAATAGCTATCGTTACATTGACCTGCATCTAATACACGTGGAATACCATTGATATCTCCGAGTGGAAGTTTATTGTAGCGATACTTTGCACAGCCTGCTGTAAGAATTACAGTATCTTTTGGCAATGCTTTGGCAAATTCTGCGTAGTAATCGCGTCCTTTCATTCTGCCATCGCAACCACCCATCACGATAAACTTGCGAATAGCTCCGCTCTTGATAGCTTCTACTACCGGACCTGCCAACTGGAACACCTGTTCGTGTGCAAATCCACCTACTATTTCTCCACTTTCTATTTCTGTAGGAGCCTGACAAGTCTTTGCCAAAGCAATTACTTCGGAGAAGTCTTTATTACCATTGGCATCTGTAGGAATGTGCTTGCAACCGGGGAAGCCGGTAGAGTTCATTGTGTACATACGGCTCTTATATTCTGCATTATCCGAAGGAGGTACGATACAGTTTGTAGTGAAGACTATAGGACCATTGAAAGTAGCAAACTCTTCACGCTGTTTCCACCATGCATTACCATAGTTTCCTACGAAATGCTTGTATTTCTTAAATGCCGGATAATAGTGTGCAGGAAGCATCTCACTGTGTGTATATACATCAACCCCTGTTCCTTCGGTCTGTGCAAGAAGTTGCTCCATATCATGCAAATCGTGACCACTGATAAGGATACCCGGATTCTTTCCTACTCCAATATTTACCTTTGTAATTTCCGGATTACCATAACGTGTAGTATTAGCTTTGTCCAAAAGTGCCATTGCTTGTACTCCGGTTTCTCCTGTTTTCAATACTATACCAATCCATTCTTCTAAAGAAAGCCCATTGGTAGCTGTTTTTGCCAGTGTGTCTTGCATAAAAGCATGTACTTCTTCATTTTCAAAACCAAGACGCATAGCATGTTCGTGATAGGCAGCCATACCTTTAAGACCATAGATAGCAAGTTCTTTAAGTGAACGAAGGTCTTCGTTTGTTTCTCTCAAAACACCTACCTTGGCAGCAATGGCTGTATATGTGCTTTTATTCCCGTCCCAAGTAAGCTCTTCTACCTGTGGCAATGTGATACCTGCTGCTTTTGCTTCTTCTTGTAGTTGCGCTCTCAAAGCCAAGCCTGCATCTACACGTGCCAATACACTTTCATCATCAAAGTTGGCATTGGTAATGGTACAGAATAACGCATCTGTAACGAAAGCATTGGTTGGGTGAGATATAGTTCTTCCCGCTTTACGTAACTCTGTAGTGATGATAGACACGCCTCTTACCACGAAAAGCAGTAAGTCCATATTGTTAGATGTAGTACTTGTTTTTCCACATACACCTTTCACTGTACAACCTGTGCCTTTTGCTGTTTCCTGGCATTGGTAACAAAACATATTTTCTGCCATAATAAAGTTGATTATTAGTTGATTTTCTTTTTCTTTGTGCAAAGATATAGGCACCTGCTCCTGTATTTCTGTAACATTTGTTACACAGACCACGAATTATTATAAAATATGGATCACGTAGAAACATTACTTCAAATCTCACTATTCAAAAAATGCGATAAAACCACTGTAGAAAATTTCTTGGCAGACAGTCCCAATAGCTTAAAAAAGTATCGGAAAGGAGATTTTATAGCACTACAGGGTGATCCGTGCAGATCTCTATACTTACTATACAAGGGGCGAGTAAAAGCACATATGGAGAACGATGAAGGAAAGCAGTTGGTCATAGATGTATTAGATGCTCCGGAGATTTTAGCCCCTGCATTTATTTTTGGAACAAATAACAGATTTCCGGTCAATGTAGAAGCTGATAGCCTTTGCGAAGTATTGTGCATAGACAGGCAACGCTTTTTGGAGTTTATGCACGAGAACATTTCTGTGATGCAAGACTTCATTCGTGAAATTTCGGATCGTGCTGTCTTTCTGTCTAAAAAGCTCAATGAATTTGCTTTACAAGGTCTCAAAGGCAGACTACTGAACTACATACAAGTGTATGGAAGCATTCATAATCAGCAAGAAGTAGCCAATATTATGGGTGTGGCACGCCCTTCTTTGGCGCGCGCCTTATCCGAGCTGATTGCAGAAAAGAAGATTCGTGTAAACGACAAATCAATAGAGATATTATAGGCTCTTTTCTATCAGAACTTTTTGACCTTTTAGCTTTTCTTTTTGCAAGAGTGCAAGTCGCTTATCTATGCCTTTTCTTTTTACAGCTATATAGGCGTATCTATCTCGCACATCTATTCGTCCCAAATCTTCCGGAGAAAAGTTCCCTTTCTTCATAAAAAATCCCGCTATATCTCCTTTGCTTATCTTGTCTTTCTTTCCTCTTCCTATATATACACTGCACCATACAGGGAGAGGGAAATGGGGAGTTTCTTCCCTATTCAAAGGAAAAGTGTCCATTGCATTTTCTATATAATTCGGCAGGGTTTCTTCCGGAGCCAATAATAAATACACATTTCCTGTATTCTCCCAGCGGGCTGTACGACCATTCCGATGGATATAAGCATCTTTTTGTAAAGGCAGATGATAGTGCACTATATGCTTAATGTCCGGTAAATCCAAGCCACGTGCACCCAAGTCTGTAGTGATCAGTGTTACGACACTCCCTCCGGAAAATTTATACAAGGCTTTTTCACGCAAATCTTGATCCAAACCGCCGTGAAAAAGAGCCACGTGAGCTCCTTTCTTTTTAAGATATTGATAGACCCTCTCTGCACTCTCTCTATGGTTCACAAAGACCATAGACTGCTCCGTACCTAAATCACTTAACAATGCCAAGAGAGTTTCCAACTTATCTTTTTGTGGCGACTTAACTTCATAATAACGTATTCTTTCCTCCAGATGGTCTGCAGTTTGAGGTAGAAAGTCTAAACGTACAGAACGCTCTATATTTATATAACCGGGCACTTCTGCACAGTCTGTAGCAGAAAGTAAATAAGTAGCGTAAGCAGATGTCGTAGCAGAAAAGACGAATTGCATTTCCTCCTCAAAACCCAACTCAAGGCATTTGTCAAACTCATCTATTATACGAACTTTCACACCATATAGAGATAAATTCTCTTTTTCAATATGATCTTTAAGTCTGCCGGGAGTAGCTATCAATATATGAGGGGCTATTTCGTTCAGTAATTTATGTTCCATATGCGTAGACCTTCCTCCATAACAGCTCAATACTCGAAAAGAAGTTTTCAAACTTTTGAATACCATCTCTATCTGCTGTGCCAGCTCTCGGGTAGGTGTAATCACCACCGCTTGTACTTGCGGATTTTCTACTTCCAGATGTGTAAGCAGTGGCAACAGAAAAGCTAAAGTTTTTCCAGTTCCCGTAGGAGATAGCAACAACACATCTGTATCTCTCCTGATAGCTGTAGCATACATAGCTTCTTGCATTTCATTGAGAGCATCAATACCCAAATGAGAAAGATTTATCATATTATTTTGTGTGAATGAGAAAGAAAATTACACCCTTCGCAAGACCCGAAGAAAAGTATCATCTTCTGTTATATGAAGTACTCTCGCCGAGAATCGAACTCGGATCAAAAGTTTAGGAAACTTCTATTCTATCCGTTGAACTACGAGAGCATTTTTGACAAAAGTATAGCACTTCTCCTATTTTTACAAGAGAAAGGAGGATAAATTGAGCAAAACGTCGTTTGCAAATAAAAAATTTCCTGTTTTATTTTGTTTCTATCGTAAACTTCCACACTTTTGCATCACAATTACAAATAATTTTTATACCTAAAATTTAGTATCATGGCAGAAGTTAGAATTGTCAAGGAGCTGGACGATGTGGTAATTCGTTTCTCTGGAGACTCTGGAGATGGAATGCAATTAGCAGGAAATATGTTTTCAAACATTTCAGCTACACTCGGCAATGACATCAGCACATTCCCAGACTATCCTGCTGATATCCGTGCCCCGCAAGGTTCTCTTTCGGGGGTATCAGGCTTTCAAGTTCACGTAGGTTCCAAAAAAGTCTTCACACCAGGAGACAAGTGTGATGTATTGGTAGCGATGAATCCCGCAGCGTTAAAGATGCAATATAAGTATTGCAAACGCCAAAGTGTAATCATCATAGATACAGACTCCTTCAGCAAGCGTGATTTAGAAAAAGCTAAGTTCAGTCTAAACAATCCATTTGAAGAACTTGGCATTCAGAATGAAGTGATAGAAGCTGCTATCACCACTATGTGTAAAGAAAGCTTGAAAGACAGTGGATTGGATAACAAGTCTATCCTCCGTACCAAAAATATGTTTGCATTAGGTTTGGTTTGCTGGTTATACGACAGAGATGTCAAAATAGGCGAAAAACTGATTCGCGAAAAATTCGCAAAGAAACCAGAAGTAGCAGATGCCAATGTAAAAGTACTTTACGATGGTTACAACTATGGTGCCAACACCCATGCAAGCATCTCTATGGGCTGTCGCATTCCATGCAGAATGCAAAAAGCAAAAGGTCGCTATATGGATATCAATGGTAATAAGGCTACCGCTTATGGTTTCATTGCAGCAGCAGAAAAAGCCAACTTACCTCTCTATCTAGGTTCTTATCCTATTACGCCTGCTACAGACATACTTCACGAATTAGCGAAGCATAAATCACTTGGAGTAAAAACAGTGCAATGTGAAGACGAAATAGCAGGTTGTGCATCTGCTGTAGGTGCTTCTTTCGCAGGAAACCTCGCTATCACCACCACATCTGGACCCGGTGTATGCTTGAAGAGCGAAGCTATGAACTTGGCAGTTATCACAGAACTTCCTTTAGTGATCGTAAATGTACAACGTGGAGGTCCTTCTACAGGTCTTCCTACAAAATCAGAACAAACAGATCTACTTCAGGCACTTTACGGAAGAAACGGAGAAAGCCCTATGCCGGTCATAGCTGCTATGTCCCCTACAGACTGCTTTGATGCTGCCTATACTGCAGCAAAAATAGCATTGGAACATATGACTCCGGTAGTGCTCCTTACAGATGCTTACATCGCAAATGGTTCCGGAGCATGGAAACTACCTAATATAGCAGAATACCCGGCTATATGTCCTCCTTATGTGAAAGAAGAGATGAAAGAAAGTTGGGCACCTTACCAACGTAATTCTGACACTTTAGCACGTTATTGGGCTGTACCTGGAACAGAAGGATTTATGCATCGCATTGGAGGTTTAGAAAAAGATAATGCCACAGGCGTGATTTCTACAGAACCGGAAAACCACCAATTGATGACTCAACTCCGTGCGGCTAAAGTAGCAAAAATCGCAGATTCACTTCCTAAACAAGAGATAGAAGGACACGAAGATGCAGATCTTCTCATTGTAGGTTTCGGTGGTACATATGGACACTTACACTCTGCGATGGAAAGTCTCAATGCAAAAGGCAAAAAAGTCGCATTGATGCACTTGAAATATATCAACCCACTTCCACATGGAGTAGAAGAAATTTTGCGCAGACACAAGAAAGTTGTCGTAGCCGAACAAAACATGGGACAATTAGCAGGCTATTTACGTATGAAGGTAGAAGGTGTTCACTTACATCAATACAATCAAGTAAACGGACAGCCTTTCGTAGAAGAAGAGTTAATAGAAGCATTCACTAAAATTTTGGAGGAATAAGAGCTATGAGTACTATCACATATACGCCAGAAGATTTTAAGTTTGGACAGCCACGCTGGTGTCCAGGTTGTGGCGACCACGCTTTCTTAAACTCATTTTATAAAGCTTTGGCAGAGATAGGAGTTCCTCCTCATCAAACTGCTGTAATTTCGGGTATTGGTTGCTCTTCTCGCTTACCTTATTATATGAACACCTATGGTATGCACACTATTCACGGACGTGCAGCTGCTATCTCTACAGGTGTTAAAGTGGCAAATCCCGAACTTACCATCTGGCAAGTTTCCGGCGATGGAGACGCTTTGGCTATCGGAGGTAACCACTTCATTCATTGCATTCGCAGAAATGTAGACATCAATATCATTTTATTGAACAACCGTATCTACGGGCTTACCAAAGGACAATACTCTCCTACTTCTCCACGTGGATTTGTAAGCAAGACTTCTCCTTATGGTACTGTAGAAGATCCTTTCTACCCTGCAGAACTCTGTTTCGGTGCACGTGGTCGTTTCTTTGCACGTTGTGCTGCTATAGATGGTGGTCCTACAGTAGATGTTCTCAAAGCAGCATCTAAGCATAAAGGAACATCTGTAATAGAAGTATTACAAAACTGCGTCATCTTCAATGATGGTACACACAACGCTGTAGCGAAGAAAGAAGACCGCCTACAAAACGCTATTTATGTAGAACATGGCAAACCGCTCTTGTTCGGTAAAGACAATGAATTCGGCTTGATGCAGGAAGGTTTCGGTCTAAAAGTGGTTAAATTGGGAGAAAATGGTATCACAGAAAAAGACATATTGATACACGACGCGCACTGCCAAGACAATACTCTCCAACTAAAGCTTGCGCTGATGCAAGGTCCTGAGTTCCCTATTGCATTAGGAGTAATAAGAGATGTAGAAGCACCTACATACGATGAAGCTCTCAACGCACAATTGGAAGAAGTGAGTCAAAAGAAGAAATACCATAACTTCTCCGAACTTTTGGATACTAATGATACTTGGACTGTAGAATAGTAGATTAGTTTTCATACTTTATAAGAAAACGGGTGTACCGAAGATAACTTTGGTACACCCGTTTCATTTATGCGCAAATAACAGAAGTTTCAGTCTTCCTCTTTGGCTTTTCTTGCTTCATCAAACTTAGCTTTCATTGTGGGATTGTTCCATGTGAGCTTCTTTATAGTGAGTTCCTCTGCCTTATCATTGGCAAGACGCAGGTTATTCTCACTTCCCAAGAGGGCTTCTTTGGTTTTCTGCAAGTGCTTGATCGTATTGTCTATTTCCTCTATTGCTTTCTTAAACTTCTCGCTGGCGAGACGATAATTCTTACCAAAACGGTCTTGAAAGTCCAACAGTTTTTGCTCAAAATTCGTAACATCTACGCTTTGGCTTTGTGCTATCATCAACTGCCGTTTATAATCCAAACTCTTTTTTGAAGTCTGTATGAGTAAGGATATGAGCGGTAAAAAGAACTGCGGACGTATCACATACATCTTTTCGTACCTGTGAGAAACATCTACGATACCCGTATTGTAGTACTCATTTTCTTGTTCCAACAACGAAACAAGCACTGCAAACTCACATTTCTTAGCTCTACGGTCTGCATCTAATTTCTTGAAAAAATCTTCGTTTTTATGCTTCACTATGGTATCATCTGCTTCATTCTTCATCTCAAACATAATGGAAACATATTCCGTACCGTCTGCATCGTAATCTCTAAAGATAAAATCCCCTTTGCTCCCCTCTCTGGCATCGTTATCTTTCTCAAAGTAAGCAAACGGAAGTAATGGGCGCAAGTAGGTATTAAAGAGAGTACTGCAATGTTGTTCCAAAGTTTCCCCTATCATCTTCGTAGAGAGCTTGGACTTCATATCTTTATAATAAGAAATCAATTCATCTTTTTGCTTGAGTTCCTTTTCAAACTGTTCTTTCAGAGCTTGTTCTTTGAGTTTTTCTTGGTCAGCAGCTACATTAATTCTATTCTCCAATATCGTAATAGCCGTATCCTTCTCTTTCAGTAATTCTTGTGCCTTCTGACGTTCTTCCAATACTGCTATTTGCTGTTTATCTGCATATTGTCTGATTGTAGCATTGAGCATCTCTATCTCTTGATTCTTCTTTGCCAAAGTAGCCGAATGTTCCAATTCAGTTTTTTCGGAAAGATTTTTCAGCGTAGTCCGAAGTTGGAAAATCTCTTCTTCTTTCTTCGTTATTTGCATAGCATATCTTTTTTCCTCCTCCACAGCACGTGCTCTCTGCTCTGCCGAGTATTGTTTATGCAAAACTGCCATGCGCTGTTCTATTTCTTCTTGGAAAGCTGTGTTTCTTACCTGCTGTAGGATAGAAGCATAATCTGCTTCATCTACCGTAAAAACATTATGGCATTTGGGGCATTTTAATTCTTTCATAATGGGTGAACTTATCAAAGTTTACATCAATCTACATTATACATTCACAAAATTAAGCTTTTCTTTTGTTGCACACCCCCTTTTGCACCTGCATTCCTTCGGATATCCATATTTCAGAAAGATGTAAGTCCATCTATGCAGGAATACTTTTTATTCTGCTTATGCAGAAATCTGTACGGCAGAAAATGCTATTATAAACTTAAGTATGGTTTATATAGACTTCCATCTAAGTTTATATAAACCTGCATCGAAAAATATATAAACTCAAGCACAGAATAGAAATGAGAAACAAAAACTACGCAATAACCATCAAAAAAAGCAAGAAAACGTATAAAGGCTTTCATTTTATTTGTTTACTTTTACTCATTCAATTATCAAAACTATTTAATAAAAAACGATGAGAAAACTTCAGAAATTTATTGGGACGACAATCGCTGTTTGCGCCTTGTCATTGCCGGCTTTGGCACAAAGCGAACGTGGTGTTTCTCCTTATGGAACAGGATACCAATTCCATAAAGCTACTATAGTAGTAGATACTCCGGAACGTCCTGCGGGACAACAACATGCTTTGGGACTCACTGTACCAAAAATGAAAGTGGTACGTGTAGGCTTCATTGGCTTAGGAATGCGTGGTGTCAGTGCAGTAGAACGTTTCACATACATTCCCGGTGTAGAAATTGTGGCTCTCTGTGATTATGACGAAAAACGCGCTGTAAAATGTCAAGATTATTTACGCAAAGCCAATCTCCCTCCGGCAGCTATTTATTCCGGAGAAAAGGGATATGAAGAACTTTGTAAAAGAGAAGACATAGACCTCGTTTACATAGCAGCAGATTGGTTGCACCATGCACCTATGGCAAAATTCGCAATGGAACACAATAAGCATGCGGCGATAGAAGTTCCATCTGCAATGACTTTGGCAGACTGCTGGGATCTTATCAATTTAAGCGAAAGCAAACGTAAACACTGTTTCATCTTGGAAAACTGCTGTTATGACTGGTTTGAGATGAATGCCTTAAATATGGCACAAAAAGGTGTATTCGGAGAAATCGTACGTGGACAAGGTGCATATATCCACAATTTGGACGAGTTCTGGAAGCACTATTGGAAAACAGGCAAAGACGATAAGCTCGGTTGGCGTTTGCGTTATAATATGGAACACCGTGGAGATGTTTATGCTACACACGGCTTAGGTCCTGTAGCCCAAGCTATGAATATACACCGTGGAGATCGCATCAAGACATTGGTAGCTATGGATACAGATTCTTTCCACGGAAAAGAATTGGTAGAAATGATGACCGGTGAAAAATGCGAAAATTTCCGCAATGGTGATCAAACCACAACCCTTATGCGTACAGAAAACGGGAAAGTGATAGAAATTCAGCACAACGTGATGAACCCACAGCCTTACAATCGCTTATTCCAACTTACCGGTACAAGAGGTTTCGCAAACAAATATCCGGTACAAGGATTTGCATTAGATGCAAGTCAGCTCAAGGAATCCGGAGTACAACCTCAAGTGGACAACTTGGATACACACAGCTTCTTGCCCAAAGCAGAAGCAGATGCTTTGGTAGAAAAATATCATCACCCTATCTTAATGAAATATGGAGAAATGGCTAAGAAAGTAGGTGGACACGGAGGTATGGACTTTATTATGGACGCTCGCCTTGTATATTGCTTGCAAAATGGTCTTCCTTTGGATATGGACGTATATGACTTGGCAGAATGGTGTGCTTTGGCAGAACTTGGCTCTATCTCTATGGATAATAACTCTGCTCCTGTAGCATTCCCAGACTTCACACGTGGATATTGGAATGTAGAAAAAAGCTACAAGCACGCTTATGCTACCCCTGAAGAAGAAGCAGAAAGCCTCAAAGCGGCAGAAGAAGCTACTGCTACCCTCAAAGCTAAAGCCGAAAAAGCTTGGAAAGTATGGGACAAAATGGTAGAAAAGAAAGCAAAACAAGTCGCAAAAAAGAAAAAATAAGATAGAAAAAACATACTTGTATTTTCCAGTTAAACAAAGCCCGAAGTAACAACATAATGCTACTTCGGGCTTTTCTTTGTACTTTTGCGCCACAATACAATTAAGCAAATACACCGAATGACAAAAGCCATATTTTTAGATATAGATGGAACCTTGCTTCCTTTTGATACACATAAAATATCTGACCCCTCTCTACAAGCCATACAGAAACTTCGCCAAAAAGGCTATAAAGTATTCGCAGCTACAGGACGCCCTAAACTGTTATTAGACCCTATCACCGATATAGAATTGGACGGATACATTACCCTGAATGGTGCATCGTGCTATCTACCGGATGGTACAGAACTCTACAAAGATTGTCTTGCAAAAGAAGATCTACAATGCATCATAGAAAAGGACGAAGAGCTGAAAATACCCTTCGCCTATATAGAAGAAAACAGTTGGTTCATCAATAGAGTAGACGAGACTGTAGAAAGACTTGCCAAAGTGTTTGATATACAAATCCCTCCCATACGCCCTCTCTCCTATTCATTGGAAACAGAGGTCTTCCAGCTGATGGGCTACTTTCCTTACACACAAGATGATTATATTTTCAATGAAGTCTTACCCAATTCCGAATCTATGAGGTGGCATCCGGAATTTACAGACATCATAGCGCGTGGAAACAATAAAGCCAAAGCTATGGAAATTCTCTGCCAATACTTCGGTATAGATATGAAAGAAACTATGGCGTTCGGCGATGGAGGAAACGACATTGAGATGATCAAAACTGCCGGAATAGGAATAGCTATGGGAAGTGCATCGGAACAGTTGAAAGCCCAAGCAGATCACGTTACACTCCCCGTAGAAGAAGAGGGAGTAGTAGTAGCTATGAAATACTTCGGGCTACCTATTTGATTATTATTACCGAGCAAGATAAGCACAAAGAGCTTCTACCGCACGGCCTCTATGGCTGATGCGGTTTTTTTCTGCACCACTCATCTCTGCAAAACTTCTACCACTGTCTTCCGGAGAGAATATAGGATCATAGCCAAATCCTTGATCCCCTCTCCTTGCTTCTAAGATATGCCCTTTCACAACTCCTTCAAAGAAGTGTTCTTCTCCCTGTTCTATCAGACAAATAGCTGTGCGGAACTGTGCGGAACGATTTTTTATATTGACCATTTCCGTCAGCAGTTTCTGCATATTGGCTTCAGAGTTATGTCCTTCTCCACCTGCATAACGAGCTGAATAAACACCGGGTGCACCCTCCAAAGCCTCTACTTCTAAGCCCGTATCATCTGCAAAACAATCGTAGCCGTAATGCTCATAGACGTATCGTGCTTTAATACGAGCATTACCCTCAAGGGTAGTAGCTGTTTCCGGAATATCTACATCACAACCAATATCTTGCAAGCTCAGCACTTCGCATTTTCCTTGCAAGATTTGGCGCACTTCGTCCAACTTATGTGCATTATTAGTGGCGAAGACTAATTTTCTCATACTTGTTTACTTGATTTTTATCGGTTCAAAACCTTTTCCGTACACGCCTTCTACATTGCTCAAAGAGATAAAGGCTTCCGGATCTGTATCCTTCACTTGACGGAAGACTTCTACACTACGATCTTCTCTCGCTACCACCAAAATTACTTTAATAGATTGCTTGCTGTACCAACCTTGTCCTTCTAAAAGTGTAACTCCTCTATCTGCTTTCGTAGCGATGGCATCTGCCACTTCTGCATACTTTTTGGAAAAGATGAAGAACTGTACAGACTGCTTACTTCTATTGATAATATGATCTATCACAAAGCCCATCACAAATAGAACTGTAAAACCAAATAAGACTCGCTTCCAATCGTGGAACAAGAAGTAACAAGAAGAGATAATCACCACATCACATACCATCATCATTTGTCCTAAAGAAATGTTCTTATACTTGTTCACTATCAAGGCGATGATGTCTGTACCTCCCGTACTACCATTTCTCACAAAAATAAGCCCCATACCGAAGCCTAAGAAGCCAGCTCCCCAAAGACAAGCCATAAAGTCTTGACCAGGACCCAATAGTTGTGGTAATTGCCCGTTCGCATCTGCCATCCATATTCGTAACACGTCCATCAGTAAGGTTACCATACCTATACCGTAAAGTGTTTTGAGACCTATTTTAGGACCTAATACGATGACACCTATCACAAGTAGAACAGCATTTAGGATAAGATAAGACCATTGCATTTCAAACCCTGTACTATATTCTATAATAGCGCAAATACCGGAAGTCCCCCCTGTAGCTATTTCATAAGGAAGCAAGAATAGCACCCAGCCTAAGGAATAGCAGAGCAAACCTATTGTTATCACCAAGTAATCTTGTATGGTGCGACTTATGTGGCTTTTACTTTGTGTGTTCATAGAGATGAAATTTAGAGTACGATATTTACTATTTTTTTAGGTACGATAATAATTTTCTTTGGAGTTTTTCCTTCTATCCATTTCTGCGCTAACTCGTGTGCCAATACGGTTTGTTCTATGGTAGCATTATCTGCATCTGCGGAAAAAGGCAATGTAAAACGTGCTTTACCATTGAAAGAAATGGTATAATTGATGGTATCTTCTACCAAATAGGATTCATTGCATACGGGCCAAGTAGCATCGCAGACAGTGGTGCTATGTCCCAACTGCTCATACAATTCTTCTGCCACGTGAGGAGCAAAAGGTGCCAACAGCACTACCAAGTGTTCCAATACTTCTTTATTGGTAGATTTCAATGCGGTAAGTTCATTCACGCAAATCATAAAAGCACTGATAGACGTATTGTAAGAGAAATTTTCTATATCTCCGGTTACTTTCTTAATCAATTTATGGATAGACTTCAGTTCGTCTTTTGTAGCCTCTCCTGCTTGTGGCAAGAATTCTCCTTCGCGATTATAGAATAAGCTCCACAGCTTACGCAAGAATCTATGTACACCATCTATACCATTGGTATCCCAAGGTTTGCTTTGTTCTACAGGTCCTAAGAACATTTCATACATACGTAGTGTATCCGCTCCATATCGTTCTATAATAACATCCGGATTTACTACGTTGTACATAGATTTACTCATCTTTTCTACTGCCCAGCCACAAACATACTTGCCATTCTCCAAAACAAATTCTGCATTGGCAAATTCCGGTCGCCACGCTTTGAAAGCCTCCACGTCCAATACATCATTGGATACGATGTTTACATCTACGTGAAGTGGAGTTACTTCGTATTGGTCTTTCAAACCCAGAGAAACAAAAGTATTGGTGTCTTTGATACGATATACGAAATTACTACGCCCTTGTATCATACCTTGGTTTACCAATTTTTGGAAAGGTTCTTCAGATACAGCTACGCCCATATCAAACAAAAATTTATTCCAAAAACGAGCATAGATAAGGTGTCCCGTTGCGTGTTCCGAGCCTCCTACATAAAGGTCTACAGACTTCCAATAATCTACAGCCGCAGGTGCTACAAGGTGTTCGCTATCTTTAGGACTCATATAGCGCAAGAAATAAGCACTGGAACCTGCAAATCCCGGCATAGTATTGAGTTCCAAAGGAAATATAGTCTGATGATTAATAGTTGTATTGGTTACTATTTGTTTGTTTTGTTCGTCCCAAGCCCATAAAGTAGCGTGTCCCAATGGAGGTTCTCCTGTTTCCGTAGGCAGAAATTTATCTACTTCGGGTAATTCCAAAGGCAGACAGTCCTCATCTATCATATAAGGCATACCTTCTTTATAATAAACCGGGAAAGGTTCTCCCCAATAACGCTGGCGACTAAAAATAGCATCACGCAGGCGATAATTCACCTTCACGCGTCCTATACCTTTTTCTTCTATATAGGCTTTGGTACGAGCGATGGCTTCTTTTACGGTGAGTCCATTGAGTACCAAATCGCAATAAGGTGTAGCATCGGCTTTGGGAGAATTACATACGACACCTTCTTTGGCATCAAAACTTTCTTCGCTTACATCACAACCCTCTACCAAAGGAACAATAGGCAAACCAAAATGACGAGCGAAGGCATAATCTCTGCTGTCATGTGCCGGGACTGCCATAATAGCTCCCGTACCATAGCCTGCCAATACATAATCACTGATCCAAACTGGTACGGTATCTCCTGTGAGCGGATTGATGGCATAAGACCCGGAGAACACTCCGGAAACCTTTCTGTCTGCTATGCGTTCACGCTCTGTACGTTTCTTGGTACGTTCCAAGTATTCAGCTACAGCAGTTGCCTGAGCAGGTGTGGTCAGCATATCTACCAATTCGCTTTCCGGAGCCAAAACCATAAAGGTAACCCCGAACATAGTATCTGCACGAGTAGTAAAAATAGTAAATTCTGCGTCCGAGTCTTTCACACGAAAGCGCACTTCCGCTCCCTCCGAGCGTCCTATCCAGTTGCGCTGTGTTTCTTTGATAGATTCTGTCCAGTCTATGGTATCCAAACCATCTAATAAACGTTGTGCATAAGCAGATACACGCAAGCACCATTGACGCATCTTCTTTTGCACTACAGGGTGTCCCCCACGTTCGGAAACTCCATCTATTACCTCATCATTGGCAAGCACGGTTCCCAATGCAGGACACCAGTTTACCATAGTTTCTCCGAGGTAAGCTATGCGATAATTCATAAGAATTTCCTGTTGCTCGCGTTCTATCTTCTCTCTCCACGCTTCTGCAGTAAAATGCAGTTCTTCTCCACACGCCACTTGCAAACCTGCTGTACCTTTTGTTTCCAAGTGTGCCACAAGTTCTTCTATAGGACGTGCTTGTGCTGTTTTGAGACAATAATAACTACGGAACATTTTCTGAAAAGCCCACTGTGTCCAATGATAGTAATCCGGCTCACAAGTGCGTACTTCCCTACTCCAGTCAAAGCTGAAGCCTATTTTGTCCAATTGGTTTCTATATCTTGAAATATTCTCTTTGGTGGTAATCGCCGGGTGCTGTCCGGTCTGAATTGCATATTGTTCTGCCGGCAAGCCATAAGCATCATAGCCCATAGGGTTCAATACATTAAACCCCTGCAAACGTTTATAGCGTGCATATATATCGCTGGCAATATAGCCCAATGGGTGTCCTACGTGCAATCCTGCTCCGGAAGGATAAGGAAACATATTGAGAATGTAGAATTTTCTTTTTGAGGCATCTTCTACTACTTTGTAAGTAGATTGTTCCACCCAACGGCTTTGCCATTTTTCTTCTATTGACCTAAAGTTGTATTCCATATCTATTTAATATAATGTGCAAATATAAGGCTTGTTTTTGAGTTTTTAAGAACTTTGATTGAGGAGTTTTAGCAGAAAATCCAACCGACAATCCTCTATTAACAAAGGAGTGGGATATTATAGTGCAAAGTGTATTCGCTCACACACGTTGTGTATACTGGTTACTTCCAATCTCTATTCCGTACCGAAGTTTATGTAAACTTCCATTGAAGTCTATGTAAACTTGCACGTGGTTTTTATAAACTTGCACCAAAGTCTACAACTTTGGCTGTCTTGAACTAAAAATAAACTTATTGGGATAGCCTTTCCATAGTTTTTTCCATCGGTTATGCTCATTTCACGCTTACAATTAAGCTACACGAGGTATATTAAAGAAATCTTTCTGTAATTATGTGTGTTTTTTAGTCTTTGCCTTATGTTTTATTTTCTATCTTTGTCCGACTTAAAAAAGTAATCTAAAAACCTAAAAATTGATATGTCAACTGTAATTAAACTTCGCAAGGGATTAGACATCAACCTGCAAGGAAAGGCTAAGCCCGAAGTTCTTTATGTAAAGACACCGGAAATGTATGCTATTTTCCCAGAAGACTTTACCGGCATTACTCCAAAGGTAATGGTGAAAGAACAAGAAGCTGTGAAGGGTGGAGATGTTTTGTTTGTAGACAAGAATCACCCTGAACTAAAAATCGTTTCTCCAGTGAGTGGTACCATTACAGCTGTGGTACGTGGTGAGCGTAGAAAGGTATTATACATAAGTATTAAACCAGATGCCAACCAAACGAATGTGGACTTCGGTATGACCAAAGTAGATAGCTTAAATGCTACTACAGCCAAAGAGTTACTACTGAAAACGGGACTTTTCGCTTTCATCAAACAACGTCCTTACGATGTGGTGGCAGACCCTACGATAGCACCTCGTGATATATTCATCACAGGATTTGACAGTGCACCCTTAGCACCGGATTTTGAGTTGGCGTTGAAAGGAGAAGAAGAGTATTTCCAATTAGGCTTAACGCTACTCTCCAAAATTGCAACAACACACCTCAGCATCAGTGCAAAACAAACTTCTCCCGCACTCACCACTGCAAAAAATGTAACTGTGCATATATTTGATGGTCCTCACCCGGCAGGAAACACAGGTGTACAAATCAATCATATCGCTCCGGTAAATAAAGGTGAAACCGTATGGACACTCAATGCGGAAACAGTCTTGTTCATTGGTCGTGTAGTAGCTACCGGAGTAGTAGATCAAACACGTTTAGTAGCTGTAGTAGGTTCCGAAGTAAAAAATCCGGCTTACTGCAAACTCAAAGCAGGTGCACAAATCACTCCGGCATTGGAAAATCAAGTAAACAAGCAGACTTCTCTTCGTTACATCAGTGGTAACCCACTCACAGGAAAGAGAATAGATGCAGATGGCTTCCTCGGTGCATTCCACGGACAAATTACAGTGATACCGGAAGGAGATGATAACCACGAAATGTTCGGTTGGATTATGCCACGTTTGAACCAGTTCAGTACCAGTCATTCTTACTTTAGCTGGCTACTTGGTAAAAAAGAATATGCCCTGGACGCTCGTATCAAAGGAGGAGAAAGACATATGATTATGTCTGCCGAGTATGACAATGTATTGCCTATGGACATATTGAGCGAATATCTCATCAAAGCGATTATAGCAGGAGATATAGACCGTATGGAGAAACTTGGTATTTACGAAGTAGCACCGGAAGACTTTGCACTCTGCGAGTTTGTTTGTTCTTCCAAGATGGAACTGCAACGCATCGTGCGCAATGGCTTAGATATGCTTCGCAAAGAAATGTGCTAAACGAAAACTTATTACATATAATATAAATGAAAGCATTAAGAAATTATCTGGACAAGATAAAACCTCACTTTGAAGAAGGAGGTAAACTACAAGCTTTTCGTTCTGTCTTTGATGGATTTGAGACGTTCTTATACGTACCCAATGCTACATCAAGAAAACTCGGAACACATATTCACGACGCTATAGATAGTAAACGTATTATGTCTATCGTAGTGATAGCCTTGATACCGGCTTTACTCTTTGGTATGTATAATGTAGGCTATCAACACTTCAAGGCAGCAGGTATAGAAGGAAGCTTTATGGAACTCTTTATGTATGGATTCCTGGCTGTATTGCCCAAAATCATTGTTTCTTATGGTGTCGGTTTGGGTATAGAATTTATGGTAGCGCAATGGAAAAAAGAGGAAATTCAAGAAGGATTCCTTGTTTCCGGTATGCTGATACCCCTCATCGTACCTGTGGACTGCCCATTGTGGATGCTCGCTGTAGCTACCGCTTTCTCTGTCATCTTCTGTAAAGAAGTATTCGGTGGTACCGGAATGAACATCTTCAATCCTGCCCTCGTTACACGTGCCTTCCTTTTCTTTGCCTATCCTATTAAAATGTCCGGAGACCAAGTATGGGTAGCTGGCAAGAGTATCTTAGGTATGGGCGCAGATGTAGATGGATTTACAGCAGCTACAGCTTTGGGGCAAGCCTCCACCAGTACTACCGGTGCTTATCCTGAATTCTCGTGGGATATGGTAACAGGATTGATTCCCGGTTCCATCGGAGAAACCAGTCTTATCGCTATAGGAATAGGAGCTATTCTTCTTTTATGGACCGGTGTAGCAAGCTGGCGTATTATGCTCACAGTTGTATTAGGAGGTGCTGTAGCTGGCTGTCTCTTCAATACATTCGGATCAGAAGCCAATGCTATGGCACAGATGCCTTGGTGGCAACATCTTTGTTTAGGAGGTTTTGCCTTTGGTGCTGTATTTATGGCTACAGACCCGGTTACAGCAGCACGTACCAATACAGGTAAGTACATCTATGGCCTCCTCATCGGTTTTATGGCGATAGTAATCCGTGTACTCAACCCCGGTTATCCGGAAGGTATGATGCTCGCTATATTGCTGATGAACATCTTTGCACCACTCATAGACTATTATGTAGTAGAAAGCAACATCTCACGCCGTGCAAAACGTCTTAGTACTCAATCTAAATAAAACGAAACGACCATGAATACCAATAGTAATTCATATACAATTATCTACGCCGCGGTAATGGTAGTTATCGTAGCTTTCCTCTTGGCATTTGTGAATTCTTCATTGAGAGATACACAGACCAAGAACATAGAATTGGATACCAAGAAACAAATCCTTGCTTCTTTGGGTATCAGAGGTATCGCAGATGCAGAAGCCGAATATAACAAAGTAGTCAAAGCACATATGTTGGTACAAGCAGATGGAAGCCTACAAACCTACGATGATACAAAAGGATTTGTAACCAACTTTGAGAGAGATTACAAAGAAAACCAAAACAACCACTTATTTGTTTGCGAAGTAGACGGTACTACAAAATATGTGATTCCTGTTTATGGTGTAGGACTTTGGGGTTCTATCTGGGGATATGTAGCTCTGAACGATGACAAGACTACTATTTACGGTACTTATTTCGCTCACGCATCGGAAACACCGGGATTAGGTGCAGAAATAGCTGGAGAAAAATTCCAATCTGCTTTCAAGAACAAGAAAGTACTCAAAGGAGATTCTATCGCTATAGGAGTAGAAAAACGCGTACAACCGGAAGATGTGCCGTATCAAGTAGACGGAATTTCCGGCAGTACCATTACTTCAAAAGGTGTAGATGCTATGCTTAAACAAAGTATGAGTGGCTACAACCAATTCCTCATCTCTCAACAATAAAAAGAAAACATAAATATGGGACAATTATTTTCTGCAAAGAATAAAGATGTTTTGGCTTCGCCCATAGGTATCAACAACCCTGTTACTGTGCAGGTGTTGGGTATCTGTTCGGCGTTGGCAGTAACAGCAAAGTTGGAACCAGCCGTAGTGATGGGACTTTCCGTAACCATCATTACCGCTTTCTCAAACGTCGTGATTTCATTGATACGCAAGACTATCCCCAATCGTATTCGTATCATCGTGCAACTCGTAGTAGTAGCTGCGCTTGTAACCATCGTGAGTGAACTTCTCAAAGCATTTGCTTACGATGTAAGTGTACAGTTATCTGTGTATATCGGTCTTATCATTACCAACTGTATCTTGATGGGACGTTTGGAAGCTTTCGCTATGTCCAACGGACCTTGGGAATCTTGCTTAGACGGCATCGGTAATGGATTAGGATATGCAAAAATTTTAGTACTTGTGGCATTTTTCCGTGAACTCCTTGGTTCGGGTAGCTTGTTTGGCTTCAATATCTTAAACTACGATGCTTTGAAAGAAATGGGATATATGAATAATGGTTTAATGCTTATGCCACCTATGGCTCTGATCATAGTAGCCTGCCTTATCTGGTATCAACGTGCTAAGCATAAAGAATTACAAGAAGACTAAACAAAAACAGACAGACGATTATGGAACACTTTTTTAGTTTATTGGTCCGTTCGATTTTTGTGGACAATATGATTTTTGCATTCTTCCTCGGTATGTGTTCATACCTTGCCGTATCTAAGAATGTAAAAACAGCAATGGGATTGGGTATAGCCGTAATATTCGTGCTGGTAGTAACACTCCCTGTAAACTATCTGTTACAGACCAAAGTTTTGGGTGCCGATGGTATCTTAGGTATGGATTTAAGCTTCTTGAGCTTTATCCTCTTTATTGCTGTGATAGCAGGTATCGTACAATTGGTAGAAATGGCAGTGGAACGTTTTAGCCCTTCGCTTTACGCTTCATTGGGTATTTTCTTACCACTTATAGCTGTGAACTGTGCCATTATGGGAGGTTCTCTCTTTATGCAACAACGTATTAACCTTGCTCCTTCCGATCCTAAATACATAGGTAGCGTTATGGACGCTATATCTTATGCGTTAGGCTCCGGTATTGGTTGGTTATTGGCTATAGTGGGATTGGCTGCTATCCGTGAAAAAATGGCTTACTCAGACGTACCCAAACCACTACGTGGCTTAGGTATTACATTCATCGTAGTAGGTTTGATGGCTATAGCATTTATGTGTTTCTCAGGTTTGAATATATAATAAGGAGGAAGTACTACAATGGATATGAATTTTATTTTAGCAAGTATTGGGGTATTCCTCGTAATCATCTTGATATTGGTGGTTATCTTGCTTATTGCAAAGAAGTTTTTAGTTGTATCTGGAAACGTAAAACTGACTATCAACAATGAAACTC
The DNA here is from genome assembly GCA_022764505.1 of Phocaeicola sp. Lineage (GTDB taxonomy): Bacteria > Bacteroidota > Bacteroidia > Bacteroidales > Bacteroidaceae > Phocaeicola. The sequence continues at coordinate 2,397 of JALEQJ010000055.1, read as the reverse complement.
CTTTAGAAGTAGAATCCGGTTCTACACTGCTCAATACTTTGGCGGTGAACAATATCTACCTGTCTTCTGCTTGTGGAGGAAAAGGTTCTTGTGGACAGTGCAAGTGCCAAGTAACAGAAGGAGGTGGAGAAATTTTACCTTCGGAAGTACCACACTTCAGCAGAAAACAACAAAAGGATAATTGGCGTTTAGGCTGCCAAGTGAAGATCAAGGGAGATATGTCTATCAAGATAGACGAATCTGTTATGGGTGTGAAAGAATGGGAATGCGAAGTAATTTCCAATAAGAATGTCGCTACTTTCATCAAAGAATTTATCGTAGCACTGCCTCCCGGAGAACATATGGACTTTTTACCCGGTTCTTATGCACAAATCAAAATACCTAAATTTTCTATAGATTACGGTAAAGATATAGATAGATCTCTCATAGGCGAGGATTACGCCAAAGCTTGGGAGCAATTTGGTTTGTTTGATTTGAAGTGTGTCAATACAGAAGAAACTGTACGTGCCTATTCTATGGCAAACTATCCGGCAGAAGGAGATCGTATTATGCTCACCGTGCGTATTGCCACTCCTCCTTTCAAACCCAAACCACAAACAGGTTTTATGGACGTTAATCCCGGTATCGCATCTTCTTATATCTTCAGCTTGAAACCCGGAGATAAAGTTACTATGAGTGGGCCTTATGGAGATTTCCACCCAATCTTTGACTCTAAGAAAGAAATGATATGGGTAGGTGGTGGAGCCGGTATGGCACCACTACGCGCACAAATTATGCATATGACTAAGACGCTCCATACTACAGATAGAGAAATGCACTATTTCTATGGAGCACGTGCGCTCAATGAAGTATTCTACTTGGAAGACTTCTTACAAATAGAAAAAGATTTCCCTAACTTTAAGTTCCACTTGGCATTAGACCGCCCAGACCCTGCAGCAGATGCAGCAGGAGTGAAATATACTCCGGGATTTGTACACCAAGTGATTTATGAAACTTATCTGAAGAATCATGAAGCACCGGAAGATATAGAATACTATATGTGTGGTCCCGGTCCTATGTCCAATGCAGTGAAAAATATGTTGGACAGCTTGGGCGTAGATCCACAATCTATTATGTTCGACGATTTCGGTGGATAATAAAGAAGCGTATTTCTTTTTACAATAAAGAAGAGGCTGTGGTTAATATATTTTACCACAGCCTCTTCTTTATTGTAAGAACAATCCACAGAACTAATAAAATTTTAAGCTGTTGTAAGTTTTATTTTTACATTGTGAATTCACGCGTAAAAGTTACTTAAAGAAGCGACAGAAGATTTGGGATATAGAAAGAAAAGCGTTTTTATTTTAAGCCTTCTATTGTCTAAAAGGGCTATAAAAAGCGAAATATAGGACAAAAAGAAATCAGAAAGCAAATGCTTTAATGTATATCTTTGTCGCTCAAAAAGATAATTATAGACTTTCATGAATGATATTTGCTGTATAGGGCACATCACACTCGATAAAATAGTAACTCCTCAAATGACAACCTACCTGCCTGGTGGAACATCTTATTATTTTTCTCATGCTTTCTCTCATTTAGATGGAGGTGTGAAGTATAAACTCATTACTTCCTTATCTCCGGCACAGTACGAAGCTGTAGATGAATTAAGAGAAAAAGGTATTCAGGTAGACGTAATACCCAGTGAGCATACCGTTTATTTTGAAAACATTTATGGAGATAATCCCGACCATAGGACACAACGTGTCTTGGCTAAGGCAGACCCTTTCACTATAGACAAACTACGTCACGAAGAAGCACGCTTTTTCCATTTGGGAAGTCTTTTGGCAGATGATTTTTCTATAGAACTCATACAATATCTATCTACCAAAGGAACACTCTCTGTAGATGCACAAGGTTATCTGAGAGAAGTACAAGGTACAGATGTAAAAGCATGCGACTGGACAGAAAAGCGTGAAGCACTACGCTATATACATATCCTCAAAGTAAATGAACACGAAGCAGAAATACTTACAGGAGAAACCTCTCCACGCAAGGCAGCACGTATATTGGCAGAATGGGGTGTAAAAGAAGTTTTGCTTACATTGGGAAGTCATGGCTCTCTGATTTATGCAGATGGAGAGTTTCACGAGATACCCGCCTACCCTCCTACAGAACTGGTAGACACTACAGGTTGTGGAGATACTTATGTTTTAGGATATCTATATATGCGCAGTAAAGGAAAAAGCTATACAGAAGCCGGCAAGTTTGCAGCAGCTATTTCTACCTTGAAATTGGAACGTAGTGGTCCTTTTTCTAAAGAACCTAAAATCCGCAAGCAATCTCAATGGCAATCTCAATTGCAGTAAAGAGCTTGAACACTATGCATCATGATAGTATGAGCGTGAATTTTGTCCGATT
>JALEQJ010000053.1 GCA_022764505.1 Phocaeicola sp. | reverse complement strand
AATACACCGTCCAACTTACAGTTGAAAAAATCGGTAAGTATTTTGGTGCTGACAGTAGTAGTAAACATATTCGCTTCGTTCACACATTCGGTCAGAAGTTTGATTTCATTGGCTTTCAAAGTGGATTTGAAGGGATTGCTTTTACCCACAATCTTGGCTGGAGTGGTTTCTACACTTTCATCTTTTTCTTTTGGCACGACTTGTTCTTTAGTGGTAACAGAATCTGTATAGTATTTGCTCTCCTGCTCTTGCAGACAGTACAAATACTTGGAAAGTACCACAAGGCTAACGATGATGGAAAAATAGGGAAGCCGTTCATCATAGCAAGACGGTTCATGCAAATATGCATCCATATCAAAATCAGAACAGCGGAAAACGATGTACTTTTTCCTCTCATCAGAGTTCAAGTCCTCAAAATAACCGCTTTCCCATAAAAAATCGGGAACATCCATATCCTGTACAATATCACGCACGACACGGTATTTTTGCTGAATGGCTACTATATTTTCAGAGACACGGAAAATTTCCTGTCGCAAATAATCCTTTAGCTGAGCCTGTGTCAGATATTCACTCTTTAAAAATAGTGCATCAACCTTAGTTTTATAGTCATGCGATACGCAACTATCTAATATCTTCTGTATTTCTCTGAAATTGGTTTCTATATGATTTTCCATAACTGTACCTTATATAAATTTGTTCTCAGATACAAATATAAGGTGGAAATTGCATTTTCCGAGAAAACATCAGCAATAATAAGACAGCAAAGAATGCATAAGAGTTAAGAAATCATAAAGATGAAAGGATGAAAACCACAAAAGTACACTCTATTCTTGTTTTTGTCGCTCAGTATACATTTAGTACGCCTTACAGAAATAGAAGACCCTGATAATCAGCCGATTATCAGGGTTTATTAGTACCCAGACCCGGGGTCGAACCGGGATGGATGTTACTCCACTGGTGTTTGAGACCAGCGCGTCTACCGATTCCGCCATCTGGGCAACTGCAATTTCTCTCAATTGCGATGCAAAGGTAGTGAATAGTTTTTATCGTGCAATAGATTGGACGTTTTTTTTACGATTTTCACTGTTACATTATGAAAATCCTTTATGTGGCAATCGGAAAAGTGCTTGAAGCGGGTCTTAGGTTTAAGTTAGTTTGTTTTATAGTGATGTAAGTATAGTTGGAGTAAAGTAGAAGTGTGGCTGTATAATGAGAAAGAATGTAGGAGAGTCTTTTCATAAAAAAGCGTGGCAAAGGAGCTTCATTTTCCTTGCCACGCTTTTGTTGTTGTATATGGTTCTATGTACTTATTCTTGAGAAAGGTCTACGGCATAGTTAGCACGTTTTCCGGAAGGATAAACACCCGATAAGAATAGTACTTGTTCCGGAGATTGCGATGCTTGTTTCATTACAGTTTCTAAGTCTTTTACGGACTTTATTTGTTCTCCGTTGGCTTTTAGGATAATAAAACCTTTTCTGATGCCACTATCGCTCATTTTGCCTTTTTCCACTCCTGTTACTTCTATACCATATCCCAGATTCAGTTCTCGTTTGGTCTCGTCTGTAATAGGTCTGAAAGCTGCACCCAGTATTTCCATATCTGCATTTTTGACAACCTTGGTAGTACCTTGTGCATTTTTCAGTGTGATAGTAAAGCTCTTTGTGGCTTTATCTCTCCAGACTTTAATGTTTATTTTGTCGCCGGGACGATATTTAGCCAGTATACCTTGCAGATCACCCATTGTCTTGATTCGCTGACCGGCTACTTCTTGAATTACGTCTTTCACTTTCAGTACTCCGTCTACAGAGCTGTTGTCTGTGATTTCCAATATCTCTATACCTTCATTGGTTCCCAATTCTTTTTGTGCTTTGCGAATTTCATCAGGGTAGCTTTCTACACCTATTGGTCTTCCTGTTATTCCGAGCAATGCACGTTGTACAGTACCATATTTCTTTAAGTCTGTTACCACCTTGGTCATAATGCTGGTAGGAATGGCAAACCCATAACCACTATAAGTACCGGTAGGGGATACCAGCATTGCATTGATACCTACCAATTCTCCACGTACATTTACCAATGCGCCACCACTATTCCCACGATTGATAGCGGCATCTGTCTGTATAAAGGATTCTACCTGATTGGCATCTATATTGCGTGCTTTAGCACTGACTACACCAGCTGTAACGGTAGAGCCTAAATTGAAGGGGTTTCCTACAGCCAATACCCATTCACCTACTTTTAAGTCGTCCGAGTTGCCTATCATTATAGCAGGAAAATCATCTCCTTCTATCTTTACAAGTGCTAAGTCCGATGTTGGGTCTGCGCCAATGACACGTCCCTTGAGCTCTCTGCTGTCTTGTAGTTTTACTAAAATCTCGTCTGCACCATCTATCACGTGATTATTGGTAACGATGTAGCCATCTGTAGAAATGATGACACCGGAACCAAATCCTTTTTGCTCTGGAGTGCGTATTTGTTGTTGTCTGTTTGTACCATTGCCAAAGAAGAAATCGAAAATATCCGGTTGTGATTCTATAGTTTGAATTTTGCTACGTTGGACAGAAATAATGTGCACCACAGAATTGAGGGAACTTTCTGCTGCATTAGTTAAATCTACAGGTTGAGCGACCGTTCCGCCTGCAAGGTTGGTTCTCATACCCGATGCAGTTTGAAATTCGCTTTCAAAATCATTTGCGTGCGCTTGTCCTTTGTTTAAGAGGCTGTAAGTGGTAGTTACGGCTACGGCAGAACTTACCACAGCAATCGCCAATGCACCTGCTAATAATTGGGTTGTTCTTTTCATAATTTACGCTGTATATTAAGTTAAATAAATTAGTTAATTAACAATTTTGATGTGCGAATATAAAGGTAAAAAGTATTGATTGTTCTCATAGAGTGATATTTTTTTTACTTTTAACGCTACAGTTCTGCTTTTAATGATTGTTGTCTCATTTACTTGCAGATAGGTATAAAAAAGATGCGCTACAAATGTTTACTTGTAGCGCATCTTTTTTTGCTTTAGGAAGATTAGTAAGTAATCATTGGTTCTAATTCCTTAGCTTGTGCTATCATCTTTTCTAACTCTGTGATAGAAGGCACACGATTGCAGAGGTTTTTTGCTTCGTTTGTAGTGAGTAATTTTGCGTGGAGGTTAGCTGGAACACGATGACGGAATTCTTTTACAGTGTCTACGCCAGCCGCTTCCAATAATTCAGCAAATTGTCCTGCGATACCTTTGATGCGGAATAAATCTGAGTGATTAGCCCATTTCAAAATAAGCTTTTCACTGATACCAGTTTCTTCTGCTATCTGTATACGTCCTTTCTTTGTTTTTCCTTTTTCCAATAAGTCTGCTGTGGTTTTGATGCCTGCTGCATTTAGTTTTTCTGCATATACATCGCCTACTCCTTCAATGTCTTTTACGTTATTTGCCATACTTGTGTTTTGTGTTAATGTTAATACTACAACAAATTAAACTGCTTTTTTTCGTAAATGCAAGTAATATAGATTATTTCTTTTTGAGGAGTCTGTAAACAAAAAAAGATGTATCTCCCACAGAGATACATCTTTTCTTATGGTTAAGTTCGTGTAGAAAGTTATTTTACTTTCGCTACGATAGCTTTGAATGCTTCAGGGTGGTTTACTGCGAGGTCTGCAAGTACTTTTCTGTTGATTTCAATACCTGCTTTGTGTAATGCTCCCATAAGCTTAGAGTAGGAAAGACCTTCTAAACGTGCAGCAGCGTTAATACGTTGTATCCAAAGTGCGCGGAAGTTACGTTTCTTATTTTTACGATCGCGGTAAGCATAGGTTAAACCTTTTTCCCAAGTGTTTTTGGCTACTGTCCACACGTTTTTACGTGCGCCGAAGTATCCTCTGGTTAAACCTAAAATTTTCTTTCTTTTTGCTCTTGAAGCAACATGATTTACTGATCTTGGCATAGTTTTATTCTTCTTTTTGACTGTTAGCGCCGATGTTTAAATCGGTCTTAGGGCTAATCATTCGGTTTATAAAATTGGTAATAATGTTACGCTTTCTCTTAGAATTACTTCAAGCAGAGAAGTTCTTTTACTTGTGATACATTGCTTGTGTCTACCAAGCCTGTGTGTACAAGGTTTCTTTTTCTCTTCTTTGTTTTCTTAGTCAAGATATGACTGTGAAAAGCGTGCTTTCTTTTGATTTTACCTGTTCCGGTAAGAGCGAATCTTTTTTTGGCACCGGAGTTAGTTTTGATCTTTGGCATCTTAGTTTGTTGTTTATTATTATTACTATATATACAGTACGCACTATACCTTGGCGCGTAGTTGTTTTATTCTGCTTGTTTTTTTTCTTCCTTTTCTTTTGCAGGCTTAGATGGTGCTACCACTTTCTTCGGAGATGCCGGCTTTTTGGGAGCAAGGAAGATGATCATTTTCTTTCCTTCCAAAATAGGCATTTGTTCTACTTTGGCTATTTCTTCCAAATCGTTTGCAAATCTTAGCAACAATACTTCACCTTGTTCTTTGAAGAGAATAGAGCGTCCTTTGAAGAATACGTAAGCTTTTACTTTGTCTCCATCTTCAAGGAAGCCTTTTGCGTGTTTCAGTTTGAAGTTATAGTCATGCTCGTCTGTTTGAGGTCCGAAGCGTATTTCTTTGACATTCACTTTTACCTGTTTAGCCTTTTGCTCTTTTTGTCTTTTCTTGAGCTGATAAAGAAACTTAGAGTATTCTATAATCCTACAAACAGGCGGATTGGCATTAGGGGAAATTTCGACCAAGTCTGCGTCTCGTTCTTCTGCCATTTTTAGGGCTTGTGCTATGGGGTAGACTGAAGACTCCATATCATCTCCTACTATGCGGACTTCTTTAGAACGTATTTGTTCGTTGATGCGATGTTGGTCCTTTAATTTTTCGTTTTTCATCCAGTTTTTTGCGCTTGTTTGTCTGTTATTTTATCTAATTTCTTTTTAGTGAATAGGTTTACACCCAAATCGGGTGCAAACTTACCACTTATTTATCATATTATCTATTTCTTCTGCTATATTTTTTGCGAACTCTTCTACAGGTATAGTTCCTTGATCTCCTGAACCTTGTTTACGGACAGAAACTTTCTTCTCTTCGGCTTCTTTTTCTCCTACGATGAGCATATAAGGGATACGATTCATTTCATTGTCTCGTATTTTGCGACCGATCTTTTCGTTTCTGTCATCTACGTTGGCACGAATATCGTATTTGCGGAGGAGCATACGTACTTCGTGTGCATAGTCATTGTATTTGTCGGAGATAGGCAAGATGGCTACTTGGTCCGGTGTAAGCCATAGTGGGAATTTTCCTGCGGTATGTTCTATCAGCACGGCTACGAAGCGTTCCATAGACCCGAATGGTGCACGGTGAATCATAACAGGCTGGTGTTTCTGATTGTCGGAACCCATATACTCCAACTTGAATCTTTCCGGCAAGTTGTAGTCTACTTGGATTGTTCCCAATTGCCAACGGCGTCCGAGTGCATCTTTCACCATGAAGTCTAACTTAGGACCATAGAAAGCGGCTTCTCCATATTCTATTACGGCTTTGAGACCTTTTTCTTCACAGGCTTCTACGATGGCTTGTTCTGCTTTGTCCCAGTTTTCATCACTACCGATGTATTTTTCTCTGTTGACCTTATCGCGGAGAGAGATTTGAGCTTCGAAATTTTCAAAATTCATCGCTTCAAACACGATAGAGATAATGTCCATCACTCGCACGAACTCTTCTTTTACTTGATCCGGTCTACAGAATATGTGAGCATCGTCTTGTGTGAAGCTACGTACACGAGTAAGACCGTGTAGCTCTCCACTCTGTTCATAGCGACATACAGTACCGAATTCTGCCAAACGTAAAGGTAGATCTCTGTAAGAACGTGGGGTGTTCTTGTAGATCATACAGTGGTGAGGACAGTTCATAGGTTTGAGGAAGTACTCTTCTCCTTCTTCAGGTGTATGTATAGGTTGGAATGCGTCCTTACCATATTTGGCATAGTGTCCGGAAGTGATGTAAAGCTGTTTGTTACCGATAGGCGGACACATTACTTCTTGATAGTCATGACGAGCCTGAATGCGACGCAAGAATTCTTGTAGGCGGAGACGTAGTGCTGTTCCTTTGGGTAACCACATAGGAAGACCTTTTCCTACAGTGTCCGAGAACATAAACAAGTCCATTTCCTTTCCTATTTTTCTGTGGTCGCGTTTCTTGGCTTCTTCCAGCAGTACGAGGTATTCGTCCAATAATTTTTTCTTAGGGAATGTGATACCATAGATACGTGTCATCTGCTTACGATCTTCCTGTCCACGCCAGTAAGCTCCTGCTACGGAAAGCAGTTTGATAGCCTTGATAGGAGCAGTGTTGATCAAGTGAGGACCACGACAAAGGTCTGTGAATGCACCTTGTGTATAGGTAGTGATGGTGCCGTCTGCTAATTCTGAGATAAGCTCGCACTTATAAGTTTCTCCACGCTCATCGAACATCTTGAGAGCTTCTGCTTTGGAAATAGAAGTGCGTACAAGATTTTCTTTGCGAGTGGCCAATTCTATCATTTTCTTCTCTATGGTAGGAAGGTCGCTTTCTCTGATGATAGCTTCTCCCGGATCCACATCATAATAAAAACCATTTTCTATAGCAGGACCGATACCAAACTGAATACCCGGATAAAGCTCCTGAAGTGCTTCTGCCAATAAGTGGGCACTGGTATGCCAAAAAGCATGCTTACCCTCTTTGTCTTCCCACTTGTAAAGCACAAACTCTGCGTCTGTGGTGATGGGGCGACTTAAATCGTAGGTGGTTCCATTTACACTACATGCTAAGACATCTTGCGCTAAGCGTGAACTGATGCTTTCTGCTATTTCTAAGCCGGTTACTCCTTCATGATATTCACGAACAGAGCCATCTGGGAATGTTATCTTTATCATCTTTTATTTGTTTATATGCTATTCTGAATGTGCAAAAATACAGAAACTTTTTCGGGAAGTATTCAATAAGTACCACGTTTTTGTATAGTCATACGTTAAGAAATGAGGCTCTTAGTGAGAAAAACCTACTTGTCTTGGTGTAAGATTGTAGTTTTGTAGAGGAGATTTATGGCAACTCAATACCTATTTTATAGATATTTATCTTGTTGCCTATTCTTCTTTCTCTCTTTGTTTTGATCATAAGTTTGTAGGAGAGCCCTGTTATGAATAAACTCTTGAAAAATAAGATGAAGGAGTGGTGTACATACTGCTGCTATGCAATACTTGTGTTTTTAGGCTTTTCATAATGATGTTGGCTTTATTACTATTATTTTGTTCCTTAGTTAGGTTTATGTAGACTTCGGAGGAAGTTTATGTAAACCAAAGTATGATTTATATAGACTTCAATGGAAGTTTATAGATAGTGAGGGTTACTTCTCTTTTATAATAGTGTATTTTAAGAAAAGGAATCTCTTTTGCGGTAAAGATTATGTGCAGTTTTGGGATAAAAGATAGTAGAGGAACTTATGGAATATATACCTTTGCTCATGGAAATAAATTAAAAAGCAAGTAAATGAGAAAGATTAGAATGTATGTAGCGGCCTTGGTCGTAGGAGGCTTGACCCTCTCTTCTTGTATAGGCTCTTTTGGGCTTTGGAATAACTTAAGAAACTGGAATGCTGGTGTAGGAAATAAGTTTGCTAATGAAATAGTTTTCTTGGCTTTCCACATTATACCGGTATATCCTGTGGCTTACTTGGCAGATATCTTGGTTCTCAACTCTGTGGAATTTTGGAGTGGAGAAAATCCGGTTACAGCACAGCTAGGCACAAAGGAAGTAAAAGGTAAAGACGGACACGATTATCTCATTGCTACAAGAGAAGACGGTTATACTATCAGTAGAAAAGGAGAAGAAGGAAAAGAACTCTCGCTCGTGTATGAAAAAGAAACTCAAACATGGAACGTTCGTGAGGGAGAAAAACTCGTACCTCTCTTCCGTAGCAATGGTAATGGAACTTATACTGTGCATCGTCCCAATGCAAAACCTCTTACTGTAACAGCCGATGAAATAGGTAAAGTGGCTTTGCGCAAAGGTTTTTATGATGCCGGAGTTCAATAAGCACTGATGCCAAAGATAAGCAATAATGAAAGGCATACTCATAATAGGAGTATGCCTTTCATTATTAAATAGGAGATGGCAGGCTGTATTTTGCATAGGTAAGAAACTATCTTTATCCTCTTTTCCTCCACGAGTGAAAGTGCAAAACAGTAGTTTCTTTTTTAGCTATTTTCGAGGAAAAGAAATACCTTTGAAGTCTCAAACCATTAAAGAAATGACAGACGAAATAAGAGAGAATGTGCGTAATATACTCACAGACTACTTGCAGAAGCACGGACGTAGAAAAACGCCCGAGCGGTATGCTATATTGGACACCATCTATTCTTCCGATGGACATTTTGATATAGATAGTCTGTATAAAAGTATGGCAGAAGGGAAACGTTTCAGAGTAAGCAGAGCTACCTTGTACAATTCTATTATGTTATTTATCAATGCGGGGTTAGTTCTGAAACATCAGTTCGGGAATACTTCTCAGTATGAACGTGCTTACAATAATGAAACACATCATCATACTATATGCACGTCTTGTGGTAAGGTAACAGAATTTGAAGACCCTTATTTACAGCGTGCCATCACGAATGCCAAAGTAAGAAATTTTACAGCCTCTCATTATTCCTTATATATATATGGAATGTGTAGTGCTTGTAAAAGAAAGCTGACAAAGAAAAAAACAAAACAACAAATGAAAGAAAGATGAAAGTAGATGTACTATTAGGGTTGCAATGGGGCGACGAGGGAAAAGGAAAAGTGGTAGACGTTTTAACTCCGCGTTATGATGTGATAGCACGTTTTCAAGGAGGTCCTAATGCCGGACATACATTGGAGTTTGAAGGGGAAAAATACGTCCTTCGTTCTATTCCTTCGGGAATCTTTCAAGGAGACAAAATAAACATCATAGGAAATGGTGTTGTGCTGGATCCTGCTCTGTTTAAGGCAGAAGCAGAAGCTTTGGAAGCTTCCGGACACCCACTGAAAGAACGATTGTACATATCCAAGAAAGCGCATCTTATACTTCCTACACATAGGGCATTGGACGCAGCCTACGAAGCTGCCAAAGGAAGTGGAAAAGTAGGTACTACAGGGAAAGGGATAGGACCTACTTATACAGATAAAGTAAACAGAACCGGTGTGAGAGTAGGAGATATCTTGCATCACTTTGAAGAAAAATATCAAGCAGCCAAGGCACGCCACGAGGCTATTCTTAGAAGTTTACAGTACGAATATGACATAACCGAAGCGGAAAAAGAATGGCTGTCTGCTGTGGAATACCTTAAGACTTTCAATTTGGTGGACAGCGAACACGAGATAAACCGTATGCTTAAAAATGAAAAAACGGTGCTTTGCGAAGGTGCACAAGGCACTATGTTGGACGTAGATTTCGGTTCTTATCCTTTCGTAACTTCTTCCAATACGGTTTGTGCAGGTGCTTGTACAGGATTGGGTATCAGTCCCAATAAAATAGGAGATGTTTATGGTATTATGAAAGCCTACTGTACACGTGTAGGAAGTGGGCCTTTTCCTACAGAACTGTTTGATGAAACCGGAAAGAAACTCAGAGATATAGGACACGAATATGGTGCGGTAACCGGTAGAGAAAGACGTTGCGGCTGGGTAGATTTAGTAGCTCTGAAATATGCTATTATGGTCAATGGTGTAACACAACTTATCCTTATGAAGAGTGATGTCTTGGATACTTTTGATACCATCAAGGCTTGTGTAGCTTATAAGGTAAATGGAGAAATAATAGACTACTTCCCTTACGATGTTACAGAAGGAGTAGAGCCTGTTTATGTAGAACTTCCTGGTTGGCAGACAGACCTTACCAAACTCACCGATGAGAATGAATTTCCGGAAGAATTTAATGCTTACTTGGACTTCTTGGAAGAAGAGTTGGAAACACCAATTAAGTTCGTTTCTGTAGGTCCGGATCGTAAGCAAACCATAGAGAGATACACAGAAGAATAAACAGGTAAGATGTACTTGTCATTCTCTTTTAATCAATATAAAATATAAATAAGAAGTAAGGAAATATCAATGATTCTTTATTACTTTCGCAGTTTCACAAGAAAGAAGACTTATGGGTAAAATAATCGCTTTGGCAAATCAGAAAGGAGGAGTGGGGAAGACCACTACCACTATAAATTTGGCTGCTTCACTGGCTACATTGGAAAAGAAAGTCTTAGTGATAGATGCAGACCCACAAGCCAATGCTTCTTCAGGTTTGGGGGTAGACCTCAAACAGGTAGATTGTTCTATTTACGAATGCCTTATCAATGGAAATGATATAAAAGAGGCTGTTTATACTACAGATATAGACGGGTTGGATATTATACCTTCTCATATCAATTTGGTAGGAGCAGAAATAGAAATGCTTCATGTAGAGGAACGAGAAAATGTACTGAAGAAAGCATTGAGCTCCATAAAAGACGATTATGATTTTATATTGATAGACTGTTCTCCTTCTCTGGGACTTATCACGATCAATTCGCTTACAGCAGCAGACTCTGTAATTATACCGGTGCAATGTGAGTATTTCGCTTTGGAAGGTATCAGTAAGCTTTTGAATACGATCAAGATCATAAAGAGCAGACTCAATACAGAGTTAGACATAGAAGGCTTTTTACTTACTATGTATGATTCTCGTTTGCGCCTTGCTAATCAGATTTACGATGAAGTAAAAAGACATTTCCAAGAACTTGTTTTCAAGACTATAATTCAGCGTAACGTGAAGTTGAGCGAAGCACCCAGCCACGGTATTCCCGCTATTCTTTACGATGCAGATTCTACAGGAGCAAAGAACCACTTAGCATTGGCACAAGAAATCATTACCAAGAACCAAAAATAAATCATCTCATGGCAGTTCAGAAAAAATACGCATTGGGTAGAGGATTAGATGCTCTCATTTCTGCAAAAGAAGAAGTAACTACTTCAGGCTCTTCCATCAGTGAAGTAGAATTGAGTCGCATTGTACGAAACCCTAATCAGCCACGACGTGAATTTGATGAAGATGCCCTCCAAGAATTAGCAGATTCTATAGCAGAGATAGGTATTATACAACCTATTACTTTGCGCAAGATGGAAGACGGAACCTACCAGATTATTGCAGGAGAACGTCGTTTTAGAGCATCGCAACGTGTAGGGTTAAAATCTATACCAGCCTACATTCGCACCGCAGACGATGATAATGTGATGGAGATGGCACTGGTAGAGAATATCCAGCGTGAAGATCTTAATTCTTTGGAAATAGCCTTGGCATATCAGCAACTATTGGAGCAACCGGGTATGACACAGGAAAAGCTGAGTGAACGGGTAGGAAAGAAACGCGCTACGGTTACAAACTATCTACGCTTACTCAAACTACCTGCTCCTATACAGATAGCACTAAAGAATAAATCTATAGATATGGGACACGCACGTGCGTTGCTCACCATAGATGATCCACAAATACAGTTGGGGCTTTTTCAGGAATTGCTCAAGGAAAAGTATTCGGTACGTAAGGTAGAAGAATTGGCAAAGGCATTGGCTACAGGAGAAACGGTTCAAGTAGGGGCTAAACGTTTGAGCAAGAAAAGTGCGCCACTTTCTTCTGCATATCAGGATTTACAGAAGCAATTGACTTCTCGTTTTGGAACCAAAGTAAGCCTTTCTCAAACCGAGAAAGGGAAAGGGCGTATTACGATTCCTTTTTCAAACGATGAAGATTTGGCACGTATTATAGATTTATTGGACAAGACCATTCGCTAAGTATTATTTTGAATACCTCTCATTATATTAGGAAGATTATTTGGAGCGTACTGACACTTCTGTTTTGTTGTACACTGAGTGTGCAAGCACAGCGTTCTAAAGAACGTAGGAAGCGCACACTTCCTACAGATAGTATTCGGGCAAAGCAAATAAAAGATAGTTTGGTGATAGGTGAGCGTTCTGTCGTGCCACAAGATGAGGCTTTGATAAATCTGGATACGCTTCATTTGGGCAAACAAAAAGATTCTCTTTCCAAAGCTCCGCTTCCCCCTCTCAAACTTCCCAAAGAACAATGGCTACCTAAGCCACAAAAGGCGTTGTGGCTTGCTTTAGTATTTCCGGGAGCAGGACAAATCTATAACAGGAAGTATTGGAAATTACCTATCATATATGGTGGTTTTGTGGGTTGTGCTTATGCAGTCTCTTGGAATAGCAATATGTACAAAGATTACTCGCAAGCCTATCAAGACATTATGAGCGATAATCCTACCAGAAAAAGTTATCAAGATTTTTTACCTTCGCACGTAGATGTAAAAAGTAATCTTTCCTACTATCAAGAGCTGTTCCGAAGCCGAAAAGATATCTATCGGAGACAGAGAGATTTGAGTATCATTATAACCATTGGTGTGTACTTGCTTTCTGTGATAGATGCGTATGTAGATGCAGAACTCTCGGACTTTGATATATCTTCGGATTTGAGTATGACTGTAGCACCTACACTATTTTATGCAGACCCTCAAAGACCTTACGAATCGCAAGGATTAGGGCTAAAATGTACCATCAATTTTTGAACACAAACACAATGAAAAGAATTTATATCAGTTTCTTATTCGCTTGCTTAACACTCACTGCAGTAGCACAGCAAAGTATCACAGTCAATTCTTCTAAAGGGGAGCAAGAAACCATAGATTTGCCAGAGGGTATGCAGTCCTCTATGGACAGTCTTTATAAAAGTTGGTTGGCGAAACGTTACATCAAAGCATCAAAAGATTGTGGAGATTTTGATACAGCACCTATCGT
This sequence comes from Phocaeicola sp., assembly GCA_022764505.1. Taxonomy (GTDB): domain Bacteria; phylum Bacteroidota; class Bacteroidia; order Bacteroidales; family Bacteroidaceae; genus Phocaeicola. The sequence goes on along the minus strand of JALEQJ010000053.1, from coordinate 74,503 downwards.
AAGTGATGAAGTCTACAGAGAACGTTTGAAACGGATTCCGGCTGTGATAGAAATGCCCTACAATAGTGTAGTAAGAGGATTTATAGATGCTTACGCCAACAGACTGCGCAATAAAGTAGCTTTTATGCTTACTGCAGGAAATCTATATATGCCTATGATAGAAGAAGCTCTGGATTTGTATAACTTGCCCAATGAGCTGAAATATCTTCCCGTAATAGAATCTGCTATGAATCCTACTGCAACTTCCAGACAAGGTGCTGTTGGGCTTTGGCAGTTTATGTTACGTACAGGACAAAGCTATGGCTTGGAAAATAATAGTTTGATGGACGAGCGTAGAGATCCTTTCAAGTCTTCCAGAGCGGCGGCACGTTACTTGAAAGATTTGTATGGTATATACAATGATTGGCATTTGGTTTTGGCGGCATATAATTGTGGTCCCGGAACCGTGAATAAGGCGATTAAACGTGCGGGTGGAAAGACAGATTATTGGGAGATTTATAGTTATCTGCCGAGAGAAACCAGAGGATATGTGCCAGCATTCATTGCAGCCAATTACATTATGACTTATTATTGTGAGCATCATATCACACCTATGGAAATGGATCAATATCCGGAGGGAACAGATACCGTACATGTACATAAAAACATTCATTTTAATCAGGTAGTAGAGGCATGCAAGGATATAAATATAGAACTCCTACGTGCGTTGAATCCGGAACTGAAGAGAGATGTGATTCCCGGAAATGCAGGAGCGTATGCGCTAAGATTACCAAAGAGCTTGATAGATCAATATATAGACAACGAAGATAGCATAGTGAGCAGTGATAGCGATGCTTATATAGGTCGTAGAGAGATCGTAGAAATAGATGAAGCTCCAATAGAGTCCTCTAAATCTACGAAAAAAAGTACGCGCGTTGCGGGGAAAAAATCTCATAAGGTACGTGCAGGAGAAACCCTCAGTTCTATAGCTAAAAAGCATGGTACAACAGTAGCAAAACTGAAACGTCTCAATGGTATAAAAGGAAATACAATACAGAAAGGCAAAACGCTTCGTGTGAAATAATCACCCTTATCATACTAATAACATGAAATCAATAAAGGAATTATACAGAATAGGCAATGGTCCTTCCAGCAGTCATACAATAGGACCTCGTAAAGCTGCTATACAGTACAGAGATGAACACCCCGATGCACATAGCTTCCAAGTTACGCTATATGGAAGTTTAGCTGCTACAGGAAAAGGGCACATGACAGATGCTGCTATTCAAGAAGAATTGGAGAAAGTAGCACCTGTAGAATTTGTTTGGGAGCCTCAAATCTTTTTACCTCTTCACCCCAATGGTATGACTTTCCGCGTGAAGCAGGCAGATGGTAGCTTATCTCATGAATGGACAGTATTCAGTGTAGGGGGAGGAGCATTGGCAGAAGAGGGAAAACCACAAGGAACCACGCCCGATATTTACGAAATGACAACAATGTCTCAAGTGCAAGCATGGTGCGAGCGTACAGGACGTGGATATTGGGAATATGTGGCAGAATGTGAAGGAGAAGATATTTGGGACTACTTAGCGGAAATTTGGGAAACAATGAAAGCTGCTGTAGAACGTGGATTGGATACTGAAGGAGCTTTGCCCGGTCCTCTGAATTTACGAAGAAAAGCAGCTTCTTACCATGTGAAAGCCTTGGGGTATAAAGATTCTTTGCGTAGTCGAGGATTGGTTTTTGCTTATGCCTTAGCTGTAAGCGAAGAGAATGCTTCAGGAGGACGCATTGTTACAGCACCTACTTGCGGTGCATCTGGAGTATTGCCTGCTGTCCTCTATCATCTACAGAAAGTGAAAGAGTTTAGTGATGCACGTATCTTGCGTGCCTTGGCTACTGCCGGATTGGTAGGAAATATAGTGAAGTGCAATGCTTCTATTTCCGGTGCAGAAGCCGGTTGTCAGGCAGAGGTAGGGGTAGCTTGTTCTATGGCATCTGCTGCAGCTTCTCAACTCTTCGGTGGAACTCCGGCACAAATAGAATATGCTGCGGAAATGGGCTTGGAACACCATTTAGGTATGACTTGCGATCCGGTTTGTGGCTTGGTACAAATTCCTTGTATAGAAAGAAATGCTTATGCTGCCGCACGTGCTTTGGATTCCAATTTGTACGCTACGCTGACAGATGGTCGCCACCGAGTTTCTTTTGATAAGGTAGTACAGGTAATGAAACAGACAGGTAATGACCTGCCATCTCTCTATAAAGAAACCAGTGAAGGGGGACTTGCTAAACACTACGAAACTGTGTAAGCAGAAAACCTGTACTATAAGTAAAACGGCTATATCATCTTTTAGACGATATAGCCGTTTTCTTTTTCCTATATTCCACCAATAGAGTTTACTGATGTTCTTTTCTCAAAAGATCGTTTACGGTTTTTACAGGATTGAAAGTACTTAGTGGAACTTCTACAAAGAGGGTATTCCACTTGCTCATAGCACCATTCCATAAGCCCGGTAACTCCAGTGCTTTGAGTTCTTGACCATTCTTGGATTTAGAGGAAATAAAGCCGGTTTCTTCGTCTACGAAATTTGTGAGAAGGAATTTATGTCCTTTGTAGTCTTTTGTTGCACATACCAGATCTACGGGATTGAAATGTGTGCCTCCCTCAAACATAGTTCTTTGTATGGGAGATTGCATATTGATTTGTGAGCTTTCTATGATTTGCAGAGTTGTTATACCTTGCTTATCCTTCACCCAGAAAGGACCACCACCGGGTTCTCCTATATTCTTCACCATACCACAGATGCGTAGCGGTCTGTGGAGTACTTGGTAAGCGTAGAGTGCTTGCGTTTTGAGGTCTTCTCTTTCCCAAGATTCGGGATACTGCACTTGAAGTTCTTCTTGTAAAAAGCGAAAAATCTGCTTGATGTCTTCTTCTGTATAGTTGCCACGATCTAAGAGATGCAGGTAAGCGAATACTTGTTTTTGCAGTTTCACAAGTAGTCCGGCTATGATTTTCTTATACCGTACGGTATCTGCTTTGAGAGTATCGGGCACTACATTATCTATATTCTTGATAAAGATGATGTCTGCATCTAAGTCGTTCAAATTTTCTATTAAAGCCCCGTGTCCGCCGGGTCTGAATACCAATTCTCCGTTTTCTCTGAAGGCTTGGTTTTCTGCATTGGCAGCAATGGTGTCTGTGCTGCTTTTCTGTTCCGAGAAACTTACGTGGAATTTTTTCTGTAGTTGCTCCTCGTAGGTTGTTGTTTTTTCTTTCAATAATGCTTCGAAGAGTGCACGATGTTCTGTAGATACTGTAAAATGCAAGTGTACCTCATCTTCGCTATCTGCAGCATAGAGTGCGCCCTCTACCAAATGTTCTTCTACGGGTGTTCTGTTTCCTTGTGTATAATGATGAAAGAGCAATAATCCTTTGGGTAGTTTGCCATAATTCAATCCTTCTGTTCCCAATAGCGACTGTACGATGCTTTTGTACTGCTTCTCCATAAGCAGGGAAGGGATATCTTTAGCATATAGATGGAGGCAAGTATCGTTCAGTGCGGAATAGAAGGCAAACTCTTTGAGGTGTTGAAAGAATTTGATCTCAAAAGTTGTAGTGGGTTCTTCTCTTTCTGAAGTAAGAAACTCAAAAAGATCCTTGAACATTCTGCTTGCTGCACCGGAGGCAGGAACGAACTTGAGTATTTCTTTTCTTTCTGTAGACAGTCTATAGGTTTCCCATTCTTGAATGACTTCTTCCTCTTCTGTGTTTTGCAAACGTAAGATGCCTTTGTTTTCTATAGTTGCTACGTCTGTTAAATCCAAATAAGGAAATCCTACTTCAAATCTTTTCAGTTGGTCATTTACTTGTTTTTCTGTGATGCCTTTTTCCTTGAAAATGGCTTTATCTTCTGTTGTCCACATAATAGATGATTGTATTTTATAGTGGTATTTGTAGTGTTACAAAGATACGAGTATCGGTTTATACGGACGTTTATAAATTCTCCTTTTTTCGGGTGGTCTGTATCCCTTTTTGACGGAAAGATAGAAAAAAGTATGGCTGTACATAGTGTTTTCATACCTTTGCAAAAAAGAAATAGACAAGATGATAAGCGAAGAACGTATTTTGGAGTGGTATGAGAAACGTATAGTTCCCTATGCTGTCTTGTTTTTTCGTGTATTGCGTTTTTCCATTTATCTATTTTCTTTTCTGTTTTTACTCTCGGGGATATATCGTTATGGTTTTCAGCTTACAGAGGTAGAAGGTGTATTTCTCCATAGGATCAATAATCTTACTTGGGGCATATTTATGCTCTATATGGTGATAGGTTATATTTTCCGGACAAAGGAAACTGCGCAACGAGTAACACCTTGGATGCATCTCTTGTATGCCTTGCTTTTTCTTACTTTGCTTCCTGTCATTTTTCAAAGACCGGTTCCGGAAACAGGAGTGATGTGGGTTTGGGATTTTTTTCATCACCCTTTCTATAGAATGGCTGTTTTAAGTATGCTTTCCGTTACTTTCTTATCGGATAGATTTGTGAAATTATTGGGAAAGCGTACCAATCCGTCTTTGATATTAGCCGGGAGTTTCTTCTTCATTATTTTGGTAGGTGCAGGCTTATTGATGCTTCCCAGATCTACATACAGTGGTATCCATTGGTTAGATGCTTTTTTTCTTTCTACCAGTGCTACTTGTGTAGCAGGGCTGTCTACCGTAGATATGCCGGCTGTTTTAACCTTAGAAGGACAGACTATTCTTATTATTTTGGTGCAGATAGGAGGACTTGGTGTGATGACCATAACAAGTTTTTTTGCTTTGCTATTTATGAAAAACTCCTCATTATATAGCAATATGGTAGTGAGTGATATGCTGAGTACCAATTCGCTCAATTCCCTTCTGTCTACGCTCTTTTATATTATGGGTTTTACCTTTTTTATAGAAGGTATAGGGGCTTTGCTTATTTGGTTATCTGTACGAGGTAGTTTGGGCGTAAGTATGGAGGAAGAACTCTATTTCGCGGTTTTTCATTCTGTATCAGCTTTTTGCAATGCAGGTTTTTCTTCTTTGCCGGATGGTTTGGGCAGTACCTTGATTTTTAGGGGACACAATGCCCTCTTCCTTGTGCTTTCTTTCTTGGTGATATTAGGAGGAGTAGGATTTCCTGTGTTGGTTAATTTCAGATCTTCATTACTGTATTATAGTAGACGTTTATGGTGGCGATTGTTTCATCGTTCCCAACCTTTTAGGGTAAAAAGACATTTACATAATCTCAATACACGGATAGTATTGGTAATGACAACTGTACTGCTGATAAGTAGTACGCTGGCTATTGCACTTTTGGAATGGAATGGTGCTTTGCAGGGTATGCACTGGACAGAAAAATGTACGCACGCTTTTTTTAGTGCTACGTGTACCAGATCCGCAGGCTTTTCCAGTATAAGTATTACGGCGTATGCTATGCCTACTATGCTGCTTATGTTTTTATTGATGACGATAGGAGGAGGCGCACAGTCTACTGCCGGTGGAATGCGGGTGAATGTCTTTGCCGTAGTCTTACTCAATCTTCGCACAGCATTGCGTGGAGGAAAGCGTACCATCATAGCAGGGAGAGAACTCTCCGAAGAAACCATCAGACACGCCAATGCCGCTTTCTTCTTTTTCTTCTCACTGATATTCGTAGGAGTCTTCTTATTGAGTCTTACAGAGAGTGGTATTCCTTTTTCACACTTATTGGCAGAAAGCATAGCTGCTGTTTCTACAGCCGGAGTCAGCATAGATTTTACACCACGTCTTTCCGAGTGTGGAAAAGCCGTGGTACTGTTACTTATGTTCTTGGGTAGAGTAGGAGCTTTTACATTGGTTGCAGGGCTGATGAAGAGAGAAAGACAAAACAAGTTTAAGTATCCGGAAGAAAACGTAATAATGAATTAAGCATTATGAAGTATTTGATTATAGGATTAGGAAATTATGGCTCAGTATTGGTAGAAGAACTGAGTGCTTTGGGACACGAAGTAGTAGGAGTAGATAGCAATGAACTGGCTGTAGACCGACTGAAAGATTATATGGCGATGTCCTACATTATGGACGCTACAGACGAGCAAGCTTTGGCATCGTTGCCTCTCAAAACTATAGATATAGGTATCGTAGCCGTAGGAGAGAATTTTGGTGCTTCTGTGAGATTGGTGGCATTATTGAAGCAACATAAAATCCCGCATATCTATGCTCGTGCCGTAGATCATATTCATCAAGGCGTATTGGAAGCCTTTGGTATAGAACGTATTCTTACTCCCGAACAAGATGCGGCAAGACTTTTGGTACAATGTTTGGAATTGGGAGTGAATGTAGAAACTTTCAAGATAGACGAAGAACATTATATCTTTAAGTTCAATATCCCTTCTGTCTTGGAAGGCAAACAACTGCAACACTGGGATATAGAAGAGAAACACCAACTGCGTATAGTCTCTATAGTGCGTTCGCATACCATCTGGAACAATTTGGACGTGTCTGTTCTATCCCATAGTGTGGCGCAACAGTATCCGGAGGATATGGCATTGGAAAAAGGAGACCAAATAGTGTGCTATGGCAAATACACGGACTTTATGCGTTATTGGCACGGACTTACAGCAGAGTGATGCTTTCATTTTCCGTACACGTCCGGACTTTTTTCCGAATGTGTCCGGACTTTTTTCCGGACGTATGCGGAATGTTATTGTGTAATAGTAGAAAGTTTTTATTTTCGCATTTGTTGAACTCTAAAAGCACATCTTATAAAAATCCAGTACAATGAAAGCTATGAAACAAAGTATCTATGTTCTCGTATGTATAGTTTCGTCCTTACTAATCTCTTGTGGACCTTCGGATAATTTTGGCTATCCTTCTAAAGTTACGTTTGATAAGAAAGGAAGAGAAACTCTCATTTCAGGAAACAATGGAATTTATCATATAGATATTGTAAATTATGATGGAGAAGGTGTGAGTGCAGTAATTGGATCAGAGGTAGATACCATTGTAGTTACCAATGATTGGTTATCCGTAAGATGGAAACTATTTGATTCCAAACTTATCGTTACTGCACAGCCCAATGCTACAGGAAAAAAGCGCAAACTGTATATACGTGGTATGGTAGATAATTTCTTTGCAGATATAAAGGTAGTGCAACATTGATGCAGTGTTGTTACACACCTTTTACTTCTTCTTATTCTTCTGTATAGACCAACCGAATTTGCCTATTTCTTTGCCTAAGCTGTAGTAATGTCCGTGCGAATACACGATAAGATTGCTTTTTGTCAAGTTGAATTTTCCGGTTTCTGTGTCTAAGTATTGAGTGTCTGCTTTTACATTGACCACCTCTGCGATGAACATATCGTGAGATCCCAATGAAAGCACTTCTTTCACCCTGCACTCTATGCAGAGTGGAGATTCTTCTATGATAGGTGCATTTACTACACCGGCTTTTCCTGCTGTGAGTTTCATCTCCTCAAACTTGTGATATTCTTTTCCAGAACGTACGCCACACCAGTCTGTAGCGAAAGCCATATCTTCTGTAGTGAGATTGATGACAAATTCCATATTCTTCATAAGTAGCTTATGAGAATGCCGAATGGGATTGACAGAGATATAGCACATAGGTGGATTGGTGCAAATAGTACCTGTCCACGCTACGGTGATAAGGTTATATTCTTCCGGTGTGGAGCCTACACTGACCAATACGGCAGGCAATGGGTAAATGAGTGTACCGGGTTTCCAGTCTTCTTTCATATCGTGTTTTATTACTTGTCTTGTGATGTAGATAGTTCAATGTGTTCCCATAAATCTTGTGTAGGGAGAGGAGCTTCTATATAAATTTCTTCTTGAGAGACAGGGTGAATAAATCGTATACTCCGTGCCAATAGGGAGATACCTCCATCTGGATTGGAACGTGGATAGCCATATTTTAAGTCGCCTTTTATAGGACAGCCCATTTTGGCAAGTTGGCAACGTATCTGGTGATGTCTGCCGGTCTTGAGGTCTATCTCCAAGAGCTGGTAGGTTTGAGATTTCCCGATGACTTTATAGGAGAGTTCTGCGTGTTTGGCATCTTTTACCTCCTTATCATAAGCGTAGGATTTGTTTTGTTTCTCGTTTCGTACTAAGTAATGTTTCAATGTGCCGGCAGGTGCAGGGGGCATATTTTTCACTATTGCCCAATAGGTCTTTTTCACCTTGTTCTCTCTGAACATCTCATTCAGACGTGTCAAGGCTTTTCCCGTACGTGCAAAGATAACCAAGCCACTTACGGGTCTGTCTAATCTATGTACTACGCCCAAAAACACATTCCCCGGTTTCTGATACTTCTCTTTGAGGTAGGCTTTTACGGTTTCGGAAAGAGGAACATCTCCGGTTTTGTCTCCTTGTACGATTTCCGAAGAAGATTTATTGACGATGATGATATGATTGTCTTCGTAAACTACTGTCATACGCTTTGAGATTGAAAAAGCACGGAGTAGCTTCTTTATGGGCTATTCCGTGCTATGTATAAGTGTTTAGATGAGTTTTACATATTCATACCGCCATCTACTTGGATTACTTGTCCGGATACATAAGCAGACAAGTCTGAAGCCAAGAATACAGCAATGTTTGCTACATCTTCCGGTGTACCACCACGACGGAGAGGTATGCGTTTGTTCCATTCTGCTTTTACATCATCTGAGAGAACAGCGGTCATTTCTGTGATGATAAATCCTGGTGCAATAGCATTGGCACGTATACCACGTGAACCCAATTCTTGTGCAATAGATTTTGCTAAACCTATCATACCGGCTTTGGAGGCAGAGTAGTTTGCTTGTCCGGCATTTCCATGTACGCCTACTACAGAAGACATATTGATGATGCTACCACTCTTTTGACGCATCATAATAGGCGTACAAACATGGATAAAGTTGAAAGCAGATTTGAGGTTTACAGCTATAACTGCGTCCCATTGCGCTTCGCTCATACGCATCATAAGTCCATCTTTTGTAATACCTGCATTGTTCACCAATACATCTATAGAGCCGAAGTCTGCATGAATTTGCTCTACAACCTTTGCCGTATCTTCAAAAGAAGCAGCATTGGAAGCATATCCTTTTACCTTTACACCGAATGCTGCAATTTCTTTTTCTGTATTCTGTGCGTTTTCGTCTATATTCAAATCTGTGAATGCAATGTTTGCACCTTCTGCGGCAAATCTTAATGCTACAGCTTTACCGATACCACGTGCCGCACCGGTAATAATAGCTGTTTTTCCTGTTAATAATCCCATGTTGTTTATTCTTTATTGTTTATTAAACATATTCTTGTTTATGTCCCAAAGCGGCATAAACTATATTTTTTACATATCTCCAGCCCGTTTCATCATCTAAGCCACCACCTATGCTATCTCGAATATAAGGAACTTCAATTCCTTTGATACAATAGTGTAGTATGTCTGCCATAATTTCCACGCTTTCTATGAGGAAAACACCTTGTTCTACTCCTTCTTGTAATACCTGTCTGAAGAGCCTTACTTCCGTAGCATCAAAGTCCTTTCTTACAGCTTCTACTCTCCAAATATCTCTGAAAAAGTCTGCTTTGAGTGTGCCATTTCTATATACTACCGCTTTGATAGCCTCTAAATGGGTAATGATAAGCTCAAAAATTTTTTGTTCGGGAGTAGTATTTTTTTCTGCAGAGCGTACCATCTCATTGGATAGAGATTCCATTTCGGACGCAACTACAGCCATATAAATTTGTTCTTTACTCTTGAAATAAGTATAGAGCGTGCGTCGTCCCTTTTTAGATGCCAAGGCAATATCATTCATGGTCGTGGCTTCTACACCTTTCTTTGCGAAAAGGAGACGAGCTACGTCTACTAATTTTGTTCTTGTCTTGGATAAAGTCATAAGTGTTGCACTTTTTGTAAGATAATGTGCAAAAATACGTTTTTATCTCTATATATCACTATTTGTGTCGTATTTTATCGTCTGTATAGTGTTGTATTCATATTTATAAGGAAAAATTGGGGGCTATAGAGCCTATATTGTGCTAAGAGAATTTTGGGAACTTCTACCTATTCATAGGAGGTAAATAGGAATATCTCTATTTCGTATCACAGTTTATATAAACCATAGTGGAAGTTTACATAAACTTAAGTATGAAATAGAATTTCCCAACGATAGGATAAAAAAGCAAGAGGGTGTAGCAAAAATACATTTTGATACACCCTCTCTCTTGGCTTCTCTGTTTGGAGTTATTCTGCCACTTTCAATGCTATACCAGCTGTATGACTACCAAATTCCGGAGCATAAGCTGCTTGTGCTACAGCACTGCCGGCTTGATAAGTGCCTGTGCGATCTATGTGTGCAGTGTAGGAAATAGTGTATGTACCTTTTCGTACGTAATCCATAAAGAAATGTAGTTCACTATCTTTTATAGAGCGATAGAAGCCTATACCACCTTCCCATGTGTAACCGGAAGTTTTGATGAGAGGTTCTATACAAGCAGGCTTTCTGTCTTTTACTTGAACAAAATCCATATCTCTATCTACGGTTAAGGTAATTTTTACAGTGATTTTATCTCCTATATGCAACTGTGTTTCGGGAGTAATGGCTATGCCATCTTTGAGGTATTCACGATTTATTTGTATGCCTTCTCCTTGTGTAGCCTGAACCTTATCTATAGTGGTTTGGTATTGTGCAAAAACAGCTCCCCAACCGGTACTTTCACCGGTCTTCTCTATTATGATTTTATCATCGGAAGGTGCTGTGGTGAAGCTTTCTTTGGTATATCCCAAAGGATTATGGCTTGAGCTGACTACCTTATCGTCCCAGTGTGCCTGCATACTTCCTTGCGCAGTGAGTGTGCTATTGCCCAATAAGAGGGCATAAATAGCTTCTGCTGTTACTACAGGATCTCCCCAAGATTGCACTTGCTTCTGTTTGAGTAACCATAATTGCATTTCTCCTACTGTTTTTGGATCGTTCTTCAGTCTATGAATAGCCTCCAATGCTGCTATTTGTGTAGGGAGTTTATAGCTTCTCCAACCATATAGGGCTTTGGCTGTATCAAAATATCTTCCCATATCCGGGCGATACACGCTATATTCTTCTATAGAACGCAGGAGTTCTGTAGCTTTCTTTTCCAAACCATACGCCTGCATAATAATGGTGATATTGGCTTTCCCGTAGATAGTGAAAGGAGAAGATTGCTTCTGTATCTTTTGTAGATAGTATTGTACCATCTTTTGATCTGCTTGCGCACGGACTTGAGGATCTATAGCAGAAATGTAGAGGAAATTGAGTACTTGCTCCGGAACATATAATGGGTTATTTCCTCTTTTCTTGTTTTCTGCTAATTCTTGCAAATAATCTTCTTTGAGTTCTCTCTCAATGTATTGTATTGCTTTTTTGTAGGCGGAAGATAAATCTTCTTCCATATCTGCTCCCAAATACTGTAATCGTGCTACTAATAAACAAATTTGTAGCGTAGCCGTATGATTTCCTTTCATACCGGGGAACCAAGAGAAAGAGCCATCTGTTTGCTGTAAAGCAAGAATACTGCGCAATGCTTTGTCTTGTTGCAGACGTAAATGATTTTCTTGGAAGAAATCAGCCAAGGCTCTTTGTCTACTACTTTCATTCTTAGCTTCTTGTAACCAAGGAGATTGTTCCAAGGCAATCTCTTTCAGCTCTGGGTTTTGTTCCAACTTGCTCCACCATTGCTCTTTGTCTGTAGGTGATAAACTCCAAGCTTCCAAAGTAGTACGTAGTTTGGGTTGTTCTTTGAGTATCTTCTGAGAGAGCGCATTACCAAAATAAGATGCTGTCCATGAGAATACATCATCTCCTCTATGTTCTGCTGAAAGTGGTAGAGATTGGATTGCATACCAACCGGCATTAGCCGCCAATTCTACGGTGAGATGCTTATGTTGTGCTGTTTGTGGTTCTTCTCCGAATATGCCCTCTATGTTTATCGTTTCTTTACCTTCTCCTATTATTTGGAATGGACGTGTTTCCATAACCCATTGCTTATTGGAGAGGATAGGGAGGAAGCGTTGTTCGCCATCGGAGAAATTATTTCCTTCTGCTGTGATTTTACAAATCACTACACCTCCCCAATCCTCTTGTGTATCGCATGGGAAAGATATGCTGCTTGTACCATTCTCTGCTACGTGGAAATCTGCTGTAGCTGTATGTAGCACTTTGTCTGTGGCTGGATCTATGAGGGATAAAGTTGCCTTTCCCTGTATGGACTTATTGGATAGATTCACGAGTGAGGCGACTATATTCCCCTTATCGCCTACACGGAGGAAACGTGGTAAATTGGGCTGTACCATAAACTCTTTGGAGGTAGTAACAAAGCTTTCCATTTTTCCATAGTCCATATCTTTGGTATGTGCCAATGCTTGGAATTTCCAGCGTGTGAGGGACTCCGGCATAGTGAAAGCTATCTTTACTCTTCCTTGTGCATCTGTTCTGAGTTGTGGAGAAAAGAATGCATTTTCTGAGAAATTGGTGCGAAGCATAGATTTGTTTTCTGTAGATGTACTTTCTTCTTCGTCCTCGTCTGCCGCTTCTTCCATACTGTCTTCTGTCATTTTCGCTCTTAGAGGTGCACGTGTTACCACTATCTCTTCCAATGCCATTGGTACAGTTAATATACCGGGAGGGTCATCATAATTTTGGAAAAGATCAAGATCATACTCTTCATGATAAAGTGGAAGTTCCAAGTAGCTATACGAGAGTAATCTATGGAAACTGTAAGGTGAATGCACTTTTTCTAAAGTTTTTTTCCAATAGATTTCTATGGGAGATGTGAGATTTGCATCAATGCGGACATAAGGTGTATAGCGTGGATATTGCAGAGAGAACTTCCAACTATAAGGACGTATTGCGTCCAATGCACTATCATACATAGTAGCCAGCATACGTGCGTCTACTGGTTTTCCATCTTTGTCAGCAATAGAAAGTATCCATTCTTCTCTGTCGCCGGGACGTAGTTTATCACGGAACGTTTCCCATTTGAGTTTCAGTTGCTTTTCGGGAACGACGTAAGTGTAGACGTTCTCTTTTTGGTACCATTGGCCTTGTTTCATAAATCCCCAAATGATGTGTACTGCCTTTCCATATTCCTTTTTATAAGGAAGACGGAATGATTTCATCTCTTGGCTGATCCTGATAACGGTACTTTCTACTCGTTTCCCTGCACTGTAGACATAACAGAAGATATAAGCATCTTTTTCTTGCACACCTAATTGGTACTCTATGGGTTGTGTTTCACTGAAAGTGCTTTGTTGTGAATATACCCACAATGGTTCCTCTACAGGACTTTTTTTGTCTTTGGGAGAGAAGAGTACAAACCTTGCTTCCACATAATTCTCTTGCTCATCTTTGGTATATGCCCATAGTGTGTACTCCCCGGAGGGAAGACCTTTCAAGGTAAGTGCATCTATGCTATCTCCGGAAGAGATTTCTCCTTGAAGTATCAAATCTCCCTTGATAGAATTTTCTTCGCTTCCTGTTTCAGAAAGGTCTTCTTCGAAGTAGGGAAAAGGAGTTTTTTCAGGTGTTTTTTTAACAGTCTTTCTTATTTCCCAAACTATGGTGGTATTCTTCACTAAGACATCACTTAAATTATAATTTCCTAAGGTGATGGAAGTAGGAATATTCTCTTTATTGATGGTAGCGGGTAGTCTTCTTATTTGTGGAGAGTACGCATACTTGCCGATGTAATACACTTCCGATATTTGATGACTTTCTCCTGCAATATCTGTTACTGTTACTTCTAAGGCATAGCGAGTACCTCGTGTTCTTCTGCCTCTGTCTTTTTCTTTGGTAGGGAAGATTATAGGTACTTGGAAAGTACCATCTGCATTGGTCTTGGTAGTACCTTCTTTCAGGAGTGTTTGGCAGAATCCTTCTCTGTCATAATAACTCCACATAGGAATATGTTCTTGGTGGATTTTATAACTTACACGTCCTTCTCTTACAGGTGCACCACTCAATAGCATTGCTTTGCCTGTTATCTTTATACTATCACCCCATGTGTAACTGCCCTCGTAAGGAGTCAATGCAACCTCAAAAGTAGGTAATTTGTATTCTTCTACTTGTATAGAGGCTCTTCCATCATCACACCTGATGGTGAATGTGCCATTGAGTACATCTTTGGGGATAGAGAAAGTGGTAGAAAAAGCACCAAACTCATCTGTGGTAATGTTTTTTTTCTCTAATTCTTTGTGATTGGTATCTCTGAATGATAAAGTGAAAGTTCTGTCTGTATTTACTTTTCTTATATCGTCTATGGCATAAAAGGCAATACCTGTAACGTGTACGGTTTGTCCGGGACGATATACACCTCTGTCTGTGTAAATCTCTATGATTTCCTCTTTGTCCTCCTTGTCATCATCGCTATAATAGTTGTAAGGTGCGGAGATGGTCTGGAGGTTAGTGCTATTTGTGCCATCTTTGATTTGCGCCAATAGAGTATCTTCTTTCTTGTTCCATATATAGGCAAGTGTGCCTTGTTTGGTAGGAACACTACTTGCTATCTCTTTTATGGAGTCGGCATCATAAAGAACCCATGGAGCGTGGGTAATAGGTATACCGCTACCTTGATCAATCAGCGTGTATTCCATTATTTTCATTTTAGGATCTATAGCCTGTTCAATGAAAGTGTAGGGTGATAAAGAGAGTAGTTGGTTTTCAGATTCTATTTCTACACCATCTACCACTGTTTTCACCCAATAATGTCCTGCTTCCGGATAGACGAAATCCTCTTTACTTACCTTGGTTTTGTAGTCTGTAGGCGGTGTGAGGTGGAAAGTGTAGACAATGGGCTGTAGTTGTTTTACTATCTTTTCTATTTCTTGAGTGCCTTGTCTGCGTAGTTTTTCTATGGTTACAGCATCGTAGGGTAGCTTGTACCAATGTAATGATACTTGTTGTATGTTTTTATGCCAAAGGGTTATCTTTCCCTTTGTTTGGGGGTATCCATACTCTACTACAGCCTGTATGTATGGTGTAGTGATGATAGATTTTTGGTATAAGAAACGTTTTTTGTACTCTTCGGAAGGGGAGAACTGTAGGTTTTCCTCTATATATTGCATAGCAGACGTGTATACTCCTTGATTAATGTAGCGATCTATTAACTTGTCTGCCAAAATAAAACCCATAGATTTTCCTTTGTACTGTGTATACATATCAGTAAGCCACTGTATATATGCTATAGTATTTTGTGGGTTCTTTTCCAGTAAGAACTCATCTTCATTGTATAGGAAATCTTGCTTGATATAGCGTGTGAAGTCTGCTTTCTCTTTGTCATTTTGTGCATCATAGTATTGAATGAGCATATCGTAATAGCCGGTACACTCTTTCAATCTTTCTATTCGCTTTTGATTCCCAAAGTGGAGTGTGTGGTAGATGATTTGTTTGACCAATAAATCCAAGAAATTGTCCTCCAAGAAGACTTGACTTAGCTTTTGGCTACAACTTAGTGGTGTATAAGTTGTGGCAGAGGTCTTTCTGAGTAGGTCTTTGTCTTCTAATGCTTGCTTGAAATAAGGACGTATTTTCTCAAAAGGAGTCCTACCTATTCCTAATTGACCTATATACGCTCCTTGTATGAAGTTTAGCACAGCCTTATCTAAGGCTGACTTGCTTTCTTTTTTCCATTTTTCCAATAAAGGGAGAGGATTTTCTGTAGAATCCGGCGAAATCGCTTTTTGTACTTGCAGACGGCTCAAATAGGCTTTGAGCAATTGAGGCATTTGTTTTTCCTTGATAGCCTTGTCTTCTATTTGTTTGTACACCTTGATAAGGCTGCGAGGGTGGTCTTTTTTTGACAAGTTATCTGCTTCTTGCCAAAGTGTGTTATAAGATTGTGCGTTCATGGTGATAGCATAAAATAGTAGGCAAACCCATGCCAAGAGGTATTTCTTTGTTTTCATTTGGATAGCATTTTCTACAAAGTTAGCCGAATAGCTATATCTGTAATCTTTTATGAGAAATTATTTTTATTGCTTCGGTTTAATTAACGTAAGTCCTATATATTCATTGATATAGTATGAAGTTTAGCAAAAAGGCTGTGGCAAATAAATATTTGCCACAGCCTTTTCTTGAATATATGAAGTTAGTTTTTGTGTTGTAGCCTGTGTTAGAAACGTAGTCCTAAAGTACAGAGTACTTGATGACGGTCTGTGGTTACCTTTGTAGCTGCGAGTGCATCACTGCTGAAGGTGTAGAAGTCGCTCTTTGTAGTGTCATATTTGTATGCAAGGTCTGCATAGAAACGCTTTCCACTATAGCCGGCACCGAGTGTGAATGTATTTCTTGCGAAAGTGTTACTAAATTCTGTGTCTGTGCGCATATCATTTGTGTCCAATACTTTGTATGCACCTTTCTTGAAGAGGGCAGAAGTGTAGTTATAACCTGCACGGATAGCAAACTCTGGTGTTAAGCGTGTTTCTAATCCTACTTTGAAGGTATGTACAGCATTGAGTGTACTTTTGATTACATCATTTTGATGTGTCATTGGGACTCCATCATTGTACTTGAGGCTTGCTGTAGAGTAATCTGCCAGTTCATATTCTGCTCCTATAGCCATAATACCTCCTACTATAGTACCGGCACTTACATTGAATTTCCAAGGAGTTGTCAGACGATATTCACGAAGATTGTCGCCATTTGTGTAGTCGTAGGTAGCTTCTCCTATTTGTCTCCTTTCTGTTTTGGGTGTATCTTTATATTCTATATCACTTTCCATAAAAGTAGAGTAGGTATCCTGTAGTTGGTACCATGTAGGAGTATGTATGGCTACACCTAATCGGAATGGTGAATCTTCTATTGGACGGAATATAGCTCCTAATTTAATATCCAATCCTGTACCTTCTGTCTTGAGATCATTCAGTATTCGGTATGCGCCTTCTATCTCAAATCCACCATTGGAGAGTTGTTTTCCATCGTAGATAGCTTCTTTGTAGAAAGTAGAGCGTTTGTAGTCTATGTAGTAAGCACCTATTGTAGCACCTAAATACACGCGGTCATTAAGATTGGTAGAGATATTCACATCAAACTGCTGTATGCCACCTGTTTCTGTAGATTCATAAGCAAACTTATCTGCTTGGAAAGCTTTGAGAGCTGTGCCTGTTTTGGGTAAAGACACCAATCCGGTACGGATTCCCATTACACCCAAATAAGGGTAGCGATCTATTAGATAAGGATTGTTGCCTGCAGGGCTGACACCTTTCTCGTAGTCGTAAATTTTATTGAATTCATCTTCCGTAATGCCTATATCTGCCATCATATTCCCCATTTGTACTGTTTGTGAGTAGCCATTGGGATAAACGCCGGCAGAGTGGAATACATTGTTGAGGTTATTGCGTTTTTGGTAGTTAAAGCCAAAGTTGAAAAAGCGTACATTGCTTCTATTTCCTACGTGTGTAGAGGAGACAAATCCCACTTGGTCAAAAGACATTCTGGTTTTGTTCTGTGTGATTTGTGTACCCATAAAGTCTGCTTTGTTCTGAGTACTGTTCAGACCGAAAGTCAAAGAAGCTGTGCTGCTACGGAATAATCCAATACCTGCCGGGTTGCTGCCCATGGTACTGAGGTCTGCTCCTAATGCACCCATAGCTCCTCCCATACCCACGTAGCGTGCAGTTCCATTGAGTTCTTGATGGGTGTACTTCGCAGCATCGTAAGAAGTTTGTGCATAAGTAACTCCTGTAGTGAGGAGTGCTATTGAGAATAAAATTTGTTTCTTCATTGTTCCTGAGTTTAGTGAATGTTAGTTTGGAATTGTGGGAGAGTTTTTATGCTCTCCCACTTGATTCATACCATATTATAGTCAGTTGCTGTAGTGTGTGTTATCTTCTGCGTGAGCCTCCACTGCGTGAGGAAGAACCTGTACTCATAGAAGATCCTCTGTTACTATTGTTGAAAGAAGAACTGCTTCCAGAAGAATAACTGCTTCCACGAGTATTGTAAGAACTATTAGAATAGCTACTGTTACGCTGTGTATTGTTTTGCATACGCTCGAAAGCTCCATTTCCACTATAGGAGCCACTGCGTGTGCTACTTGGGCGACTATATGTATTGCCCGACTGTGTAGAACGAACGTAACGACCTGTATTATTTATGTTTCTGCTATTGTCTGTGGTAATAACACGTCCTCCACGTCTTTCGCCTATATTAGCTCCATCAGGGCGGGTAAGAATATTCTGTCGGTTGTTATTGTAGTCTGTTCCTCTTGTATAACCATAGCTATTATTACTTCTGTTGTAGCTATTGGTATTTCTTTGGTTGAAGTCTCTATTTCCTCTGCTGTATCCGTAGTCTCGTCTATCATTGTAATTATAGTATCTGCGTACATAATGATCTCTGCTCCAGCCACCATAATAGTAGGGTGAGCCATAATATCCACCCCAACCATATGGACGAGGCCAATATCCGTAATGGCAATAGCCCCAACCACCATAGTACCAAGGTGAGTTCCAGTAGCTACCATAGTAGCCTCCCCAAGAATAACGCCAATTCCACCAAAATCTATTACTGAATGTAGGGAATACGTAAGCATAAAGACCATCATCGTAGATATTCCAATCCCACGATGCAAACGCACCGTGTATGATATCCCAATAGAGCGGACTACTGATGGAAACGGCATAACGAGGATTGCGGAAACGTATCAAGCGCATTGCATACTCGTAATCATCTTGTGTTCCGTCAAAACCATTGACCCATTCTCCACGTTGGTTGTAGTCCGATTCATCTACGTAAATAGTATCGTTTTGAGAAGAGTACCTTTTGTTACGTATGTTGTAACGACGATTGTACTCATCTACATCGCGATAGTTTCCTTTGGCATCGCGTACTACCACTGTTTTTCCTTGTACAGAAGTTTTAGCTTCTGTATTCACTTGTTGAATAGCCTCTTTTTTTGCCTTCTTAGGGATATAATAGAGGTCATCTGTGGTCTGTGCTGTTGCCATTGTCGGTAGCACAGCCATTAGAAACGATAATAAAACTGTGTACTTTGCTTTCATAATTATATATTGTATTGATGTGTTGTCTTACTCTTTTATTTTATGGTACAAATATAAGAGGTAAAATACCGTAGCTCTATGAAATTGTCCTATTTCATTATAGGATATTCCCTATTTACTTTTCTTGGTTTTATGTAGAAACAGCGGGGACAGTCTGCTGTAACGACTATCCCCGCTGTGGTATATAGAAAAACTATTAAGCGTCTATATTGGCGTAGGTTGCATTCTTTTCTATGAATTCTCTACGTGGGGCTACTTCGTCTCCCATAAGCATAGAGAAGATATAGTCTGCTTCTGCGGCATTTTCTATTTGCACCTGTTTGAGGATACGTGTTTCTGGGTTCATTGTAGTATCCCAAAGCTGTTCTGCGTCCATTTCTCCCAAACCTTTGTAGCGTTGTGTGGTGATGCCTTTTTCCGATCCTTCTCCATAGACGCGCACAAATTCATCGTGTTCTGCATCTGTGTAGCAGTATTTGCTGATTTTTCCTTTTGTGCATTTGAAAAGGGGAGGGGTAGCTATATATAGGTGTCCACCTTTGATTACTTCCGGCATATATCTGTAGAAAAGTGTCATAATCAAGGTGTCAATGTGAGAACCGTCCACATCGGCATCGGTCATAATGATAATTTTGTGGTAGCGTAACTTTTCTATATTGGCTTTCTTGCTGTCTTCTTCTCCTTCTACTCCGAAACGTACACCTAAGGCTTGGATAATATTGTTTACTTCATCGCTTTCAAAAGCTTTGTGCCACATAGCTTTTTCTACGTTGAGGATTTTACCGCGCAGTGGCAGTATGGCTTGGAAAATACGACTTCTTCCGGATTTAGCAGAACCTCCCGCAGAGTCTCCCTCTACGAGGAAAAGTTCGCATTCTTCGGGTTTTCTGCTGGAGCAGTCTGCCAATTTTCCGGGTAGACCACCACCACTCATCGGAGATTTTCTTTGGACGGACTCTCTGGCTTTACGTGCGGCTACACGTGCTGTGGCTGCCAAGATAACCTTGTCTACTATGACTTTGGCTTCTTTAGGGTGTTCTTCCAAGTAATTGCTGAGAGCTTCCCCTACCGCTTGATTTACAGCACCACTTACCTCGCTGTTTCCTAATTTTGTTTTTGTCTGTCCTTCAAATTGTGGTTCGGCTACTTTTACAGATATGACTGCAATCAATCCTTCTCTGAAGTCTTCTCCGGAGATTTCTATCTTCGCTTTTTCTAATGCTTTGCTATCTTCTGCGTATTTTTTCAATACACGAGTGAGCGCAGCACGGAATCCTCCTTCGTGTGTTCCTCCTTCTGTGGTATTGATATTATTCACATAAGAATGTAAGTTCTCTCTGAACCCGGTATTGTACATAATAGCGCACTCTATGGGTACTCCTTGCTTTTCTGTATTCAGATAGATAACATCATTGATAAGAGGCGTATTGGCGTTATTCAAGAAGCGTACAAATTCTTTTACGCCTTCTTCCGAGTGGAAAGTTTCGGAATAGGCATTGCCTTGTTCATCTTTGTTTCTGAGGTCTGTGAGCGTGATAGTAATACCTTTATTGAGGTATGCCAATTCTCTCAGACGTGCTTGTAAGATGCTATATTTATATTCGTGTACCGTGAATATGCTACGATCCGGCCAAAACTGTTGTCTTGTACCACGGAGGGTGGTTTCTCCTACTGCTTTTACATCGTATTGAGGAATACCACATTTGTATTCTTGTTGATAGATTTTTCCATCTCTGAATACTTGTGTAGTCATATGAGTAGAAAGGGCATTCACACAAGAAACCCCAACACCGTGTAGACCACCGGATACTTTATAAGAACCTTTGTCAAACTTTCCACCTGCGTGTAATACAGTCATTACCACTTCTAAGGCGGATTTCTTTTCTTTGGGGTGAATGTCTACCGGAATACCACGACCATTGTCTTGTACGGTGATGGAGTTATCCTCATTGATAGTTACATCTATATGTGTACAATAACCAGCCAACGCCTCGTCTATAGAGTTGTCTACTACTTCGTAAACTAAGTGGTGTAATCCTTTTTCGCTTATATCGCCGATGTACATAGCCGGGCGCATACGTACCGCTTCTAATCCTTCTAATACCTGGATATTACTTGCTGAATAACCTTGTTCTGGTTGTGAAATAAGTTCTTCGCTCATTCTTTATGATACTTTATAATGGCTTCAAAGATACGAAAAAAAAGCCTATATGAAATTATTTTCTATTGCTAAAAATACGAAATGGGTACTTGTGCGGTATATTAAAGATAGGTATGGCGTGTGTGGAAAAATGCCTTATCTGTATTTTTAATCTTTATTTCGTGCCGAAGTTTATATAAACTTTCATAGAGGTTGATATAAACCCAAACACGGTTTATGTGAACTTCGATGCAGGTTTATAGTATTATAAGATAGCTATGTATAAGGCTAAAGGAATAAACAAAATGCTGTGTCTGGTTAAAAGACTATAAACAAAAGTTTGAACGACGAAAAAGCCTGTTTGAGATGTTATCTTTGCGCCAAAACAAAATTATGCTTACCTATATAAAAAGATACCCATTTTCTATCTCTATTATCCTTGTAGTAACTTATTTGTCATTGTTTCGTCCACCTCAAATAGCAACTGCGCTACCCTTATTTGAGGGTGCAGACAAGCTTGTGCATTTTTTGATGTATGGAGGAATTTCTTTCACGCTGTGGTTTGAATTTTTGTTGAATAGAAGAAGGGAAGTTCTCCCTATGTGGCACGGGTGGATAGGAGCAGTCTGTTGTCCTATATTATTTAGTGGAGGTATGGAATTGGCACAAACCTATTTTACAACATATAGGAGTGGAGACTGGCTGGATTTGGCATTCAATATCATAGGTGTGTTTTTGGCTACAGGGTTTGCTCTGTGGATTCTGCCTCTGTTTCTGAAGCGTAAGTCGTAGTAGTTTGTCGTTTAGGAAGAGATGTTATTCTCAAGTATGGTAAATACACTGTAATCTTATGTTTTTTTGAAGGATAATAGAAGAAAGTGTATAGTCTCATAGGCTTTTGTTGTATCTTTGCAAGATAAGACGAAATATATTTACAATGAATTTATTAGAACTAAGTGAACAAGAAATAATCAGACGAGGGAGTCTGAATGAATTGCGCACTATGGGTATAGACCCATATCCAGCAGCAGAATATAAGGTAAATGCTTACTCTACTGACATAAAAGAAGAATTCAAAGACGATACTTCTGTACGCAAGGTGGTGATAGCAGGGCGTATGATGTCTCGCCGTGTGATGGGAAAAGCCTCTTTCGTAGAACTTCAAGATATGAAAGGCAGAATACAAGTCTATATCACTCGTGATGATATTTGTCCGGAGGAAAATAAAAATTTGTACAATGTAGTTTTTAAGAAGTTATTGGACTTGGGAGATTTTATAGGTATAGAAGGTTTTGTCTTCCGCACCCAAATGGGAGAAATTTCTGTACACGCAGAGAAACTTACTCTCTTGTCTAAATCTCTGAAACCTCTGCCTTCTGTCAAGTATAAAGATGGCGTAGCTTATGATAAGTTTGATGATCCGGAACTGCGTTATCGCCAGCGTTATGTAGACTTGGTAGTAAATGAAGATGTAAAAGATATATTTATCAAGCGTACTAAGGTGTTTAACTCTATGAGAGAGTTTTTCAATGCGCGCGGATATATGGAAGTAGAAACTCCTATCTTGCAGTCTATAGCAGGAGGAGCTGCAGCTCGCCCATTTATCACCCATCACAATGCACTGGATATGCCTTTGTATATGCGTATAGCTACAGAACTTTACCTGAAACGTCTTATTGTAGGTGGATTTGATGGTGTTTACGAAATAGGTAAGAACTTCCGAAATGAAGGAATGGATCGTACGCACAATCCGGAATTTAGCTGTATGGAGCTTTATGTGGCTTACAAGGATTATAACTGGATGATGGAGATGACTGAACAGATGATAGAGAAAATCTGTTTGGACGTAAACGGTACTACAGAAGTGAAAGTAGGAGATCATATCATCAATCTGAAAGCTCCGTATAAGCGTGTTACTATGCTGGATTCTATCAAAGAGTTTACAGGCTATGATCTCACAGGTATGAACGAAGAACAAGTACGTGAAGTATGCCTGAAACTGAAATTGGAAGTAGACGAGACTATGGGAAAAGGTAAGTTGATAGATGAAATCTTCGGAGAATTCTGCGAAGGAAACTATATACAGCCTACCTTTATAACAGATTATCCTATAGAAATGTCTCCTCTTACCAAGAAGCATCGTGATAATCCGGAATTAACAGAACGTTTTGAACTTATGGTCAATGGGAAGGAGCTTTGCAATGCTTACTCAGAATTGAATGACCCTATAGACCAGTTGGAACGTTTTGAGGAACAAATGAGGCTGAGCGAGAAGGGAGACGATGAAGCGATGTTGATAGACAAAGACTTTGTTCGCTCTTTGGAATATGGTATGCCTCCTACATCGGGTTTGGGTATCGGTATGGATAGATTGGTGATGCTTCTGACCGGTCAAATGGCTATTCAAGAGGTGCTCTTCTTCCCACAAATGCGCCCGGAAAAAGTAACTCCTAAAGACAGCGTTTCTAAATTTACAGCGATAGGTGTGCCGGAAGTATGGGTTCCCGTACTGCAAAAAGCAGGTTATAATTTGGTAGAGGATATGAAGAATGTTAATCCGCAGAAATTACATCAAGACATCTGTGGAGTAAATAAAAAATATAAATTGGAACTCACCAACCCTACAGTAGACGAAGTAAATACGTGGATCGGTAATCTCTAAAAGACGATATTATGGCATTTCCGGGAAAAATTGCAATACTCGGTGGCGGAAGCTGGGCTACAGCTATCGCCAAGATGATATTGGAACAAACCCCATCTATCAACTGGTATATGCGCAGAGATGATAGAATAGAGGAATTTATGCGATTGGGGCATAATCCGGCTTATTTGACGAGCGTGAGGTTTGACATCAATCGTATCAACTTCTCTTCGGACATCAATAAAGTAATACGAGAATCGGATACTATCTTTCTCGTGATGCCTTCTCCTTATCTAAAGTCGCACTTGAAGAAACTTAAAGTGAAACTTTCTGATAAATTTGTAGTTACAGCTATAAAAGGAATTGTGCCGGACGAAAATGTAATTATTTCGGATTACCTCCATCGTTATTATAAAGTACCGGAAGAAAATATAGCCGTCTTAGCAGGACCTTGTCATGCAGAGGAGGTGGCTTTGGAACGTTTATCTTATCTTACCATTGGTTGTAAAGACTTGTCCAAAGCGAAAGACTTGGCTAAGACAATGACAGGGCATTATATCAAAACATCTGTGAACCCCGATGTGGCTGGTATAGAATATGCTTCTGTATTGAAGAATGTCTATGCGATAGCTGCCGGAATTTGCAGTGGATTGAAGTATGGAGATAATTTCCAAGCTGTACTGGTATCCAATGCCTTGCAAGAAATGAATCGCTTTCTGCAAACTGCACACCCCTTAGAACGCTGTACCAGTGATTCTGTTTATTTGGGCGACTTGCTCGTAACAGCTTATTCCAATTTCAGTAGAAATCGTGTCTTCGGTACAATGGTGGGAAAGGGTTACTCTGTAAAAAGTGCCCAAATAGAGATGGAAATGATAGCAGAAGGGTACTATGGTACCAAATGTATTCATGAGATAAACAAGAAACTACACGTGAATATGCCTATAGTAGATGCTGTATACAATATATTGTACGAACGTATAGCGCCTGCTATAGAGATAAAATTATTGACAGACTCATTTAGATAAACAATACAAAGTATGAAGAAAAGTATCAAAATAGACTATTCAAAGGTATTAGGTTTTGTACCGCAGTCTACCATAGACGGATACGCAACTCCGGCTATGGAGTGTATGAAACAGTTGGAAAATGGAACAGGAAAGGGAAACGATTTTTTAGGTTGGTTACATCTGCCTTCTTCTGTTTCTGCAGAACTTCTTCAAAGCATCAAACAGACTGCTAAAGTATTACAAGAAAACTGCGAAGTAGTAGTAGTAGCAGGTATAGGGGGTAGCTACTTGGGCGCACGTGCCGTGATAGAAGCACTGTCCGATAGTTTTGTAGCTCTGAAAGAAAGACAAGCAGGCGTTCCCTCTATCGTTTATGCAGGACACAATATCAGTGAAGATTACTTGTTTGAACTTCAATCTTTCCTGAAAAGCAAAAAGTTTGGAGTTATCAATATCTCAAAGTCGGGGACTACTACAGAAACTGCTATGGCATTTCGTTTGTTGAAAAAACAATGCGAAGAGCAACGTGGCAAAGAAATGGCAAAGAAAGTGATTGTGGCTATTACCGATGCTTCCAAAGGTGCTGCCCGTACTACTGCGGATAAAGAAGGCTATACTTCTTATATTATACCGGATAATGTAGGAGGACGTTATTCTGTATTGACACCTGTAGGTTTGCTTCCTATTGCCATAGCCGGATTTGATATAGATAATATCATACAAGGGGCTAAGGAAATGGAATGTATCTGCGCTTCTCAGAGCTTTGCAGAAAATCCGGCTCTTACTTATGCTGCTGTAAGAAATGCACTCTATGCAGAAAAGAAGAACATAGAAATTTTGGTGAATTATCACCCTAAGTTGGCTTACTTTATGGAATGGTGGAAACAACTCTACGGAGAATCCGAAGGAAAAGAAAACAAGGGTATATTCCCCAGCTCTGTGAACTTCTCTACAGACTTGCACTCTATGGGACAATGGATTCAAGAAGGAGAGAGAACCATATTTGAAACCGTACTTTCCATAGAAGAAACGAACCGAGAATTACGTGTACCATCGGACGAAGAAAATTTAGATGGTCTGAACTTCTTGGCAGGCAAACGTGTAGATGAGGTGAATAAGATGGCAGAATTGGGTACGCAGATAGCACACGTAGATGGCGGAGTTCCAAATATCCGTATCTCTGTACCTCAGCTTAACGAGTTCTATTTAGGACAGCTGATATACTTCTTTGAAAAAGCTTGTGGTATAAGTGGCTATTTATTGGGAGTAAATCCATTTGACCAACCGGGAGTAGAGGCGTACAAAAAGAATATGTTCGCACTCTTGAATAAACCGGGTTATGAAAAAGAATCTGCTGCTATTCAAGAAAGATTGAAATAATAGAATAAAGCAAATATGTATTTTGAGTTTTTAGGATTCCGCATAAGGAGCTTAAAAACTCAAAATGCTTTTAATACAAATCCTATGTATAATTGGAAAGAGAGTATTTCTGCTTATATAGCTCGTCATACATATACCGGAATGCAGCTGAAAGCAATGCTTTTTGATATGGACGGAGTGCTTTTTGACTCTATGAAAAATCACTCTTTGGCTTGGTCGGAAGCTATGAAGATACATGGTATGACACTGAACAGGGAAGAGGCTTATCTTCATGAGGGAAGAACAGCGTCCGGTACTATACAGATAGTGAGCCATAGAGAGAGAGGATACGCAGCTACAGAAGAAGAAATACAAGCCATTTATGAAACCAAGAGCCGACTGTTTAATGCGCTTCCGGAAGCGGAACCTATGAAAGGAGCTTTGGAACTTCTGCAACAAGTAAAAGAAGCGGGTATCTCAATCATCTTGGTTACAGGATCGGGACAACACTCTCTACTGGAAAAATTGAACCATTATTTCCCGAATATATTCAGGCAAGAATTGATGGTAACAGCTTACGATGTAAAACATGGAAAACCTGATCCGGAGCCTTATCTTATGGGTTTGAGTAAATTGGATTTGAAACCATATGAGGCGATGGTAGTAGAAAATGCACCATTGGGTGTTCGTTCTGCTGTAGATGCAGGTATCTTTACCATAGCTGTAAACACCGGACCTATTGCCGATGAAGTCTTAATGAAAGAAGGAGCGAATATACTATTACCCAGTATGGAAAGCTTGGAGAAAGAGTGGTCGCAAGTCTATCAAATAGTGAAGTAATAAGGGGAGAAACACTCCCTTTTTTGATAGATAATGTTACCTTTGTCAAAGTTTTCGGTGATGTAAATAGACTATTCTTATTTGCATAAAAGGGAATCCGATGAAAGTTCGGAACAGTGCCCGCTACTGTAATGCTTGTATCGTAAGAACTGAATGCCACTGTTTGCAAGATGGGAAGGTTGTTCTTTAATGAGCAAAGTCAGGAAACCTGCCGAGGCAGATGTGTAATGCTTTCCGGGGTCAGAAAGCCTAATTTGTAAATTTACATGAAGAAAAAACAGATGGCTACAGCTGTAATAGGCTGTATGATGGTGAGTACTGCTGTAGCACAGAATGGTATTATCCAAGGAAAACTTATTGACGCACAAACGAAAGAACCTATCGTAGGTGCTACGATTCGTATCAACGAAAGTCTTAACGGAACCATTACGGGAAATGATGGAATCTTTATCATTAAGAATCTTAGTGGAAATAAACACACGTTGCGTATCACTCATGTGAGTTATGAGTCTGTTCATTATGCTGTATCTTCTTACTCTAAAGATTTGGTGATAGCTATGAAAGAAGCGCACAATAATTTATCTCAAGTAGTAGTAACAGGTACAGGTACTCATAGAAAAATGGTAGATAGTCCTGTCCCCATTTCTGTAATAGCGGTCAAGGATCTGAAAGCTGCCAATATCACTACGATAGAAGATGCACTAACCAGACTGAATCCTTCTTTCTCTTTTTCTACTACAGGAATCAGTACCTCTATGACCATGAATGGAGTAGGGCAAGACTATGTGCTTATTCTGGTAAATGGAAAAAGGCTGACAGGAGAAGATACTTATCAGCGTATCAACTTAGATAATGTAAAACGTATAGAGGTGCTGAATGGTGCAGCTTCTTCTTTGTATGGAACAGATGCTGTAGGGGGAGTGATAAATATCATCACAGATGATCCTAAAAATACCATTCAAGCGAGTAGTAATACTCGTGTAAGTAGCAAGGGACGCTTTAGCCAGTCTATCAATGTAGATGCCAATGTAGGTAAACTCTCTTCTACCACAAATTATCAGCATATGACAGGAAATGGGTGGAGACTAAGCGATATTACCACAGACTCCTTGTTTACTGCCCGTATGCCGGTGATGCCTTTCTATAGTGATAATATAGACCAGCAACTTACCTATCACTTTACAGACAAACTTTCTGTTTATGCTCGTGGAGGTTTCTACCATCATACTACAGAACGTCCTCAAGATGCTTATGAAGAAGTGAGAGATAAGAAGGGAAGCATCAAGAGAAACCTTGTTTATACGTATGATTTGGATCACCAAAGTTTCTTTTATGGTGCCGGAATGAAGTATATGATAGATAAGCGTTCCTACATAGAGGCAGATATGTATTCGGACAACTATAGATCCCAATATGTGTATATGGGGAACAATATAGATTCAAAAACAGGGCTTCCCAAGAATGAAAAAGGTAGCACCAGTCTGTCTAAACGTACTAGATATTACAATGCTACAGTAAAAGGGATATTTGAGCTCAATAATCGGAGCAGACTTTCCGTAGGTACAGAATATGAATTCAATAAACTGTACACCATTAAAACTTCATCGGGTGATTATAGAAAAAAAGGTATATATAATCTTTCTGTTTTTGCCCAAAACGAGTATAAATGGAATAAGCATTGGACAGGCGTAGCAGGAGTACGATATATCTATCATGAGAATTTCAAGAGTCATTTTACGGGAAATCTATCCTTGATGTATAAGGTAGGTAACTTTAATTTTCGTGCATCCTATGCTGGTGGCTATCGTACACCAGAACTCGTTAAAATGTATTCTACAGCAGATAATAATGGTAGATTGGTTTTAGAAAACCCTAATTTGAAAGCAGAGAAAAGTAATTATTACGCACTGAATGGAGAATACAATGCAAAATGGGTCAGCATCAGTGCTAATGCCTATATCAATTACTTAAAAGATCTCATAGATTATCGTAGATTGACTACAGAGGAGATAGCTACCCTGCCTATAGATGCGAGCAAGTATAAAGATATACAGCAATATGATAATGTAGCAAGATCGGTAATCAAAGGATTTAATCTTTCTGCGACATTTTATCCTTGTAAAGATGTGAATTTTGGAGCTTCTTATGCTTTCGTAGATGGGAAAGATAAAGATAAGAATACACCATTGGATAAGACTGTAAAACACGTGGGTACATTCTTTGCCAATTATTCTCATACTTGGAAGAATTACCGACTTTCCATCAATCTGAATGGGCGTATGCAGGGCAAACGCTATTCTGTACGTTATGATGAAGCTCCTGCTTTCTCTGTATGGGACATCAGTAGCAGACATACCTTCTCTTGTAGAAATTTTACCATAGAACCGGGATTTGGAATAGAAAATATCTTTAATTACAAAGATAATCGTCCTTTCAATTACAACTATGCAACTATCACGCATGGACGTGCTTTCTTTGCTAATGTGGTGATTAAATTTAAGAAATAACAGATGAATAAGTATCTATCTTTACTATTTACATTGTGTCTTTTTTCTCTTCCTATGTATGCAGAGAAAGAGCAGTATGTTCCGTCTCTCTTTGCAAAAGATAAGCAAGCGCAGGATAAGGTGGCTATGGTTATGATTCATTTCGGTACCACACACACCGATACTCGTGAGAAAACGATAGAAACTCTGAATGAACGTGTAAGAGAAGCGTTTCCGGAGTGGGATTTTTACGAAGCGTATAGTTCACGTCTTGTCATAAAGAAATTGAAGAAAAAGGGGGTGATGAAGCAGACACCCACAGAGGTTTTTCAAGCATTGATACGACAAGGCTATAAGTATGTAATGGTGCAAACGAGCAATATTATAGACGGCATAGAGATGGAAGCTATCCGAAAAGAAATAGCCGAAGTACAAGACCATTTTACAGATATTAGATTGGGGCATTGTTTGTTATATGCACCGGAGGACTATTTGAAAGTGGCCGAAGTGCTGAAACAAGAGATTCCTTATTCTGGACAAGTAGTAGCTATAGGACATGGCACCTATACAAGCGCAAATGCGGCTTATGCTATGATGGACTATGCCTTCAAAGAAGTAGGTCTTCATAATTTTCACGTCGGCACGATAGAAGGTTATCCTACTTTCCAAGAAACACTGAAACGTGTAAAGGCGGCAAAAGACAATAAGGTCTTGCTTATTCCTTTGATGTTCGTGGCAGGAGAGCACGCCAAGAATGATATTCAAGGTGAATGGAAAGAACTGTACGAGAATGCAGGATATAAAACAGAGGTTCTCTTGAAAAGTTTGGGAGAATATAGTGGTATATTAGATGTATATGTTGAGCATATAAAATTTGCACAAGCATATAAACTTTATGAAATAATGGAAAAGAAGGCAGATTATGCCCAAGAAAACGACTAAATAGATATGGCAAAAGGAAAAATTTTCGTAGTAGGGTTTGGTCCTGGTTCTCCAGAAGACATAACTCCTGCTGTGATCAATGCAGTGCAACAAAGCGATATAGTAGTAGGATATAAGTACTATTTCCAATTTATAGAACAATACCTGCGTCCGGGTACGAAGTGTATAGATACAGGAATGAAGAGAGAAGTGGCTCGTGCAGAACAAGCCTTCCAGTTTGCAGAGGAAGGACATTGTGTTGCTGTAATCAGCTCCGGAGATGCTGGTATCTATGGTATGACCCCTCTTATTTTTGAGATGAAGAAGCAAAGAAATAGCGATATTGAAATCGTGGCTTTGCCGGGTATCAGTGCTTTCTTAAAAGCTGCAGCTTTGTTGGGTGCTCCTATCGGACACGACTTTTGTGTCATTTCTTTATCAGATCTTATGACGCCTTGGAGGCTGATAGAAACGCGTGTGATAGCTGCTGCACAAGCTGATTTTATCACAGCTATATATAACCCTAAAAGCGAAGGCAGGTACTGGCAGTTGTATAGATTAAAAGAATTGTTCTTGGAACATCGTAGCCCGGATACTCCTGTAGGCTATGTAAGACAGGCAGGAAGAGCAGAGCAGGAGATTGTTACTACTACCTTGGGTGCATTTGACCCTGAGGAGATAGATATGTTTACTATAGTTATCATAGGAAATTCTCAATCTTATCTTTACGAAGATAAGTTGATTACCCCACGTGGTTACTATCGTAATGTAGAGAAAGAAGAAGGGGTAGGCATCGGTCAAGAGATTATGATGGAGAGCTTCCGTACTATAGCAGGCGAGCTGAAGAATCCTAATATCAGCATAGATAAGAAATGGGCGTTGCTTCATGCTATTCATACTACGGCAGATTTCCAAATGGAAGATATTCTCTATATAGATGACCATGCACTACAGCAAATGTATGAAAAGCTCACAGTAGGGGGAGTACGTACGATTGTTACAGATGTAACTATGGCTGCATCGGGTATTCGTAAAGGTGCTTTGCAACGTATGGGGATAGAGGTAAAATGTTATCTCCATGATGAAAGAACTATATCCTTGGCGAAAGAAAAGGGTATTACACGTTCACAAGCAGGGGTGCGTGTTGCTGTAGAAGAGCACCCGGAAGCCTTGTATGTTTTTGGTAATGCACCTACAGCCTTGATAGAACTTTGCGAATTGATCCGTAAAAAGAAAATTCAGCCTGCAGGCATCATTGCTGCACCGGTAGGTTTCGTCAATGTCTGCGAATCTAAGCATATGGTGAAACCTTTCACACAGATACCTAAAATCATTGTAGAGGGAAGAAAAGGAGGTAGCAATTTAGCGGCTACACTGACCAACTCTGTACTTTGTTTTGATGATGCAGCACAGCTACGTCCGGGGAATGATGTCTAATTGTAGATGATATAGATGAATACTACGTTCATAGTGATAGGTTTGAGTGATTGTAGAGAGCAGTTTTTTTCTCCTTACGTGAAAACACTCATTCAGCAAGGGAAGGTATTTTCCGGTGGTAGGAGGCATTTTGAAATAGTGTCTTCTCTCTTGCCGGAAGGCTTCCAATGGATAGATATTGTAGTTCCATTACAATCATCTCTTGAGGCTTACAAAGCACATAAGCAAGTAGTGGTATTTGCTTCTGGAGATCCGCTTTTCTTTGGTTTTGCTACAACTTTGCAGAGAGAGTTTCCTCAATCGGAAATCAAGGTATATCCCTATTTTAACTCGTTACAGAGCTTGGCACACCAACTTACTATGCCTTATCACGAGATGCATATGGTTTCTCTTACGGGAAGACCTTGGAACTTATTTGATAAGGCTCTGATAGATGGAGAACAGCTGATAGGTGTACTAACGGATAAGAAACACACACCCGTTACTATAGCAGAGAGAATGCTTCGTTATGGCTATGATAACTATGTGATGTATGTAGGAGAGTGCTTAGGCAATGAAACAGAAGAAAGAATAAGTAAACTCTCCTTGGAAGAAGCTACTCAATTAACAGATTTAAGGCACCCTAATTGCTTGATATTGCAGAGAACCTATGCTCGTAAAAGATATTTTGGTATTCCCGATAACGAGTTTTATCTGCTGAATGGCAGAGCAAAAATGATCACGAAGATGCCCATTCGCCTTCTTACGCTCAATGTCTTGGATTTAACTGAGCGAAAGGTATTTTGGGACGTAGGTTTTTGTACCGGTTCTGTTTCTATAGAAGCAAAATTACATTTCCCTCATTTGGATATACATTCTTTTGAGATAAGAGAGGAGGGAGATGAACTTATGAAACGCAACGCAGAGAAATTCGGAGCAGTAGGCATTCAGCATTATATAGGAGATTTCCTCTTGGCAGATGTGGAAAACTTACCACGCCCAGATGCTGTCTTTATAGGAGGGCATGGCAATAAACTCTATGAGATTTTGGAAAAAATCAATCAATATCTTCAGCCCGGTGGAATTATCGTTTTCAACTCAGTATCAGAAAATAGCTTGAACGAATTTCGCGAGAGTATACGGCATATAGGAAAAGAGATACAATCTTCTGTACAAATCACTATTGATTCATTTAATAAAATAGAAATACTTAAAGCGCAATGAAAGAAGAAAATATAGCTCTTTTATTGGTCTCCGCTCAAAATCTCACGATGGTAGAGACTTTACGAAGAGAATATCCACATATTACAATTTACGCCAAGGAAGACGTAGAGTTTTCTAATACAATACTCGTAAAATCTTTTGGAGAGGTAATGGCTCAAGTTTTTGAGCAACATTCGCAAATCATAGTACTGGGTGCATTGGGCATTTGTGTAAGGCTCATCGCTCCTTATGTACAGCATAAATATCACGACCCTGCAGTGCTTTGTATAGATAGTACAGGTCAGTTTGTGATACCCGTATTGTCCGGGCATATAGGAGGAGCCAATGAATGGGCAAATAGAATAGCGCATACTTTGGGAGGAATCCCAGTAATTACCACACAGAGCGACAATGAAGGGTTATGGGCGTTGGATACTTTGGGAGGAACTTATGGTTGGTATCCGGAAGCAGACCATAATACTATGAATCAAGTGATCTTTGCTTTTGTACAGAAGAAGCCTATTGCATTACTTTTGGATATAAAAGATCAAGGAACGGCTTTTTTGGAACGCACCAAGCCTGCTCATATAGACATCTATTATCATAAAGATGAAATCCCCGAAACAAAGTATGTGGTACTGATAGCTGTAACTCCTCACATTTATCCTACAACGATGCTAACTCTCTATTTCCGCCCTAAAGTTTTACACTTGGGGGTAGGTTGCAGGCGTATGTGTCCTACAGAAGGAATACCTACAGCTATTCAGCAACAATTGGTAGAGCAACATTTGTTATCTCCTCACTCTATCTATACTATAGCTACTGTAGAACAAAAGAAAGAAGAGCCTCTTTTATCTGCTCTGCAAAAACAGTTTGATGTTCCTCAAATAACCATTTATACCGCGCAGGAATTAGAGGGGATAGATGTACCCAATCCTTCCGATAATCCTTTACAAGCAGTTGGAACACCCAGCGTTTCGGAAGCCGGTGCTTTGTTGAGTAGCCATAGAGGGAAACTACTCGTAGAAAAACAAAAAGGAAAGTTGCAAGAAGGAGGAGATTTTACTTATTCTGTAGCATTGAGTAGAGAAGTGATCAGACAAGGGCATATAGAAATAGTGGGTGCCGGTCCCGGAGATCCTGAACTGGTTTCCGTACGTGGAAAGCGTTTCTTACAACAAGCAGACTTGATTCTTTATGCAGGTAGTCTGGTTCCTATAGATCTTACTTATTATGCCAAAGAGGGTGCGGTAGTAAGAAGTTCGGCTGATATGAATTTGGAAGAGCAGTTTGCTATAATGAAAGAATTTTACGATAGAGGCTTGTTGGTTGTACGTCTGCATACGGGAGATCCTTGCATCTACGGAGCTATACAAGAGCAGATGGCTTATTTTGACCAATACGATATGAGTTATCATATTACGCCGGGCATCTCTTCTTTCCAAGCTGCTGCTGCCGCATTGAACTCTCAGTTTACCATTCCGGAGAAAGTACAAACCATCATTCTTACACGTGGAGAGGGACGTACTCCAATGCCGGAGAGAGAGCAATTACATAAATTGGCGCAATCTCAAAGTACGATGTGCATCTATTTGAGTGCAGGTATCGTAGAGAAAGTGCAAGCAGAATTACTACAGGCTTATCCTCCGGAAACACCCGTAGCTGTGTGCTATAAACTTACGTGGAAAGATGAGAAAATCTATCGCTGTACCTTACAGGATATGGCAAAGACGGTAAAAGAAAATAAACTTACACTCACTACACTATTAGTAGTAGGAGAGGCTATAGACAATAGAAAAGGCTTGTCTCGCCTGTATGCAGATGAGTTCAAACATCTTTTCAGAAGATGATTCTTGTATTAGGAGGAACGACAGAGGGGCGTATCGCTACTAGAACCTTAGACCAAGCCGGTAAGCCTTTTTATTATTCTACTCGCGGTGAAGAGCAAGAGATAGAGAGCAAGAATGGGATAAGACTGACGGGAGGATTGGAAGCGGACGAACTCATAGATTTTGTTCGTTCTCAAGAAATCCGCCTATTGGTAGATGCAGCACACCCTTTTGCTATCAATTTACACCATAATGTAGAGAAAGCGGCTTCTGCGTGTGCCATACCTGTGATACGTTTAGAAAGAAAATACCCCACGTTCAATTCTTCTTGCATTCTATGCGAGGACTACCAAGATGCCATAGAGCGTATGGAGACGTATGGCGTGCGTAGATTATTGGCACTTACAGGTGTACAAACTATAGGCAAATTGGCTGGATTTTGGAAACAGTATGAGAGCTTTTTCAGGATTTTGGATCGTGATAGTTCTTTTGCCTTGGCAGAGAAGTATGGTTTTCCTACAGAAAAACTCCTCACTTATTCTTCTGCAGATGCTACAGAAACCCTCATAAGACAGTATGGGGCAGATGCAGTGATAACCAAAGAAAGTGGGGATAGCGGTGGATTTGATGAGAAGCAAGAGGCTTGTCTTAAACTGGGTATCCCATTGTTTGTGGTAAAAAGACCGGCTCTGCCTTCTATCTTTTTTGTAGTAACAGGAGAGTTTGGCTTGCGAAGAGCTGTAGAGCGGTTTGTTCCGGATTTCTATCCTTTGCGTATAGGTTTTACTACAGGTTCTTGCGCTACAGTAGCTGCCAAATCTGCGTTATGGGCATTGTTAGGGAGAGGTACAGTACGTGAAATGCCCTTTTTTCTTCCCAATGGAGAGTGTATGACTATGCAAGTGGACAGGGTAGAAAAACACCCCTGCTATGCTGTAGCCTGTGTTACAAAAGATGCAGGAGATGACCCGGATGTAACGCACGGAGAAACCATTATGGCTACAGTCTCCTTTTGTGTAGAGCCCGGTATTCATTTTTTGCAGGGCAAAGGAGTAGGGAAGGTAACGCTTCCCGGTATAGGACTGTCTATAGGTGAACCTGCTATCAATAAAGTTCCCAGACAGATGATTCAAAATGAACTTCGTGCTTTGTATAGTGGCGGACTGAATGTAACTATCTCCGTCCCTCGTGGAGAAGAAATAGCTGTCAAAACATTTAATCCGAAATTGGGTATCAAAGATGGTATTTCTATCCTGGGGACTTTGGGTATCGTGCGTCCCTTCTCATTGGAAGCATGGACGGAATCTATAGAAAGAGAAATAGAGGTGGCTATAGCATTAGGTGCAGAAAGATTGGTTTTCAATTCTGGTGCCAAGAGTGAGCGTTCTGTCAAGGAATTATATCCGGATTTACCCTCGCAAGCTTTTATTCATTATGGTAATTTCATAGGTAGTACCTTGTCTGCTGCAGAGAAGAAAGGAGTAGATAAAGTAATTTTGGGTATTATGCTGGGGAAGGCAGTAAAACTGGCTGCCGGTCATCTTGATACACATAGCAAGAAAGCAATTTTGGACAAGGAATTTCTGAAGAATGTAGCCATAGAGGCAGATTGTACAGAAGGAGCCATTGCGCAGATAGAAGGTATGGTTTTGGCACGAGAATTCTGGACAAAATTTGGAGATACAGACCGAAAGCTATTTTTAACTCACTTGATGAAGCATTGTTACAAACATTGTATGACGACTTTTTCCGGAGACTTAACACTGCTACTGATAAGTGAGGACGGAGAAGTATTTAACCTATTGGCATAATAGGGCTTATTCTACTATAAAAGTATTTAGTGTCGCACTATTTCAAATTTGTGCGACACTAATTTTTTTTAGTGTAGCAGTATCTTTACTTTTGTCTATTATTTATACAACTCAAAACGAAAGAATGAAAATAGCGATAGTAGGCGCAAGTGGCGCAGTAGGTCAAGAATTCTTAAAGGTCTTGGCAGAAAGAAATTTCCCAATAGATGAATTACGTTTGTTCGGGTCAGAACGAAGTGCCGGTACAAGATACTCCTTTGGAGGAAAAGAAATAGAGGTTAAACTCTTACAACACAATGATGACTTTGAAGGAATAGACATTGCTTTTACCTCTGCCGGTGCGGGTACTTCTAAAGAGTTTGCCAAGACTATTACCAAGCATGGTGCTATTATGATAGATAACTCCAGTGCTTTCCGTATGGACGAAGATGTACCACTCGTAGTACCCGAAGTAAATGCTGCAGATGCACTCTGTACTCCACGCAATATTATTGCGAATCCTAATTGTACTACGATACAGATGGTAGTAGCACTCAAAGCGATAGAAAATTTGTCTCATATTAAGCGTGTGCATGTATCTACTTATCAGGCTGCAAGTGGAGCCGGAGCTGCTGCTATGCAGGAATTGCACGATCAGTACAGACAGATTGTAAACAATGAGCCTGTACGAGTAGAGAAGTTCGCTTATCAGTTGGCATACAACGTAATTCCTCAGATAGATGTTTTCACTGAGAATGGCTATACTAAGGAAGAAATGAAGATGTATCACGAAACAAGAAAGATTATGCACTCGGATATCAAGGTTAGTGCTACTTGTGTACGTGTACCAGCCTTGCGTTCACACTCAGAAAGTATTTGGGTAGAGACGGAAAGACCTATTTCTGTAGAAGAGGCGAGAGAGGCTTTCAGTTGCGCAGAAGGAGTTGTGCTGCAAGATAATCCCGAGAAAAAAGATTACCCAATGCCTTTATTCTTGGCAGGAAAAGATCCTGTATATGTAGGTCGTATTCGTAAGGACTTGACAGACGATTGTGGGTTGAGCTTTTGGACAGTAAGCGACCAAATCAAAAAGGGAGCTGCCCTCAATGCGGTACAAATAGCAGAGTTCTTAATAAAAGAATGGCGCAAATAAATCATTGAAAATAAATGATAGGATAGTTTTGAGTAAGGGTTCGGTATGTTACCGAGTCCTTACTTTTTTATTTCCTTAGAAAGAGACGGTTATGCAATACCTTCAAAAGAAATATGCGTAGCTCATTTATGGATACAAAAAAAGACTCCCTAAAAGGAAGTCTTTCTAAGTACACCCTCAGGGATTCGAACCCTGGACCCACTGATTAAGAGTCAGTTGCTCTACCAACTGAGCTAAGAGTGCCTTTCTTGAGGTTCCTGGCGGATTCGAACCGCCGTACACGGTTTTGCAGACCGCTGACTAAGCCACTCATCCAAGGAACCAAGAGCATCTCGTTTTCTGAATGCGGTACAAAAGTACTGCTTTTTTTATAATG
Organism: Phocaeicola sp.; assembly: GCA_022764505.1. Lineage (GTDB taxonomy): Bacteria > Bacteroidota > Bacteroidia > Bacteroidales > Bacteroidaceae > Phocaeicola. Next base: position 36,314 of record JALEQJ010000053.1, on the reverse strand, counting down.
GGCAAATAAACGAGTTCTTTTTTTCGTTTCTTCGTGAAACTTACCTGTAGTTTAGCCTTCAATGAGTCATATAAAAGCTTACAGCTTAAACTTACTTTCGTGCAGAAATTTGTTGTTAAGCTTTCATATCGGGTAAGATAATATCCGCCTTTATTTCTCCGGAAGCTTATCAGTCTATCTTTTCGTAGGTACTTACTTGTAAGGGAAGTTCTAAGTTGTGCAGTACTTTTTCCAACATAATGCCTTCTTGCATAGAGGTATCATACCCGAAGGTAGCTCTGATGGCTTGCAAGATAAATTGCGTAGCTCTTTCCATTGCCATAGGTAGGCTGTCTCCTTGCAGGATAGCCCCTGTAATTACACTTGTGAAAGTATCTCCTGTACCGGGATAGTGCGCAGGCAGATACGGGCAAGTGATTCTCCAGTATCTATGACTGTCCTTATCGTAAGCATAGACAGAAGTCTTGGTGGGATCGTTTGCTATGGGGACACTGGTAACGATAACGATAGAAGGACCTGTTTCCGATAATTCTTTGAGGTAAGCTTTGAGTTTATCTTCGGAGATTATTTCTTCGTAAGGTTTTCCCAATAAGAAAAATAACTCTGTCATATTGGGAGTGATAAGGTCTGCATGGGCGATGAGTTGTCTCATAGCTACGACCATTTCTTCTGTGATGGAGGTATATAGTTTCCCATTATCTCCCAATACAGGATCTACTATGACCGGGGTTTCTTCTGTGGAGAAATCTGCTATAAATTCCGAAACAATAGCAGCTTGCCGTGGAGACCCTAAGTACCCTGTATAAAAGGCATCAAACTTCATACCGAGTTTTTTCCACTGTACAATGATACGTTCCATCTCGTCTGTCAAATCCAAAAAAGAGAAGGTGGGAAATTGCGTATGCCCGGATAGGATTGCAGTAGGAAGAGGGCAAACTTGGAAGCCCATAGTAGAAAGAATGGGAATAGCTACCATAAGAGATACACGTCCCACACCCGACAAATCGTGTACGGCTACTATTTTCTTATTGTTACTGCCTATATGCATAGAGTTAAGCGTTTTTTTGTGAATGTTGATTCCCAAATTTTTCTATAAAATAAACAAGAATAAATCCTGTACACATAAGCAGAAGGGCTACATACCAATCTCCTTCCGGTAGTATATTGGTTTCTATACGTATTTTATGTCCTTCTGAGAGGATAGTTTCTTGTGCTTTCCAAGGCCAAACCTTATTGAGTGATCCGAGCATAAAGCCGGAAAGTATAGCTAGGGTAGCATTACGGATATGAGAGAGGGCATAAGATAGGATACGAGAAAAACTCGTAATTCCTACAAATGCACCTGCACCAAATATCAGAATAGTAGTGATGTCTATATTTTTAATAGCCTCCATAATATAATAGTACTTTCCCATCAGCACCAGAATAAAACTACCGGAAATACCGGGTAAAATCATAGCACAAATAGCTACAGCACCGCAAACAAATATAAAGAGTGGGTGAGAAGAGGTTTCTGCAGGGGTAGCCATAGTAATATAGAATGCCAGAATAGTACCTGCAATGAATAAAATGATATTGCTGAAGTTCCAGCGAGTGATTTCCTTAGACACAAACCAAGCGGAAGCCAAGACAAGCCCAAAGAAAAATGACCAAACCAATACAGGGTGTGCATCTAACAGGTAGGTGATGAGTTTTGCCAAGGACAAAATACTGATGGCGATACCTGCTAAAATAGCAATCAGAAAATACGCATTGGTGGCTGTAAAAAAGGCTTTCAAATCACCTTTTAGTAATAATCTTAAATTTTTGATATTGATACTTTTGATGGTATTTAATAATTCGTCATAAATACCTACAATGAAAGCAATGGTACCTCCCGAGACTCCGGGTACAACATCTGCTGCGCCCATACCCATACCTTTTGCTACCAATACGAAATAATCTTTTATGCTACGTGCCATATTTATAAGTCTTGATTGAGCTTGCAAAGTAAACTAAAAAAGAGGCGTAGAAGAACCATAGAATGTTAGAAAAGTAAAATAATGAGGGTTTTATGTCTATGGTACGTCTTTATTGGTTATATTTGTATAAGAATGAAGCGTATATCTGCTTCTTAGTATTCACATAACAATAAAAATATATGGCAAAAACAGCATTCAAAGGTTCGCCTGTAACATTAGCAGGAGAATTTGTAAAAATAGGACAGGTTGCACCGGACTTCGCATTAGTAAAAGGAGATTTAAGCACTTGTACATTGGCAGACATAAAGGGTAAGTTTGCAGTATTGAACATCTTCCCCAGTATGGACACCGGTGTTTGTGCTACTTCTGTGCGTAAGTTCAATCAGCTGGCTGCAGGTCTTCCCAACACAGTAGTCTTGGCTATTTCCAAAGACCTTCCTTTCGCACAAGGTCGTTTCTGTACTACAGAAGGTATAGAAAATGTAGTTTCTTTGTCAGACTTCCGTTATACATCTCACTTTGCAGAAAACTATGGTGTGCTGATGACAGATGGTCCTTTGGCAGGTCTCTTGGCACGTTCTGTAGTAGTCTTGAATCCGGAAGGAAAGGTTATCTATACAGAAATGGTAGAAGACATCGTAAATGAACCAAACTACGAAGCAGCTTTGGCTGCTATTAAGTAAGTAGCGTAGTAGAAAAAGATAGGAGGCTGTAGCAAGAGTCATTTTTGCTACAGCCTCGTTCTTTTTTATCCTATCATTGGGAATCTCTGTTTCATACTTGAGTTTATGTAAACCTCCACTATAGTTTTTATAAACTTCCATTGCGGTTTATGTAAACTATAGTACGGAATAGAGATATTCATATTACCCTCTCTTGAATAGGTAATAAGTCTCCAAGATACCCTTAGCACAATGTTTTTAATCAGGCTATGAGTTTATTTCCCAGTCTGTATCATTGCTATTGATTTTGCCCATCTCTGTTATCATTGTCATATCGTGTGGTGTGGTGCAACCGATGGTAGTAAGCAGATCCCCTGTGATGGCTGCATTTATACCTATATAGATGGCTCTGCGTTGGATTTCGTCCGATAGTTGAGCACGTCCGCCCGAAAAGCGCAAAAACGCACGTGGATTGATCAGGCGAAATAGAGCTACAGCTGTCAGATATTCGTCTTCTGTCAATGGTGGTGTGTCTTGTAGTGGTGTGCCGGGAATGGGTTGCAGGATATTGATGGGAATGGATAATGAACCGATATGCCGCAGATAAAATGCAAAATCAATGCGTTGCTCTGCCGATTCGCCCATACCAATGATGCCACCTGAACAGATGCGCATACCCACCTTGCGTGCTGCCGCCAGTGTTTCCTCTTTCTGACGTTGCGTATGTGTGGTGCAGAGAGTGCCGAAAAAATCCGGTGCGCTTTCCATATTGCAGTGATAGGTGGTTACGCCTGCTTCTCGTAAGCGGTGCAATTGTTCTTCTGTACACAATCCGAGTGATGCACACAACTTGATATCCGGTACCTCACGGTGTATACTCGCATAAATATCCAGATATCGGTTCATATCCGCTACTGTGGGTCGGCGACCACTGGCTACCAGCGAAAAGCGTCCTACACCCTGTTTGCGATTAAATGCTGCCTGTTGCACACATTCTTGTGTTTCCAATGCACTATATTCGTCCGCATCGGTATGATAGTGTGCGCTTTGGGCACACCATTTGCAGTCTTCGGGGCAGTGTCCGCTCTTCACATTGACAATGGAGCAAGTATCAAAAAGCGTAGGGGCAAAATGAGCGGTAATGCAATGGGCTGCTTCATACAGCGACTCTCGGTCTGTTAGGTGGAGCAATTCGGAAGCCTCCTTACGAGTCAGATCTCCGCCATCTTTTATTCGTTGAGTGATTTCTTTTAAGTCCATACATATCTTACGTTTCGTAAAAAGCTACCAAAGATAACTCAATTTCTCCTGCAAAGCACGTGTAAGGAACTTCTTTTGTGATTGGGAGGAAAAAGGTGATAGCAACGTTATCTTATCGTGATAACAAGGTTTCTTTCCGTGATAGCGACAGCCCGCTATCGTGATAGTAAGGCTTACTATCGGCACCTGCGTTATACATATCAGGTACAGCAGGATTATGCCTTAGATCCGAAGGCTCTACTCTTATATAAAAAAAGCAGATAGGACGAAAATAGAGCGTCCTATCTGCTTTTTTTACTATATAACGACTTGTTTTTTAATAACGTTGTTTTACATTGCCTGTACCGGAATTGGATATGTTCTTTTCTTTGGGGGATCCATAGTAAAAGAAGTCTCCGGTACCACTATTCTCTACAGATAATTTTTGTATAGCCCAACAAGAGACATCGCCGGTACCAGTATTCTGTGCTTCTATGCTTTCCATACGGAACTTTTGTAAATGTAAGTCTCCCGTACCAAAGTTCCCGATTATAAGTTCTTTTCCTGTACCTTCTATGCGTATATCTCCTGTACCGTTGTTGTTAATTTTGACTTTTGGATATTCCAATTTGAAGATACAATCGCTAGTACCTCCATTCTCTATTTCAATATCTTCTCCTGCCATAGACAATTTAATATCCGATGTGCCTAAAGCTGTTAAGAGCATATGTGGAGCTTTTATAATATCTGTGCCTTTGATATCTCCGGTACCATTGCTCTCTATTTTTTTCAGTTGTGGGATACCTATTTTGATAGAAGATACTCTGCTTATTCTTTCAGGTATATCTTTTTTATCTTGTATGCTCATTTTACCGGCTACATTCTTTACACGGATATAGTCTAATACTTTTTTAGGTCCTGTAACTTGTACAAAAGGGTTTTGAGGTGTATATACAAGTGTTACGTCCAGTTCTGTTTCCAAGAGTAATTCTGAGAAGACTTTTTCTGTAGTTACAAACTCCCCTATAGTGAGAGCTTCTTTTTCCATACGTTTGGGGGCTTGGCAAGAAGTAGACATTGCTACGAACAGCAATAAAAGTGGGAGAAAAAAACTTCTTGCTTGGAAATTCCTGTCATTCATTCTTTTCATTTGTGCAGATATTTAAGTTTTTTCAAAGGTATTTATTTATAGAGGGAAATTCATAGGATTTCTCCTCTTTTTCTGTCTTTCTACTCAAAAAGGTGCTCTTCCATTGTCTACATAACTGTAGTAAGCTCCATCAGACAGTATAATATGATCCAATAGGCGTACATCTATCGCTTGTGCTGCGTGGTAAAGTCGTGTAGTGAGAGAATCGTCTGCCTCACTGGGTTTACAGTTTCCGGAAGGGTGATTGTGGCAGAAAATCATAGATGTGGCACGTTTTAGCAAGGCTTCTCTGAGTACACAGCGAATATCTACGGCTGTAAATGCCAGACCTCCACTACTGATGCGTACGGCATCTATCAGTTTAGAAACCGGATTGAGCAATAAAACCCAGCTTTCTTCTATCGGTGTATCGCAAATACGTGGGTACATATACTCATAGATAGCACCGGAATGAGTCATTTGCGGACGTTCTTCTACTCCTTCTTCCTTTCTCCTCCTGCCTAATTCTGCTGTGGCAATAATACTTATCGCCTTTGCCATTCCTATGCCTTTGAACTTGCATAGTTCTTCTACGCTGCATTTGCTCAGTTGGCTCAACTTATTGTCGTATGTGGAAAGCACCTTTCGCATAAGGTCTACAGCAGTTTCGTCCCTACTGCCGGATCCTATGATAATAGCGAGTAGCTCTGCATTGCTCAAGCAAGCTACACCGTGTTCTATCAATTTTTCTCTGGGTCTATCTTCTACAGCCCATTGATTCAAGGTTTTCTTTTCTTTCATATTCTAAGATGTTATAGGCAAGAAAGTTATCAATCGTAAAAATTTTTCTCAAAAGCAGTGTGCTTCTTTTTATGCAGGATGCAACGTTTCCACCACGCCATCAAGAAGCCGCTACCATATCCCAATAGCTGAACAAATGTAGCAGGAATAGCCAATAACCCTATCCATAGGCTCTTGTTCTTCCACGCAGCATCTATTCCTACAAGTAGCGCATAAGCTATGATGAAGCAGAAAAATAGCGGATAAAATACGGACAATAGACAACAAAACAGTACACCTATAGTAAACAGTGCAGGCAAGGTATGCACTATTTTCAGGCTATCGGGATATTTCAGATAGAGATTGATGCGTGCAATACCCGAATTATGTACTTGTTTGAAAAATTTTTTCAGATCTGTACGTCGTTTGTGCCATACCCATGCTTCGGGGAAAAGCCTACAAGTATACCCACCCTTAAATATCCTTATGCTGAAGTCTATATCTTCTCCAAATCTCATTTCGGAGAAACCTCCTAATGCTTGATATACTTCTCTCTTCACTCCCATATTGAAACTGCGAGGATAGAATTTGTCCAATTTTCTCTTTCCTCCTCTTATGCCTCCTGTAGTAAAGAAAGAGGTCATAGCATAGTTGATGGCTTTTTGTATAGGCGTAAAATCTGCGTGTGCTCTATCTCCTCCACCGAATGCGTCCGAAGGTCTCATTCTAATTTCTTTCTCCACTTCTTCCAAGTAGGTGGAAGGTAATATGCAGTCTGAATCCAATATAATCACATATTCTCCCGTAGCATAAGATACACCTGCATTGCGAGTAAGTCCGGGACCGGAGTTCTTTTTTGTATAATAGCGAACAGGGAGTTGTGTAGCAAATGCATTTACTATCTCTTCGCAGGGTATTTGTGAGCCATCTTCTACGATGATAACCTCAAAATCTTTATACGTCTGTAGTAAAAGACTTTCCAAGAGTTCTTTTACTTCATCTGGTCTGTTGTACACAGGTACTATCAGGCTGTACTTCATTTACGCTATATTAGGGTGTTTTACAAGCACAAAGATAAGGTTAAGTAAAGGTAGCTGCTATTTGTCGTGAGAAAAAAGTGCAAAATATCCGTTTTTTTCTTTGGTATATTCAAATAAACGCCTACCTTTGCAACGCTTTCAAGGAAGAAAGCTAAATGGTGATTATAGTTCAGCAGGTTAGAGCGCCAGATTGTGGTTCTGGAGGTCGTGGGTTCGAATCCCACTAGTCACCCTGATAAAAGAGGATATACGAAAGTATATCCTCTTTTATTTTCTGTGATGTAGCTTTGTGGTTTTGAGAATTTAAGTTTACATTTGCAGAAGAGTGTGAATAGAATCACACTATATTTTGTTTAGGAAGCGTTATGCTTCATTTCTCCCGAAGTGAATCCTGAGAAAATTCTAGAGAGGAGGAATGGTGTAACGACTTCCCACGTCCATCTATGCGTGGGAGTCGTATATGTATCATTCTTTTCTCTAAGGCCATTCTCAGGAGCCGACTTCGGAAGGGTGATGTCATTACGACCTCACGCTTCTTTTTTACAGAACCACTTGATAGAGGTCTAAGAGTAAATTAAAAATATCATTACCATGAAAAGAAAAGCATTACTTCATGTCATTTTTCTAAGTGTTTGCTTAGTTTTTAGCTCTATTATTCTCACTAGTTGTACTACTTCCTACGAAGGAACTAAAAACAGGGCTTTATCAGAAAGAGAAAAACACGCACTGAGACAAGAAGAATTAAGAAGAGCTTATGGACCAACCCTTGAAAACTTAGCTCATCGTTTTACTCAAGAAGCATCTCGCATTATATCTCCTAGAAGTGGGCGAGAATGGATAGGAAGAATAGACTTGTACAACTATGAAATTGCAGAAAATGTATATGAGGGTTATGTGGCTTGCCGTGCGACGCTACAATGGCAGGCAAGAGATATTCTGAAGGGAGTATCTTATGATTGGTGTGAGTTGGGAGGAATCATTACTTTCTACTATAATAAAGGAAAAGCTTTTTTTGAATATGACAGCCGTAATGAGCAAGTGATAAGGGTAAGTTCTCGTAAGGATTGGGAAAAATTAGATGCAGGACTGGCTCTCTCAATACAGTAAAAGATATGGATAGGAAGAATAGACTTGTATAACTATAAAATTGCAGAGAATGTATATGAGGGTTATGTAGCTTGTCGCGCGATATTAAAATGGCAGGCAAGAGATTTTTGGGAGAGATATATCTTATGATTGGTGTGAGTTGGGAGGTGGTATTTATTACTATTATGACAAAGGAAAGGCTGTCTTTGAGTACGATACTCACAATGCGCATATAATTCTGATAAGTTCTACTCAAGATTGGAAAAAGTTAGATTTAGGTATCACCATCACGCTCCCCAAATACGGAAAATACACTAGGAAATCCTGCAATAACCCCAATAAAGCAATAGGGCGCATCAAAGTACTGACTCTGATACGCCCTATTGGTCTGTTTTAGAGGTGCGATTTCCCAACCGCTGTTATTAAGTATTTATATAGTAACGAAAAAAATATCTTTTAATCTATTTCTTTTTCTAAGTAAGGTGCTACAGCATCTTCTTTCAAGAGCCGTAGAGTGTCTCCTTGGTAAGCCACTTGTGGCTGGTCTATCTTTTCTTGAATAGTATCTTCTACCTGCCCTATCATAGGTTCTACGGTAGTGTCTATCATAGAATGTTTTACCAAGCTACCCATAGAAAATACCAAAAGTAAGACAGCTGCGGCTTTCAATAGGGGAGAAAAACGATACAATAACCCTATACGTTTTGCCTGTACTACCGGACGCTCCATTTCTTTTCTCAAGCGTTCCTCAAAGTCTGCACTCACTCCTATTTTTTGTGCTTCTTTCAGATAAGAGAAATAAGCTCTATAGCGCAAAAGATGTGCGGGTAGCTTCTCTTGCATAAAAAAGGTGCGTAGAATTTGCTCTTCCTCTATGGTTGTTTCGCACTCCCAATATCTATCTATGAGTTGTTCTATGTATTTATAATCCATAATTGTCTATTTCCAAATATTGCATTTTGATGCGTTGCCTTGCCCTGAAGAGGTTTACTTTTACTTGCTCTTCTGTGATTTGTAGCAGTTCTGCTATCTCTCGGTAAGTTCTCCCCTCCACATCTCTGAGCTGTAATATTGTGCGTTGTTTTTCTGGTAATTTTTCTATCAATTTCACAATAATACTCTCTGCTTCTGCATTCAGAAAGGCATTTTCTAATCCCTGTTCATCTGCTTGCTGGAAGTTTTCTTCTGCAATGGGCTGTGTATTTCTCCCTTTCTCTTTTATCTTGTCCAAAGCAAGGTTTCTTGCCATAACAGTACAAAAGGCTTCTACAGAATTCTTATCTTCCCAAGAGGTATGCGTTCGCCATACTTTGAGTAGTACATCTTGCACTACATCTTCCGCATCTGCTCGTTCCGAAGTTATCCGAAAAGCAACTCTAAAGAGTTTATCTTTGAGCGGCAAGATATCTTCTTCAAAACTTATCTTTTGCATCGCTTCTATAAGAAAGACGGACGAGTAACCCAAAAGTTACAGCATCCGTCTTACATTTTATATTATTTAACCATTAGGATTATTCTAAGTAAGTGTACCCGTAAAGTCCCGAACGATAATTGGAGAGGAATTCTTTTCCTTCTTCTACAGAGATACGTCCTTCTTTTACAGATTTCGTAACCCATGTTTCCAGTGTTCTTACGAGTTTTTTCGGGTTATATTGCACATAGTCCAATACTTCTGCTACTGTTTCTCCATCTATAATTTGATCTATGGTGTAGCCTTTTTCGTTCACGCTGATGTGTACAGCATTGGTATCTCCAAAGAGATTATGCAAGTCGCCCAATATCTCCTGATAGGCACCTACTAAGAAAACACCGATATAATAAGATTCCTTTCCTTTTATAGAGTGTACAGGCAAACCATGAGATACATTGCGAGGAGAAACGAAGTTGGCTATCTTTCCATCAGAATCGCAAGTGATGTCTTGTAGGGTGGCAGATCTGTCCGGGCGTTCGTCCAACCTTTGGATAGGCATAATAGGGAATATCTGGTCTATCGCCCAAGAGTCCGGTAAGGACTGAAAGAGGGAGAAATTACAGAAATACTTATCTGCTAATAGTTTGTCCAGTTTCCTAAATTCATCTGGTGCGTGTTTTAGCCCGGAAGCTATCTGACTGATTTCTTTCGTTACAGACCAATATAGACGTTCTACCAAAGCACGTGTTTTGAGGTCTACTATGCCGTGGCTGAAAAGATCCAATGTTTCTTCGCGAATTTGTTGTGCATCGTGCCATGCTTCCATCATTCTGCTTTGGTTCAGCTTATCCCAAATTTGGTAAAGTTCTTTTACCAACTCATGGTCTTCCGGACTTACCTCAAAGGTTTCTTCCATATCTGTGAAAGAAGCTGTTTCCAAGACTTCAAATATCAGAACAGAGTGGTGTGCAGTAAGCGAGCGACCACTTTCTGTGATGATGTTGGGGTGGGGAATACCATTTTTCTCGCTGGCGTCTACCATAATAGAGATAGAGTCGTTCAAGTACTCCTGAATAGAGTAGTTCACACTGCTCTCGCTATAAGAAGAGCGTGTACCATCATAATCTACGCCTAAGCCACCACCTATATCCACAAATTCTACAGGATACCCCATTTGGTGCATTTGAACATAGAACTGTGAGGCTTCTCTTAGGGCGGTTTTTATGCGACGAATTTTTGTTACCTGACTACCTATGTGGAAATGAATGAGCTTAAAGCAATCACGCATTTCTTTCTTGTCTATGAAATCTAAAGCCTCCAATAGTTCACTGGAAGTAAGACCGAACTTGCTGGCATCGCCACCACTTTCTTCCCATTTTCCACTACCGGAAGAAGCGAGTTTAATTCTGATACCTATATTGGGGCGAACATTGAGTTGCTTAGCAAGTTTTGCTATCAGTTTCAGCTCATTGAGTTTTTCTACTACTAAGAAGATGCGTTTTCCCATCTTCTGTGCTAAGAGTGCCAGCTCTATATAGCTCTCGTCTTTGTAGCCATTGCAGATGATGATAGAATCCGAGTCTGTATTGATGGCTATCACTGCGTGAAGTTCCGGTTTTGAACCTGCTTCCAGTCCTAAATTAAATTTTTTGCCATGGCTGATAATCTCCTCCACGACAGGACGCATCTGGTTTACCTTGATAGGATATACCGTAAAATTTTCTCCTTTGAAACCATATTCTTGAGAGGCTTGTGCAAAGCAATTGGATATTTTTTCTATTCTGTTGTCCAATATATCCGGAAAACGAACCAACATAGGCGTACTTACATCTCTAAGTTGTAATTCGTCCACTATCTCTCTCAAGTCTACGGTAGCACCACCGGTACGAGGGGTTACTACCACATGTCCTTTTTCGTTGATTCCAAAATAAGAAACTCCCCATCCATTGATGTTGTAGAGTTCTTCTGAGTCTTCAATGCGCCATTTTCTCATTTCTGTCTTTGATATTCTATTGTTCTAATGCGTTCTTTAATGTTGCTACAGCTGTAGCTATCTGCTTTCTACTTTCTAAATAGTCTGCGTTTATCTTTAGTTTCACTTGCTTGTAATACGGCATTCGCTTTTCCAAGGTCGTGAGTATATATTGTAGTAGCTCCTCTTCTGTCTTTCCAGCCAATAAAGGGCGAGAAGACTGTGCCAATTTTAATCTGCGAAGTAGGGTAGGTGTACTGGTATCCAAGAAAACAGTAGTGCCTTGTAGGTTCATATAAACCATATTGTCGTAAAAACAAGGTGTTCCCCCTCCGCAAGCTATTACTACGTTTTCAAACTCTGCTACTTCGTGTAGCATACGTTGTTCTATTTTCCTAAACGCTTCTTCACCACGTTCCGAGAAGAGCTGCTGTATAGAGGTATGAAAGCGTTCCTCTATATACCAATCTAAATCTACGAAACTCAATCCCATTTCTTTAGCGTAGGCACGTCCCAATGTGGTTTTGCCACACCCCATAAAGCCAATGAGAAAGATGCGTATCATATTTATTTTTTCTTTACAGCGCGTTTTTTCTTTGTAGCGGGCTTATCTTGTTGTGCCTCCATAATGCGCTTACAGTCTTCCAAAGATAAGTCTTGTGGTGCTATTTTCTCTATTATTTTGTAATTCTTTTTCTCGTAGCTGATGTAGGGTCCATAGCGTCCATTAAGAACTTGCAAACTCGGCATTTCCGGGAAGTCTTTGATGAGCTTTTGGGCATCTGCTTGCTTTTTCTCTTCTATTACTTGTACGGCTTCTTCCAGAGTGATAGCCATAGGATCGTACTGTTTAGGTATGGAAACATAGGCTTTTCCTATTTTGATATAAGGTCCGAAACGTCCTGTTCCTATCACAAGGTCTTCTCCTTCGTAACTTCCTAATGTACGTGGTAAATTAAACAACCCTAAAGCTTCTTCCAAGGTGATGTTTTCTATAGAAAATTCTTTTGTGATAGGAGCATACTTCGGTTTTTCTTCCTCGTCCGAAGTCCCTACTTGTACTACAGGACCAAATCTGGCTATTTTCACAGAAACTTGTCTACCTGTTTGAGGATCTGTTCCCAAAATACGTTCTCCTACTTTCTGTGCTGTACGAACCGTATGTGCTTCTTCTACCAAGGGGTGGAAGTGTGTATAGAAAGTAGCCATAATGGTTTCCCAAACTTTCTTTCCTTCTGCTACTTCGTCCAGTTCTTTTTCTATAGAGGCGGTGAAGTTATAATCCATAATAGAGGGGAAAGCAGACAGCAAGTAATCTGTAACGACAATACCTACGTCTGTAGGCAACAGCTTGCCTTTATCTTTTCCTACTTGCTCTGTCTTGACAGATTTTCCTATCTTCTTGCCGGCAAGTTTCAATATCGTGTAACTGCGTTCTACACCCTCTTTGTTTCCTTTTTCTACATATCCACGTTGCTGTATAGTAGAAATAGTGGGTGCATAAGTAGAAGGTCTACCAATGCCCAATTCTTCCAATTTACGAACTAAACTCGCTTCTGTATAGCGAGGTTGTGGTTGTGTAAAACGTTCTGTAGCTTTTATTTCTTTATAGTTCAAGTACTGTCCTTTCTGTAAAACGGGCAGGAGGTTTTCTCCTTCTTCCTTGTCTGCCTCTTCGTCATCAAAGGATTCCTTGTACACCCGTAAAAAACCATCGAATGTGATAACTTCTCCTACTGCTTGGAAAGCGTGAGGCAAGTCTTGGCTATCTATGCTGATGGTTGTTTTTTCTATCTCTGCGTCTGCCATTTGAGAAGCAAGGGTACGTTTCCAAATCAAGTCATAAAGTTTCTTTTCTTGGGCTGTACCTTCTATGGTCTCCTTATTCATATAAGTAGGACGAATGGCTTCGTGGGCTTCTTGTGCACCTTTGGCTTTGGTGGTGTACTTACGTGTCTTGGCATATTTTTCTCCCATAAGTTCCACTATGGCTTGCTTGCTGGTAGAAAGTGCCAAGCCGGAAAGATTTACGGAGTCTGTACGCATATACGTGATGTGTCCTTCCTCATACAAGCGTTGCGCTATCATCATAGTCTGAGAAACAGAAAAGCCCAATTTTCTTGATGCTTCTTGCTGTAGTGTAGAGGTGGTAAAAGGAGGAGCAGGGCTGCGTTTTCCGGGTTTCGTTACAATTTCTGCTACTGTGAAGGTGGCATCTTTGCAGATTTCCAAGAATTCTGTAGCAGCTTCTTCTGTCTTGAAACGCTGTGGATATTCTGCTTTGATGATATTCTTTGCTTCGTCTATGAATAAGGCTACTATTCTATAGGCGTTTTCTACTTTGAATTGTTGTATTTCTCTTTCTCTCTCTACGATAAGGCGTACAGCCACAGACTGTACTCTACCCGCAGAAAGCGAAGGCTTAATTTTTTTCCATAATACAGGAGATAGCTCAAACCCTACGATACGATCCAAAACACGGCGTGCTTGCTGTGCATTGACCAAATTGGTATCTATACTGCGTGGGGTTTCTATAGCGTGGAGTATGGCTGTTTTTGTGATTTCGTGAAATACTATTCTACGTGTCTTTTCGGGTGTTAAACCCAATACCTCGTAAAGGTGCCATGAGATAGCTTCTCCTTCACGGTCTTCATCGGAAGCCAGCCAAACAGTAGTAGCTTTTTGTGCTTCGGATTTCAGTGAGGATACAAGTTTCTTTTTTTCTTCGGGAACTTCGTAGAGCGGAAGAAAATTATGCTCTATATCTATGCTGAAAGATTTTTGTTTCAAGTCTCTGATGTGTCCGAAACTTGAAAGAACTTTATAGTCTTTGCCCAAAAACTTCTCAATGGTTTTTGCTTTTGCAGGAGACTCTACTATCACAAGGTGTTGCATTCCAATCAGTACGCTTTAGTTTTTTCGGTGCAAAAGTAGAAAAAAAATCATAGCTACTCATATTTATATAAGAAATAGCCTTTTTTGTCCATACGAAGTTCTCGGAAGTGCAAGGGCATTTTTTATTTCTTTATTTCTTAGTGCGGAATATATAGACTTCCATCGTGGTTTATATATTTCGTATCGGAAGTTTATATGTTCTTTACCGCAGTTTAGACATTGCTGTATGCTGAAGCAAAGAATGAATAAGAGAACTTGATTTTGAGATTTGTAGTTATGGTAAATAGAAGAAAAGTAGCTTATCTATAGTAACTATTGGCATAGGTTGGCTAAATTTGTAGCCTACTAATAAGAAAAGGTACCTATTATGGACAATTATATTGTATCTGCCAGAAAGTATCGTCCTATAACTTTTGATACTGTAGTAGGGCAACAGGCACTTACCACGACACTGAAAAATGCTATTTCTTCGGGGAAATTGGCGCATGCCTATCTCTTTTGTGGTCCTCGTGGAGTGGGCAAAACTACGTGCGCACGTATTTTTGCCAAGAATATAAACTGTTTTCACCCTACAGCAGATGGAGAGGCGTGTAATGAATGTGAATCTTGTGTTTCTTTCAATGAACAACGCTCTTTCAATATACACGAATTAGATGCAGCTTCCAATAACTCTGTAGACGATATACGCCTGCTGATAGATCAAGTACGCATACCACCACAGGTAGGAAAATATAAAGTGTACATCATAGACGAGGTACATATGCTTTCTTCCAATGCTTTTAATGCTTTCCTAAAGACATTAGAGGAACCGCCTCATCATACTATTTTTATATTGGCTACCACAGAAAAGCATAAAATTCTACCTACGATATTGAGTCGTTGTCAGATTTATGATTTCACTCGTATTACGATAGCAGATATAGAAGCACACTTGAGTCATGTAGCAGAGAAAGAGGGAATAAAAGTAGAACCCGAAGCTCTCAATGTGATAGCTCAAAAAGCAGATGGAGGTATGAGAGATGCACTGTCTATCTTTGACCAGATAGCGAGTTTTACGGGAGGTAATATCACTTATCAAGCCACGATAGAGAATCTTAATGTTTTGGATTATGAATACTATTTCAAACTGATAGATGCTGTATTGTCTCACGATGTAAAGGGAAGCTTACTCCTCTTGGACGAAATTCTTCGGAAAGGTTTTGATGCCGGGCATTTTATGACAGGGCTTGGTTCACACTTGAGAGATCTTTTGGTAAGCAAAGATGCGAGTACAATTCCTCTTTTGGAGGTAGGGGCATCTGTTAGGGGGCGTTATGAAAAGCAGGCTACGCAATGCCCATTGCCTTTTCTTTACAAAGCTATGAAACTCTGTAATGATTGTGATTTGAACTATCGGGCAAGTAAGAATAAACGCTTGTTGGTAGAGCTTACCATCATACAAGTGGCACAACTATTGGAGGACGATAAAGAAGATAGTAATGGGCTTTGCCCTACTAAGATCTTAAAACCCCTATTTAAGAAGGAGCAGGCACAGGTGTCTGTTTCTTCCACTTCTACAGTTACTTCTCCTGCACATGGGGGGAATAATGCTGTAACTGTGCCACCACCCAGACAGATAGAAACGGCAGAGCGCCTTGTAGAGACCACAAAAAAAATCAAAGGGAAAGGCAGTATCTTTGGTCCTGCCATAAAGAGAGAAGAAAAAGTGGAATCTACGGTAGATACAGTTATCGTAGCAGAAGCACAGACGGCTTACACTTCCGGAGAAAAGCGTTTGGTACACCAAGAAGACTTATCTCTGGAATGGAGAAAATTTGCGATGTCATTGCCTAAGTCTAAAATGGCGTATGCCGGAAGACTACAGAATGTTACCCCACAACTGCAAACAGATGGATATACTATTTTGGTATATGTAGAAAACGCTATTGTGGAGCAGCATATACAAGAGATAAGAGAAGATATAGAAAGATATTTACGCAAAGAACTTCATAATTATCAGATAGCTATCCGAACAGAAATACGGCATGAAGAAAAGAAGGTATTGGCTCTCACTGATTACGAACGTTTCCAACTGATGTTAGAGCAAAATGAGATTCTCAATGAACTGCGCAGTGCCTTGAATTTGAGATTGCTCTGATAATGATTTACTCTAATAATTCCTACGCACACTATCTGTAATAGTGTAAATACAAAAACAAATATGATAGATACCACAGTATTTCAAGATAAAAAAGCTGTTTTTTATACCTTAGGGTGTAAATTGAATTTTGCAGAAACTTCTTCTATAGGAAAAGCCTTGAAAGAGGCAGGCGTGCGTACGGCACGCAAGGGAGAAGAGGCGGATATATGTGTAGTAAACACGTGTTCTGTAACGGAAATGGCAGATAAGAAATGCCGTCAAGCAATCCACAAGTTGGTGAAAGAACACCCCCATGCTTTTGTCGTAGTAACAGGTTGTTATGCTCAGTTGAAGCCGGAACAAGTAGCTCAAATAGAGGGAGTAGACTTGGTTTTGGGAGCAGAGCAGAAAGGGGATATTATGCATTATATCAGCCAGCTGGATAAAAACAAGGAAGGGGCAGCTATTACTACTGCTACAAAAGATATACGGCATTTTTCTCCCTCTTGTTCCAAGGGGGATCGTACTCGTTATTTTCTTAAAGTGCAAGATGGGTGCGACTATTATTGTACTTATTGTACCATTCCTTTTGCAAGAGGACGTAGCAGAAATGGTAGTATAGCTTCTTTGGTGAAACAAGCAGAAGAGGTGGCTGCAGAAGGAGGCAAAGAAATTGTGCTTACAGGAGTGAATGTAGGAGATTTCGGGAGAACTACGGGAGAGACATTTTTTGATCTGGTAAAGGCTTTGGATCAAGTACAAGGAATAGAACGTTATCGTATCTCCTCTATAGAGCCAAATCTTCTGACAGATGAAATCATCAAATTCGTAGCCGGATCTCGTGCTTTTATGCCGCATTTCCATATTCCTCTACAATCGGGGTCGGATACTGTACTGAAACTGATGAAGCGTAAATACGATACAGCTCTGTTTGCAGAAAAAGTACGATTGATAAAGGAGTATATACCTCATGCTTTCATAGGCGTAGATGTGATTGTAGGTATGAGAGGAGAAACAGAGGCTTGTTTTGAAGAGGCTTACGAGTTTATTAACTCCTTGGATATATCCCAGCTACATGTGTTTAGCTATTCAGAGCGACCGGATACTCAAGCCTTGAAAATAGACCATATTGTATCTCCACAAGAAAAACACGAAAGAAGTCAAAGGTTACTTGCTCTTTCTGACGAAAAAACAAAGGCTTTTTATCGTTCCTTTATTGGTACGACTGCCCATGCTCTGATGGAAAAAGGGAAGGCAGGACAGCCCACACAAGGCTTTACAGAGAATTATATTCGTGTAGAATTACCAACAAATGATGGTTTAGACAATCAGATATTGTCTGTTCGCTTAGGAGAACTGAACGAAGAACGTATGACTTTGCAGGCTCTTTCTTTATGAAACGACTTACAATAGCAATCTTAAATTGGAATGGGGCAAAAATGCTGGAACAGTTTTTACCCTCTGTGTGTAAGTATTCTGTACACGATGATGTAGAAATCTGTGTAATAGACAATGCCTCTACAGATACTTCCTCTACAGTGGTGGCTACACAATTCTCTTCTATAAAATGGATTCAGCTACCGGAGAATTACGGTTTTGCAGAGGGATACAATAAGGGTATCAAACAACTCTCTACTCCGTATGTTCTACTGCTGAACAGTGATGTGGAAGTAACCGAAGGTTGGCTTACACCACTGATAAATTATATGGAGGAACACCCCAAAGCAGTAGCTTGTCAACCTAAAATTTGTGCATACCACCATAAAGCCTATTATGAATATGCAGGTGCGGCAGGTGGGTTTATAGACAAGTGGGGCTATCCTTTTTGCAGAGGTCGCATTTTTGATACGATAGAAAAGGTATCGGAAAAGTACGAAGAAGCTATCCCTGTTTTTTGGGCTACGGGGGCAGCTCTGCTTGTGCGTAGAGAGGCTTATGAGGAAGTCGGCGGATTGGACGCTCACTTCTTTGCACATATGGAAGAGATAGATTTGTGTTGGCGTTGGCAGTTGAGAGGATATGAGATAGCTTGTGTTCCTCAGTCTACGGTTTATCATGTAGGCGGTGGCACCTTAAAAAAAGAAAGCCCAAAGAAAACCTATCTGAACTTCAGAAATAATTTACTGATGCTATATAAAAACCTTCCTAAGGAAAGAATGAGACACGTATATAGAGTACGCTTGATTTTGGACTTTGTGGCGATGCTTCACTTCTTGTTTCAAGGAAATGGACGAAATGCTCTTGCTGTTTACGAAGCGCATCGGGATTATAGGAAACAACGAAAGCGCTATGATTCCGGTGTACGCGTAGAGAAACAGTTTTCAGATAACTTAAAAGGTTTCAAAAAGTATAGCATTTTGTGGCAATACTATGTGTGTGGGCGTAAGAACTATGATAAACTACCTATAATGAGGAATTAAAACAGCTCCTTTTTTCTGAATGATATTAACTAAAAAGTTTCTATCTTTATTAAACGTAGAGATTATGTTTTTAGTAGGTTGTCAAAAGCGTAAGTAAACTTTCGTTTATTCTTAATATAATAGAAACTATTAGCACTTTTTGTATCTCTTTATTGGAAAAGGGAAAAGCCAAGTATAACTTTGTGATATGAAACAGAGAATAGTTTGGATATTATCAACCATTATGGGAGTCTCTTTCGTTTGCTTACTTTATTTGCAGGTAAGCTATATAGAAGAGATGGTCAGAATGCGGAAGAGTCAGTTTGAAGAAAGTGTCAGCCGCAGTTTGGCACAGGCAGCTCGCAATTTGGAGTTGGTAGAAACCAAACGCTTTTTGGACAAAGATGTAGCAGAACTCTTGCGTGCAGAACAAAGAGCACAAGACATTGCAGCCTCTCATAAAAGAGATTCTCTTCAGCTACTACCTTCTTCTGTGCGGAATTATTTGGGACAGAATGAATCCAATGCTAATACAGCTTTCTCATCTTTTGAATTGAGAACAGCTTCACAAAGCCCATCTTCTATACCACAAGTGGTTATTTCTACAGGAGGTGGAGTAGTGCAGACCTCTTCTCAGTTACAAAAAGCCCTCAAGGAACGCTATATGTATCATAGAGCCTTGTTGGACGAGGTAGTTTACAATATCGTTTATACCACTAATAATCTACCTCTCAAGCAACGTATCAATTTTAAACAATTGGATTACTTCTTAAAGAGTGAACTACAGAATAACGGGATAAACATACCTTTTCATTTTTCTGTTACAGACAGAGAGGGAAATCAAATACACGCCTGTTCAGACTATGTATATGATGGAGAGAAAATATATCAGCGGTTGATATACGAGAATGCTCCCCCGGCACAGATGGCATTTATCAATATCTTCTTTCCTACTATGAATAGGTATATCTATAGCTCTGTACGCTTTATGATACCATCTATCATCTTTACGCTGGTGCTACTTGTAATGTTTATTTCTACTATCTATATCATATCCAGACAGAAGAAGCTCACAGAACTGAAGAACGACTTTGTAAATAATATGACACACGAGCTGAAAACGCCTATTTCTACCATCTCTTTGGCGGCACAGATGCTCAATGACCCGGCTTTAGGAAAATCTCCTATGATGCTGAAGCATGTTTCTGGCGTCATCAATGATGAAACAAAGCGTCTTAGATTTCAGGTAGAAAAAGTTCTTCAGATGTCTATGTTTGAGCGTGAAGCTACCGTCTTAAAGATGAAAGAGATAGATGCAAATGAGCTGATAGAAGGCGTAGTAAAGACTTTCCGTATCAAAGTGGAAAAGTATGAAGGAAGTATAGAAACTATGCTGAGTGCTTATGATGCCAAAGTATATGTGGACGAAATGCACTTCACTAATGTTATATTTAACCTGCTGGATAATGCCATCAAGTATCGCAGAGAAGATGTGAATGTAGCACTTTCTATACGCACATGGAATGAACTAAATAAGCTTTATATAGAAATAGAAGATAACGGAATAGGTATAAAGAAAGAAAACCTCAAGAAGATATTTGATAAGTTCTATCGTGTTCATACAGGAAATGTACACAACGTGAAAGGATTCGGATTAGGACTTACTTATGTGAAGAAAATAGTAACCGATATGAAAGGTACTATACGCGCAGAAAGCGAAATAGGAGTCGGTACTAAATTCATTATTGTATTACCATTATTAAAAGAGAAATAGTATGGAAGAAAGAATGCGTATTTTATTGTGCGAAGATGATGAAAATCTTGGCATGTTATTAAGAGAGTACTTACAAGCGAAAGGATATACAGCAGAGCTTTGTCAAGACGGAGAAATCGGGTACAAAACATTCTTAAAAGGCACATTTGATTTGTGTTTATTGGATGTGATGATGCCAAAGAAAGATGGATTTACCTTGGCTACAGAAATCCGCCAGATAAATGCAGAAGTACCTATTATGTTTCTTACCGCAAAGACTTTGAAAGAAGATGTGTTGGAAGGCTTCAAAATAGGGGCAGACGATTATATCACTAAGCCTTTCAGTATGGAAGAATTGACACTTCGTATAGAAGCTGTATTCCGCCGTGTACGTGGTAAGCGAGTAAAAGAAAGTACTATGTATAGAATTGGTAAGTTTGCATTTGATACTCAAAAACAAACTTTGACTATTGGAGATCAGATGACAAAATTGACTACAAAAGAATCTGAACTCTTGAGCCTGCTCTGCGCTCATGCCAACGAAGTACTACAACGTGATTTTGCACTGAAAACTATCTGGATAGACGATAACTATTTCAATGCACGTAGTATGGACGTTTATATCACCAAACTCCGTAAGCACTTGAAAGCAGATCCGGATATTGAAATCATCAATATACACGGAAAAGGTTACAAACTTATTATTCCAAGTGTAAATGAATAAAGGAAAGTAGTGTAACTACATAGAAATAGAAAAGAGGCGATATGTTCTATAGAATATATCGCCTCTTTTATTATGCTGTTAAATAGAATATCAAGAATGCAGTAATGCCATTTCTATGTTCTGTAATTCGTCGCAGAAATTTCTATCTACTTCCACTCTATTCTTGATGGCTTTGCAAGAGTATATCACAGTAGAATAGTTCTTTCCTCCTATAGATTTCCCTATGGTAGCTAATGAAGATTGGGTATGTTTGGAAGCTAAATACATACAGACTTGTCTTGCTTCTACTATGTTTTGTTTTCTTGTTTTGGCATTGAAACTCTTCAGATCTATTTCGTAGTATTCACACACTTTCTCTATGATTTTGTCTATAGTAGTAGGTGTTACTTCTGCTATCTTTACTACTTTCTTTACGATTTCTTGCGTGAATGCAAGGTCTATTTCTCTTTGTTGAATAGTAGAGTGAACCAGCAATGAATTTACTATTCCCTCTAATTCTCGTACACCTTCGTTTACATTGGTAGCAATGTAGTCTATTACGCTTTCCGAGATGTTCAAACCTTCCTTTTTAATTTTATATTTTAGGATATTCTTTCTGAGTATAGCATCTGGGCGTTCTAACTCTATGATAGCTCCCCACTTAAAGCGAGTAAGTAGACGATCATTGATTCCTTGAAGCTCTGAAGGAGGTCTGTCGCAAGTCATAATGAGCTGTTTCCCATTCTCCTTTAGATGATTGAATATATGGAAGAATGTAGCTTGTGTTTTATGATAAGAGGCAAACTCTTGTACATCATCTATAATCAGAGCATCTATTCTCTGATAGAAGTTGATGAAGTCGTTTGTTTTATTGTTTAGTGCGGCATCACTGTATTGCTGATAGAAAAGACGTGCCGATACATACAATACTCGTTTATTGGGGTGTGTCTTTTTTAACTCCAACCCAACGGCATTGACAAGGTGAGTTTTTCCGACTCCGGAAGCACCGTGTATAAAGAATGGATTAAATGTTCGGGCTGGTGTTTCCGCTATTTGTTTCCCTATACTGATAGCCAATTTATTACTATCGCCTTCTATTAAGTTGTTAAAACTGTAATTCGGTAGTAATTGGGAATTAAACTCGCTGATGGTACGTGAACTATTGGGATTGGGAGCTTTATTCAGACCTGTCTGAGCTTGTGTTTTCTGTGTATGACTTTGTTGAGGGTCGCTCATCAAGTTCATAGAGATATTGTTGCTCTGGTCTGTAAGTACAGAATAGGAGAGGGTAGTTCCTTTTCCTATCACTTTATCAAAAGCTGCACTGATAAGCTCTGCATAATGTTCTTCCAAGTACTCATAGATGAACAGACTACCAACTTCCAAAGTCATTTCGTTCTTTTCAAACTTGATAGGCTTGATAGGACGAAACCAACTTTCAAATGCCACCTCATGCCCGACCATATTGTCTTTGATAAAGGCGAGACATTCATTCCAGTATTGTATGGCTTGTTCTTCTATTGTCATCTTTAGAGGGTAGTGTTTCGTATGCAAAGTACGTGAGTATATTTTGTCTTTACAAGCGAAAAAAAAGCATATAAGATTTGCGTTATTGTAAATGCTTAATTTTAAGTAGTTAATGAAACTATAGGAGAAATCTGAACAATTTTATATTTGCATTTCTCTATATTCTTGATTTACGGAAAGTTATTTCTCACTGCCCTTTATTCTTATTGGTGATGTAATTATTGTTTCTATCCTTTATGAGCATTATTTAATCTGAACTTATACTTTTTATTCACGTAGCTATTTAGAATATTCTATTTAGCAGGTTTCTTGTATACTTAGAAAACAGTGCGTATCATAAAACGGATACCCCATTTGTTTGCTGTAGGTAAATGGTTGTAATTTAATCTACGAACATATTCTACGTGCAGTATCTTGAATATATTATGGATTCCTGCCGAAACTTCTATGTAGGGACGATTCTTGTCCATAAGGTAACTGGAATACTGGTAAGTTCCGTTTTCTAAATAATGTCCGGGAAACATCATCAGCATAGCATCGTTCTTATTTTCCGGCAAGAACGGGTTGTTTTTATCGCTGAGTGTACCCCACAGCATTTTTATGCCCAAGTGTTCTCTCCATTTCAGTTTTCGGAGGAGTGGTATTCTATTGAGAATTTTTCCTTGTAGGTTCCACGCCATATCTAAGGAAGCATACCTGTCATTGAGGAACTCCATATTGTTTATCAAGTTAAAGGAGCCGTCTTGTAATATATAAGAAAGATTGGCTGCAGGCATAATGAGCAAGGGATATGGAACCTTACTCCACTGTATCCCTCCACGCAAATGGGTATCTATATGTCCCCAAGTACCCATCCAAACTCTTTTATAAATACCTGCTTCTGTGAGGTGATAAGCATAGTCTGCCCCCAAAGCTTTCAATCCTATGGTGTGTTGAAGCGTGAAAATAGGCGCATCTAAACTGATAGGAACTCTGCGTTGTTTGGTATTGATGAATGTTTCTCCCGGTGCATATCGTACCCCGAGTGTTATTTCTGTGGTGGTATAATCTTTGGTATCGTAGGGAGAGCGTTCCCATTGTTGTGGGGAGAGCGTAGAGAAGTTTTGCTCAAATGCAGATTGAGCAGACATTGTTCTATAGAATAATCTTCCTGTAGCTTCATAATTGGAATGAGATAGAACTACTGTAGTTTTAAGCCCATTTTCTTGCTCCCATTGATATTTTAGTTTTGCAGTACGCTCGTAATTGAACTGATCTACATTTACGACCTTAAACGAGGTAAAGACATTATCCTTGTCTGTAGATAAGAACTTATCGGAAGGAGACATATTGTCATACATATACGAAGCTGCAATAGAGTGAATGGGGTATTCTCTGGGGAGGTATTCTTTTTTCTTGAAAGAGTACTCCACTTCTGCATTGTATTTAGACTTTTTGTCTTTGAAACCATACGCATAATACCCTTTCAAAAAGAGATTAGGGTGTAGATTAGCAGTGGTTTGTGCAGAAGCTCTAAGGCGTAGTCCGTCTATATAATTACGGGATACAATGGTATTGATAGGACCTATATCTATCTTGCTTGGCTTATCTTTGGTGCCTGTTTCTACAAAATTTTCAATAAGTGCTTTCCCTGCGAAAATGATATACTTAAAACCTTTTATTTGTCGGAGGTTGTCTACGAAGTGATTCATTCCGCTTTCTGCTTTGGTTAGCTTTTCCGGTCTGTATTCTTCCCAGAAACTATCATCTCTCATCATTGCATTTACGTCTTTTATTTCCTTTCCTTTCCGAGCGAATAGTTTAGCCGGAAGAGGATCAAATCCGAAGTTTCTATACTTTGTAATTCTTCTTACTTGTACAGCACTAAGCGATTTCATATAGGCTATTTCACAGACCATATCATCGTTCTGAAGTACCCAATCTCCTGTAGGAAGTTCTCCGAATTCTTGTACGATGGAGAGAGAATTGATAAAGTTGATATCCGATTTCTTGGGTAGATTGAGTACGCATTTTTTTACTCGGTAGGTAGAGTCGGACAATACATACAGATGTCCTGTAAATCCGAAATCTTGTGGATTATTGGGGACGAATGTGAGGTGAAAACACTTGTCTGTATCCACATATACCGTATCCATAATGTAATACTTGTAAAATGCTATGCCTGACTGAGATACAGGACTGTCAAAAGGATTTTGTAGAAAGCGAAATTTATCCTGATAGATATTGATGTCTTGAAATACATCTGCCAGCATAGTATTGAGCATATCTCCAGTATTGAAGAGCTCATTTACACCTCCACTATTGATACCTTTGATTATAGTTTTTTGTTCTTTGGGGTCTTTCCTATATAAAATTTCGGAAGCAGTTTCTTCTATAGAAACAGGGAGAATTTTTTTCCCTGTTACATCGCTTACTTCTACTTGCTCCAATAGAAATGGGTATTTCTTAAACATACTACTCATAAGGCTATCATTGGTTTGGACATTGTCCAATGATAGTGTGAGTTTACGATACTTGTCGTAATTATAAAAATCTTTTTCACTCAAGTCGCTTGCTTTTTTAGCATTGACTACCTTCTTCATCAGTTCTACCGCAGGATTATTTTTGCGTGAATATTTTTCTCGTTTGGGTTTTACGATGACTTCAGACAAGATTAAATCCGGTCGCATCTTGATATTCAGCGTGCGGGTAGAGGAGTTGATCTGTACTACTTGTGTAGCATAACCCACACTGGAGAAAGTCAGTTTTCCCCAGCCGATAGCTGCTTTATTGTCTACGCTATATTCTCCTTCCATATTGGAGGTGCTACCTACTGCCTTCCCTTCGTAATAAACATTGACAAAGGGAATAGGTTCTCCTGTATCTACATCTGTAATGACGCCTTTTATTTGTGGGGTATTTTGTGCAAATGAAAAAATGATGCCTAACCAGCTAATAGTAAAGGCAAGTACGATATTTCTTGTCATAAATGTGTTATTGATGAAACTTAAAGCGCAGCAAAAGTATTTATACTCTTATAGATGGGCAAAAACGATTCTATGAAAACCCTAAAACTTACTTTTTTTTAACTTGAAGCGCATTTCTATTAGTAAGAATTGTTTTTTCAGCTTAATAAAGGTGTCAACAGAAAGAAAATCAGAGAAAAATGATGTGATGTTTCTTTTTTGCTTATTTTTGTATCTCGGTAATACAAAAAACCACTAAAACGCTCGTATTTATGGAAAAAAGAAGCTTAGTAAGCATTGCCGACCATTCTAAAGAAAAAATCCTTTATTTATTGGAAATGGCTGCAGAGTTTGAAAAGAAACCGAACAGACATCTGCTGGACGAAAAAGTTGTAGCCACACTCTTTTTTGAGCCTTCTACACGTACACGGTTGAGTTTTGAAACAGCAGCGAACAGATTAGGTGCTCGTGTAATAGGATTTACAGATCCTAAGGTAACCAGTTCTACAAAAGGAGAGTCTCTTTATGACACCATTATGATGGTGAGTAGCTATGCAGACATTATTGTGATGAGGCACTTCTTGGAAGGAGCTGCTCGTTATGCCAGTGAAATAGGGAAAGTACCTATCGTAAATGCTGGAGATGGTGCCAATCAGCACCCTTCTCAAACTATGCTGGATCTGTATTCCATTTATAAGACACAGGGAACATTGGAAAATTTACATATATATATGGTAGGAGATTTGAAGTATGGACGTACTGTGCATTCGCTCCTTATTGCTATGTCTCATTTTCACCCTACATTCCACTTCATAGCTCCAGATGAATTGAAGATGCCAGATGAATATAAAACCTTCTGTAAGGAACGAGGTATTCCTTACTATGAACATAGTCAATTTGACAAAGACACTATCGCTGGTGCAGATATTCTGTATATGACTCGAGTACAGAAAGAACGCTTCACAGATCTTATGGAATACGAACGGGTGAAAGATGTGTATATACTGGATAAAGCTATGCTTTCTAAGACCAAAGAAAACTTGCGTATTCTTCATCCACTGCCTCGTGTCAATGAAATTGCTTATGATGTAGATAGTAGCGAGAAAGCCTATTATTTTCAGCAGGCACAAAACGGACTGTATGCCAGACAAGCTATTCTTTGCGATGTATTAGGCATAACTTTAGATCAAGTAAAGAAAGATACAAACGCTTAATCCTTGTGTACGATGAACCAGAAGAAAGAATTACAAGTTGCTGCTTTAGAAAATGGTACCGTGATAGACCACATACCTTCCGATAGATTGTTTGATGTGGTAAACTTGCTTGCTCTGCAAGATGTGGAGTACCCTATTACGATAGGAAACAATCTGGAGAGCAAGAAACATGGACATAAGGGCATCATCAAAATAGCAGATCGTTTCTTATCCGAAGAAGAAATCAGTAGATTGGCTATTATCAGTAGCTCTATCAAGCTGAATATCATAAAAAATTATGAAGTAGTAGAGAAGAGAACCGCTACGCTCCCCGATGTTCTCATCGGTATTGTAACTTGTCCCAATCCAAAGTGTATCAGCAATAATGAACCTATGCCTACCTACTTTCATGTAGTGGATGCAGAAAATGGTATACTGAAATGTCATTATTGCGAGAAAGAGCAAAGTATCCAAAAGCAGAGCAAAACAAAGAAAAATATTTTGCCTTTGCCTTGATAGCTTTTCTTAGTGTAAAATAATAGTGATGACCTTTGTTCTTTTGTAGAAGAACAAAGGTCGTTTTTTATTGATGACACTGGATAATCTTTACATGTAATTCCTGTTTTTTTTACTTACAATTATTTTAATAAATATATTTTTCTGTACATTTGCGCCATCTCAAAAGGGGTGCCTTAATATGACGGGCTGAGATCAAACCCTATAATCTGATCCGGGTAATGCCGGCGTAGAGAATTTTTTAATATTGTATTTATGAAAAAACAACTATGGACTATAGTGACTTTAAGCACTATAGGAGCAAGTGTAGCTTTGGCACAAGAAGCTACTCGGGACACAATGAAATTGGTAAAAATGAGTGAAGTGGAAGTCGTGTCTACACGTGCTACTGCCAAGACACCGGTGGCTTTTACCAATATGAGAGCTACTGCACTGAAAAAAATCAATCTTGGACAAGACCTTCCTTTCCTTATGAGTTTCTCACCTTCTGCTGTTTCTACCAGCGATGCAGGAAGCGGAGTAGGGTATACCTCTATTAGGGTACGCGGAACAGATGCTTCTCGTATCAATGTTACAGCTAATGGTATTCCTGTGAACGATGCAGAAAGTCATCAAGTATTTTGGGTCAATATGCCGGACTTTGCTTCTTCTGTGAAGGATATGCAGATACAGCGTGGAGCAGGCACATCTACCAATGGAGCTGGTGCTTTCGGGGCAAGTATCAACTTGAAAACTTCCGAACTCAATGTGCTACCTTATGCGCAGTTTGACGCTTCCTATGGCTCATTCAATACGCACAAAGAAACTTTTAAAATTGGTTCCGGATTATTGAAAGACCATTGGACTTTCGATTTACGACTGTCCAATATCGCTACAGACGGTTTCATAGACAGAGCTTCTGCCCGTCTTAATTCTTACTATTTCCAAGGTGGCTACTGGGCAGAAAAAACAACATTGAAATTCATAGCATTTGCAGGAAAAGAGAAGACATATCATGCGTGGAATTACGCTTCTCCTGCTCAAACAGCAGCTTTCGGACGTACGTTTAATTCTTGTGGATTTATGTATATCACAGACAAAAAAGGTGGTATACATCAACCGGAAATACTATATGATTACGGCGTAGCAGATGCAGAAAAACTACTCAAAGAAGGTGGTAAAATGCATTTCTACAATGATCAAACAGATAACTATGTGCAGAAGAATTACCAACTATTGCTACACCATTATATTCGTCCGGAATTGCACTTGAACGTAGGTCTTCATTATACCAAAGGAGATGGTTATTACCAAGAGTATAAGGAAGGTAGAAAGTTTATAGAATATGGGTTGAAGCCTTATATGCTGGATACAGTGATGCAAAAGAAATCCGATCTCGTGCGCAGAAAACAGATGGATAACCATTTTGGAGGAGCTATATTCTCACTCAATTATGAAAAAGACCGCTTACAGGCATCTATAGGTGGAGGGCTGAACCGTTATTTCGGAAAACATTTCGGTCGTGTTCTTTGGGTAAAGAACTATATAGGAGAATTAGACCCGGAGAAAGAGTACTATTACAATACCGGTAGCAAGAATGATTTTAATATCTACGCAAAAGCAAATTATGCTTTGTTAGAGAATTTGAGCCTGTATGGTGATTTGCAATATCGTAATATCGTTTATAAAATTAAAGGTGAGAATGATAAATGGAATAAAGCTACAGGCTCTTTGCAGCAGTTGGCTATAGATGAAACCTTTCATTTCTTTAATCCTAAGATGGGATTTTTCTATACACCGGATAAGAACAATGCTCTTTATGCTTCTTTCAGTGTAGCCCATAAAGAACCTACCAGAAACAATTATACAGATGCGAAGTTGCAAGTACGTCCGCGTGCAGAAAGAATGTTAGACTACGAATTAGGCTATCATTACAGCACCCCTCAGTTTATGGTAGGAGCGAATCTCTATTATATGGACTATAAAGACCAATTGGTTCTGACCGGTGCTATGAACGAAATAGGGGAGCCTTTGGCAGAAAATATACCGGATAGCTATCGTATGGGGATAGAATTGATGGCGAAAGCACGTTTGAACTGTGGCTTTGAGTGGGAAGCCAATGCAACTTTCAGTAAAAACCGTATTAAAAACTTCTCAGAAACGCTTTATGAATGGGAGGAGGTAGACACAGAACCCTTGCGTATAGAACGAGGAAATACTAATTTGGCATTTTCTCCTTCGTTTATGCTGAACAATCGTTTGGCTTATAGCCATAAAGGTTGGGAAGTAGCATTCCTTTCTCAGTATGTAGGCAAGCAATATACCAGTAATGGTAGCAGAGAAGACCAAGTATTGAAAGCATATTTTGTAAACCACTTACAATTGGGGTATACTTTCAAATTACCTAAAGTGAAATCGGTTACTGTAGGTTGTACTATTTATAATATCTTTGATGCCAAGTATGCCAATAATGCTTATACCGGCAGTGGCTACTCTATAGTAAATGGTCAAAAAGAACGATATGCGTGGTCATCTTATGCCCAACAAGCCGGTATCAATGTATTAGGAAACCTATCTATTCGCTTCTAAATGATGATAGATAAAGATTATTGGGAAGATATTCCCGATGCTATTTTAATAGGAAACGGAGAGTTTCCTTCCCACAAAGGTGTACGTGCATTGATGGCACGTACACCTTATATTGTTTGTTGCGATGGAGCAGCAGATACTTATTTTCAAGAAACCACTCGTCTCCCGGATGCAGTGGTAGGAGATGGAGATTCTCTTTCTCAGACGGGCAGAAAGAGATTTGCAGATAGACTGCATATTATCTCAGAGCAGGAGAATAATGACCAGAGCAAAGCCATTCGTTTTCTACAATCTATCGGGAAAAAGCGTATCGTGATAGTAGGTGCTACAGGAAAGAGAGAAGATCATACCATAGGAAATATAAGCTTACTCATAGAATATATGCGTATGGGGCTGGAAGTAAGTATGTTTACAGATTATGGTTTCTTTGTTCCTGCTGTGAATACTCAGCTTTTTCAAAGCATAAAAGGGCAACAGGTTTCCATCTTTTCTTTCGGGACAAAAGACTTACGTAGCGAAGGTTTACAATATCCATTACATGCTCTGAATAACTGGTGGGAGGGAACCTTGAATCAGGCAGAAGGTACTTCTTTCCGTATTTTTGCAGAAGGAGAATACTTGGTTTATAGAGCTTATTTATAGAAAGAAAGTGATTTTCTATTATCTACTTGATACTCCGTATGTTTCTTTTTTTATCTTTGTGAAAACTTAATACCTGAAATTTATGAAATCGGACATTGAAATTGCAAGAAGTATTCAACTTCAAAATATCAGTGAAATAGCTGATAAGTATGGTATCCCTCAAGATGAAATCTCACAGTATGGTAAGCATATAGCGAAAGTTCCTTATACATTGATAGACGAAGAGAAGATAGCAAAGAGCAATCTTATATTGGTTACCGCTATTACGCCTACCAAAGCAGGGATAGGAAAAACTACTGTTTCTATTGGTTTGGCTCTGGGGTTGAACAAGATAGGAAAGAAAGCTTTTTGTGCGTTGCGTGAACCATCTTTGGGTCCTTGCTTCGGTATGAAGGGA
Source organism: Phocaeicola sp. (assembly GCA_022764505.1). Lineage (GTDB taxonomy): Bacteria > Bacteroidota > Bacteroidia > Bacteroidales > Bacteroidaceae > Phocaeicola. The sequence goes on along the minus strand of JALEQJ010000053.1, from coordinate 5,377 downwards.
GGAGCGGCAGGAGGAGGATATGCACAAGTTCTGCCTATGGAAAAAATCAATCTGCACTTTACAGGTGATTTTCACGCCATTACTTCTGCGCACAATATGATCACAGCACTCTTGGACAACTATTTGTACCAAAACAAGGACAAGGGTGTAGCTATGAAAGAAATTCTTTGGAATCGTGTGCTAGATGTGAATGATAGAGGGCTTCGCAATATCATTACCGGCTTAGGCGGTAAGGCAAATGGTATCGTAAGAGAGTCTGCTTTTGATATTACACCTGCTTCGGAAATTATGGCAATCCTTTGTCTGGCAAAAGATGAACACGATTTGCGTAGAAGAATAGAAAATATATTATTGGGTTTCTTGGTAGATGGAAAGCCTTTGTATGTGAAAGATTTGGGTATAGCCGGTGCTATAACAGTTTTGTTACAAGATGCCATCTCTCCCAATTTGGTGCAAACTACAGAGCATACACCTGCTTTCGTACACGGAGGACCTTTTGCCAATATAGCACACGGATGTAACTCTATCTTAGCTACTCGTATGGCGATGACTTATGGAGATTATGTCATTACAGAAGCCGGATTCGGTGCAGACTTGGGCGCAGAAAAATTCTACGATATTAAATGTAGAAAAGGCGGTTTATCTCCTAAACTCACAGTTATCGTAGCTACTGCACAAGGACTGAAAATGCACGGTGGAGTAGATGTAAAGGCTATCAAAGAACCCAATATGGCAGGTTTGATAGAAGGAACTAAGAACTTGGATAAGCATATAGAAAATCTGAAATCTTTCGGGCAAAATATAGTAGTGGCATTCAATAAATATGCCAATGACGTAGAAGAAGAAATAGACTATCTACGTAAACACTGTGCAGAAATAGGAGTTGGTTTTGCCGTGAACAATGCCTTTGTAGAAGGAGGTAATGGTGCTGTAGAATTGGCAAACTTAGTGGTAGAAACTATAGAAAAAACACCTTCTGCTCCACTTACTTTCGCTTATGCAGATACAGATTCTGTAGAAGAAAAAGTGGAAAAAGTAGCCAAGAACCTATATGGAGCTAAGAGTGTATCTTTCGGAGCTTTGGCAAAGAAGAAACTACAGATGATACAAGACTTGGGTGTTGCTCATTTCCCTATTTGTATAGCTAAAACACAATATTCATTCTCTACAGATGCCAATGCTTATGGCGTAGCTACAGGATTTGACCTTCATGTGAGAGACATAGTGATCAATGCAGGTGCAGAGATGTTGGTGATGGTAGCCGGAGAGATTATGCGTATGCCGGGTCTTCCTAAAGAACCACAAGCACTGCATATAGATATTGTAAATGGAGAAATAGAAGGCTTATCTTAAAGCTTTCCAATAATGTGATTAGTAAATGGAGCTGTGGCAAAGATGAATTTGCCACAGCTTTTTTGTTAAATCCAAACTCCCTTTTCACAATAAGAAATCTTACTTTCTGAAGGATAGAAAACCTTGCTACAGCACCTTTTAACCGGAGTGCTGATAAGATATGCTTGCTATCGTGATAAGATATGCTCCGTATCGCGGAAAGAAGCCTTGCTATCACGATAAGATATGCTCGCTATCGGCATACCTTTATGAGCGGATAAAAAGAGAAAGAAAAGTATAAAATAAAGCTGATTATTTCGCAACTTGAATATAGTCTACGTGAGTTCGGGATAAGCATTTCTTAGAAAAGAGCCAATTGTTGTGTGTGTTCAATGTATACGGGCAGTGTACTCGGCTTATTTTCAAAGAAGGAGTAAGCCGCTAATGGTTACAAAAAATAAGCGAGATTACCGCTTTTTATAGCTACTTTCTTATCCCGAATTCACGTATTAGTTTTGATTTAGAGGGCACAAATACCCCTAATGGATACAATGAGTATCTCACTACTTTACTTCACGAAATAGACGATTTTCTGGGCTTTACAGAGCAAGAAAGACTATGGAGAAAATCCCTTGCCGAATGTAGAAGACGAAAAGCTTTGCAAAACCCAAACGAGGTATAAAATCAAAAAGTTTCCGGGAGCGAAAACACATCCCGGATTTGATATGACTTTTTTGTTATATAATTATCTGTTACCATAATGCAACTTTACCCATACTTCCGATTTCAAGTTTAGCACTTATCCCCATCGCCTTAAAGACTCTTGCAATGGTGGAAAAGGTTAAATTCTTACCGTTTTCAATTCGGGAGATTTGAGCACGTTGTACTCCTATCAGATTGCCTAATTCCTCTTGGGTTAGGTTCTTCGACTGGCGAGCCTGTTTAATGGCTTCACCTATCAAAAAGGAGTTAAGTTCTTCTTCGTAAGCATTACGTTTGGGAGTCCCTTTTTCTCCGATGTATTTATCCTCGATTTCTTCGAGTGTATAAAATTTCTTTGTTTCCATACGCTTTATCTTTTTGAATTAAAATAATCTTTCCTAATCTCTTCGGCTTTGGTTATTTCTTTGGACGGTGTCTTTGGGGTTTTCTTGATAAACCCATGTGTTGCGATCACCAAAGTGTTTACCTTATCACCCTTATCCCAAAAAGCAAGAAGTCTGTATTTGGTCTTGCTGTAGAAGGTTCTGAACTCCCAAATATCCGTATCATCCAGTTTCTTGAATAATTCGGGATCAAGTACAAAAGTAGATTTACGAATATTACTAACGATTTTCTCACGTATCTTGCTGGGCAATCCGTCTAAAAACTCTTGGGCTTCGTTGGATAATATGACATTAAATCTTGATTTTGCTTCCATATAAAGTTTTTTGATATTACAAAGATAGTCTCTTGTTTCTATATAACGAAACAAATCCTCTGTTTTTAGCTTTATTTTATGCACCCTGTTGTGTCGTTTTAGGACACTACTCTTGCATATAGAGATAAAAAGGGAAATAAGAGATTGAACCTTCTGATGTGGCAAGGTACACAGGCTTGTATTAGAGTAATCCCCGATAGATAGATTTATAAAATCAATGTTTGAAAGAATTTCCGAAAATCTGCCAACCTAAAGAAATGCCTACATTCCAGTTGCGTTGAGGTGTACTATAATAATTTAGATAAGTACTGATAGAGGCAAAGGGCAGTTTGTACACCACATTGGCTTCCATCATATACTCAAATTGAGTGAAAGGCTTTCCATAATAAGCCTTTTTGTCTGAATCTTGCAAGATAGGCTTGATAGGCAGAAAAGCATAAGTACCTAAGCGCAGGTGCATATTCTTGTTCAAGTGATAAATAGGGATAAAGCCTATGCCGGCAAACTGATTGGCACGAAAAGCTTCGTTGTAGATAATTTTACTATGAGGTGTAGGAGAGAATACACCGGCTTGCATCACGGTAGCTCTATAGTTATATGAGGTTTTGTAGGTAGAGTAATAGAGCTTGGCATATACTCCCCATTGGAATTTTTTCTTTGTTTTGAAATATCTTTCCCATTCATAATAAGCCTCTATCCAAGAATGACTGCCTCTCCAAAGTGCTACATTGTTTTCCGGGTTTTGTGATCTATCTATGAAATGTTCTCTGCCGGTGTAGCCTTGTATGCTAAGTCTGCCGTATCTTCCTGCAGTGGCAAAAAGTTTACTATTCAGTGTATTGGTTTCTGCTGTGAAAGAAGCTCTCCATAGATAGTACTTACTCAAATCCTGCATAGATGAATGCAGAGTAACGTTGTTATGTTGTATATATTGGTCTTCTAATATGCCATAGCCTATGCAAAATTCTCCTTTTTTATTAGTCTTATAAGGCATTGATATGAGTAATTTGAGGAACTTTTCGTTTTGCTTACTGAAAATGGTTGCATTTTCGGACTGAAAGAAGTTGCGCTCTTGCTTGTAATAATTGAAGTAAGACATAGACGCTACCAGTCTATAAGAAACCGGTATTCGTGTAGCCGCATCTATACGCCCGGTAAGCGTAAAATTATCGTACACTTGACCTAAGTGAGCGTCTATAGAGAGCTCTTTGGAAAAATTGTCCAGATTGTAGTAACTCACACCTGCATAAAACTGATTTACACCATTGGAAGAAATATTTCCTCCTATCCGTATGGATAGTTTGTTTTCTATTTTGGTATCCAAATGCAAATGAAAAATACTGTCCCATGGTGCCATACTGATACGTGGGGTTATCTCTGTGATAATAGGATCTGTGAGTAGCTTGAAATACGCTCGTTTGAGTTCCTCCATACCGAAGAAACCATTTTCGTCCCTTCTAAATTCTTTTTGTATATAGTGTCTTTGTGCATCATCGGCTCCTGTGATGCTGATATCTTGGAAACGCAGTTTAGGAAGCCTGCGCTTGTATTCTATACGCTTTAAGTCCAAAACGTTCTTGGGTTGTCTTCTGGAAATCCTATGCTTGATCTCATCTATACGAGCAATGGTTTCCTCATATCCTTTGTTATGTAATTCATCGTAGCGGTCAAAGTCCAACAAAGAAACATCATCGTACTTAAACTTCAGTAAGATACCCATAGAATCAGGAAGTGTATAGTCCGTCTTCTGCATAATCATATTCTCCAGCTGTCCCATAATATCCGTAGCTTTGGGAATAGAGGGATTGGAACTCACTACACTTCCTATGATAATATCCGGTGCGAAGTCCTCTACGAGTGTATTAACGGGGAAATTATTGTATATACCACCATCGTACACCAATATAGAGTCTATTTTGATAGGCTTGAATACGATGGGAAAGCTCATAGAAGCTCGTACTGCATTTCCCAAGTTACCTTTGGAAAAAACAATAGGACGTTTATTATATATATCCGATGCTACGCAGCGAAAAGGTATGAATAAGTGATCAAAGTTTTCTCTACAATCGGCATTGGCTTGCCCGAATAGTTCTGTAAACACTAAGTTCATCTGTACGGGGTTTACGATGCTACCCGAAAATAACTGTGCTTTGAGCTTGCTTTCTTGCGAATTGGCACCCATACGGATATTCACAAACTCCGGTGTAGCAGGTGCTTTTTTGAAATAATAAATATACTTCTCTTGTATCTCTCCTGTGTACCAGAGTTTAAAATCTTCCGAAGTGATGAGTTGCTCCATCTCATCGGGGGAATAGCCCATGGCATAAAGCGAACCTATAATGGCACCAATAGATGTACCTGCTATGTAATCTATCGGGATATTGTTTTCCTCCAATGCTCTGATGACACCGATATGGGTAAGCCCCTTGGCACCTCCTCCGGACAAGACAAGTCCCACTCTCTGTGCATTGGTGGTAAGGCACAGAGAAGATAATACGAGCCATAGAAGAAATAATCGTTTCATAAGGCGAATATACGCTAAATATAATATATAAATAGCTTTTCCTCTTTCTTATGCGAGAGAGGGTATCTAAGCTATAATCTTCCAAATATCTTTTTCTTCTT
>JALEQJ010000042.1 GCA_022764505.1 Phocaeicola sp. | reverse complement strand
ATGATACTAACCGTACTTGACTTCCCCTCACGGTTCTGTCTTGTCTTGCGAAAGTGTACTTTGTCCCAACCGCTTAATACAACTATTAAGGTGCATCGGTGGTAGGCTACCGCTGACGGAACAGCGGGTTAAAGCTGATACCCGTAGGTATCATTCCAACAATTATCTATGCGACTTCATGTCGCACCCTATGGGAAGTCTATATAAACTTCCAGCACAGTTTATATAAACTTAAGTACGGTTTGTATAAACTCAAGTACGGTTTATAGCTTTCGGGTATATTTTATGAAAGTAGGACAAGAAAAGCTCTGGGTTTTTATTTGAAATGTATAGTATTGCCTACCTTTGTCTCCCAATAAAAAACACCTTATGAAACGCATCATTCTCATTACCGGTGGACAACGTTCTGGCAAGAGTACCTATGCAGAAAATATGGCATTACAGTTGTCTTCTCACCCTATATATATGGCTACGGCACACATTTGGGACGAAGAATTTCGCAAAAGAGTGGACTTACACAAAGAAAGAAGAGGTTCCGAATGGCAAAACATAGAAGAAGAAAAAATTCTGAGCCGCCATTCTGTAGCCCATAGAGTTGTACTCATAGATTGTGTTACATTGTGGTGTACCAATTTTTTTATGCAAGAAAATGATGTACAGAAATGTCTGCAAACAATAAAAGATGAATTTGATCGTTTTACAGCACAAGAAGCTACTTTCATATTTGTAACCAATGAAATAGGTATGGGAGAAGTTTCTCAAAACAGATTGCAACGCAAATTCACCGACTTACAAGGCTGGGTAAACCAATACATCGCCCAGAAAGCAGACGAGGTATATGTGTTATTCTCCGGTATTCCTCTACGAATAAAATAAATCTATATATACTTTTATCACTATGATTCGTTCTTACAACATTTCTGATCCACACGAAGCACAACTTCAGACTGCACTTCTAAACAAAATAGATAATCTTACCAAACCCAAAGGTTCATTGGGACGATTGGAAGAAATAGCTTTGCAAATAGGACTTATACAAGGAACACTATCGCCCACATTAAATCGTCCTCACAACATTATTTTTGCCGCTGACCACGGTATCGTAGAAGAAAAAGTAAGTAAATCTCCCAAAGAAATTACTTGGCAACAAATGAGCAACTTCACACACGGTGGTGCCGGTATTTCTTTTCTTTGCAGACAACACGGATTTGAATTGGTATTGGTAGATGCGGGTATAGATTATGATATGCCTCGCCACCCGGCTATCATAGACTTAAAAGTCAATAAAGGGACACGAAACTACCTGAAAGGAGATGCTATGACAACAGAGGAAATGGAACTTTGTTTAGAGAGAGGAGCATTGGTAGTAGACAAATTAAACGCTCGAGGTTGTAATGTACTTTCTATAGGCGAAATGGGTATCGGCAATACATCGGCTTCTTCTTTGTGGATGAGTTGTCTTACCGAAATTCCACTCGTACAATGCGTAGGTGCAGGAAGTGGCTTGAATACAGAAGAAGTAAGACATAAATATGAAGTACTACAAAGAGCATTGGACAATTTCACTCTACCCAGAAGTGCAGAAAATGTTATGCGCAGATTTGGTGGATATGAAATGGTGATGACTGTGGGAGCTATGCTACGGGCTGCGGAGCTACGTATGATACTACTGATAGATGGTTTCATTATGACAAATTGTCTGTTGATGGCAAGTAAAATTAACCCCTTAGTAAAATCCTATGCTATTTATGGGCATCAAGGAGATGAAGTGGGTCATAAACTTATATTGGATTACCTCAAGGCTCGTCCACTTCTTCACTTAGATCTCAGATTAGGAGAAGGAAGTGGCTCTGTATGTTGCTACCCTATAGTGGATTCCGCCTGTAGAATGATCAATGAAATGGAAACATTCGCTCAGGCATCTATCACCAAATACTTTTAATGCGTATATGAAGAATCTGATAGCAGCACTCACCTTGTTTACCCGACTTCCACTTTGGAAGTGGATTAAAATTCCTACGTACAGTTTTGGTCAAGTTGTACCTTACTGGTCTCTATGTGGTTGGCTTACAGGAGGTATTATGGCAGGAGTCTTCTTTTTTTCTCATCTGTTACTCTCCACTATAGAGCTACCTATTATCTTGGCGTTGCTCAGCAGACTATTGCTTACAGGAGCTTTGCACGAAGATGGATTGGCAGATTTCTTCGATGGATTTGGTGGAGGAAGGGATAAAGAAAAAATACTGTCCATTATGAAAGATTCTCACATAGGCACTTATGGGGTTTTGGCACTGATTGCCTATTTCTTTTTGGGTTATACTTCTTTGTTATCTATCTCACACCCTATGATGCTTACTATCCTTTTACTCGTGGCAGATCCTTTTTCTAAATGGGTCGTTTCTCACTTAATTCTGTTATTGCCTTATGCCAGAAAAGAGGAAGAGAGCAAAGTAAAGGTCATTTATCAGAAAATGAGTAAAAAACAAATACTACTTTCCGCTATAGGAGGTTTATTGCCTCTGCTATTACTCCCCAAAGAAATGCTTCCTGCTATCATATTTCCTATCCTCTTGTTTGCTTTTTTATATCAATACATCAAGAAAAGAATACAAGGATATACAGGGGATTGTATGGGAGCTTTCTATTGTATGTGCGAAGTCAGTTTTTGGTTGGGCGCCAATATAGCTTTGGGCATTTTCTACAATTTTATTTATATCTATAAATGAAACTCTATCTTATGAGACATACAGCCGTAGACGTACCTGCCGGTATGTGCTATGGACAAACAGATGTACCACTGCGCCCTACTTTCCCGGAAGAAGCAAAAAAATGTGCTGAGCAACTACAAAATTTGCACTTTGATGCCGTATATAGTAGCCCTCTTTCTCGTTGCACACGCTTGGCTACAGCCTGTGGTTATGCTACTGCAAAACACGACCATCGCATCAAAGAACTCAACTTTGGAGAATGGGAAATGCAGTATTTCTCTCAAATAAAAGATCCACGCCTACAATTATGGTACGATGATTATCTCCATATACGCACCACCGCAGGAGAATCCTTCATAGATCAATACAATCGTGTATCACAATTCATAAAAGAATTGCAAGAGAAACCATACGAAAATGTATTGGCTTTCACGCACGGAGGAGTACTTATCTGCGCACAAATCTATGCGGGTGTTATTTCTATGGAAAATGCCTTTGATAAGATACCTCCCTACGGAAGTTTAATAATTTTGGAACTACCTCACAGAAAAAAGTAAACTTTCCGAACACATCTCTATAGCTTATTCTTAACTTTGTGGTAGACATTAAGCCTACAAATTATGCAAGCAGACTATATCCAAAGGATAGAAATCTCCAAGTTATGGGGTAGAAAACACATCGTTTGGGAACTACAACCAGATGTAAATATACTAAGTGGAGTGAATGGTATAGGAAAGAGTACCATACTCAATAAGGTAATATCTTATTTAGAAGCTCTACATCATCGTCTTCAGAAAGACGATCAGATGGGATTACAATTAACTTTTTATCCACCGGAAGCTACAGAAATATCCTTCGATGTAGTACGTAGCTTTGATCGTCCTTTGCTACACGCAGATTTGGTAGAGAAAGTAGGCAATATCCAGATCAAGACTGAATTGGACTGGCAAATATATAAACTACAGCGCAGATACTTGGACTACCAAGTCAATTTGGCGAACAGAATGATTGCTCTACTCACTTCTACCGATATAGCAGATAGAGAAAAAGCTTCTACCATTTCTTCCACGAAAACTTTATTCTTGGACATTGTAGACGAATTTTTCAGAGAAACCCATAAGCAAATAGTAAGAGATGCCAATGAAATAACTTTCTTACAAGATGGAGATATATTGACCCCTTACCAGCTTTCTTCCGGAGAAAAACAAATCTTAGTAATACTACTTACAGTCTTGGTACAAGATGGGAAGAAAGGCGTTTTCTTGATGGACGAACCAGAAATTTCATTGCATATAGAATGGCAACAAAAGCTCATCTCTACCATACACAAGCTTAATCCTCATACACAAATCATTCTTACCACTCATTCTCCTGCTGTAATTATGGACGGCTGGATAGATAAAGTAACAGAGGTAAGTGATATTTATGTACCATAATATGGGAAAAAGACTTACAGACAATCTCTCCTCTCGCTATCTGTCTGCTGCAAATAGTTTGCAACCTAAACAGAAGAAGCATCGCATTTTAGCTTACGTAGAAAGTTACGATGATGTAGCTTTTTGGCGTAATTTATTATCTGAATTTGAAACGGATAAGCTTTATTTTGAAGTCTTGCTCCCCTCTCGCACTTCCTTGATGAAAGGGAAAAAGTCTGTATTGATGAATCAGTTGGGAGATAAACTGGGGACAAGTATGATTGCTTGTGTAGACAGTGATTACGACTATCTACTACAGAACACCACTCATACATCACGCTATATCAAAAACAATCCTTACGTTCTGCAAACTTATGCGTATGCAATAGAGAATTATCTCTGCTACTCGGAGAGTTTACACGACATTTGTGTAGCGGCAACACTCAATGACAAACGTATTTTTGACTTTGTATCTTATTTGGAAGGATATTCTGTAGCTATTTATCCCTTGTTTATTTGGTCTGTGTGGATGTACAGGTCTGGAGATTACAATCAATTCTCGTTATTAGACTTCTGCTATTATGCCCGTATCACGAAATTCTCTGTACATCATTCCGAAATTGGTCTCCAGCACTTGGCACAAAAAATAAAACAGAAAGTCAAAGCCTTATCTGAACAATATCCACAATATGTAGAGTCTGTAGAAAAATTGCAAGAAGAACTGGCTGCTTTAGGCTTATCACCGGAAAATACTTATCTGTTTATTCAAGGACATCATCTATATGATAATGTAGTAAAAAAAATACTGCAAATAGTGTGCGACTTGCTGAGAAAAGATATGGAACAAAACATAAAGAAATATGCCAAACATCAGCAACAAATGCACAATGAACTGGCAGGTTACAATAGAAGTCAAGAAGATGTAGATACGCTGTTGCATAGGAATACCTTGTACAAACGTTCCGCACTTTATGCAAAAATACGTGCAGATGTAGAAGCTATCATCGCACGTATTTCGTCTTAAAATCTTGAATTCAGACAGTGTAGCTAACGAATAGTTAGCATCGTAGCACCAAAACCATATTCTCTGAAAGACGCATCTTGCCACTGCATCTGATTGTATTTCTTTTTCAGTTCATCTAAGATAGCTTTTCTCAATACACCATCTCCTTTTCCGTGTATAAACACGATTTTCTGCCCACGCTTGTGCTTATAAGCTGCTATGGTTTCGTGCAGAGTTTTAAGTTGATAGTCCAGCATATCTTTATTACTCATTCCGGTAGTATCGTCCAGTAGCTCGTGGATATGCAAATCTACCTCTATAATTTCTGACGATGGCTTCTTTGCAGGTAAGGGAGTAGAAGAGTATTCGGCTTGTTTCTTGGATTGCAAGGCATTTTCTAAGGCTTTGGCATCTATCTCCGTAGAAACAGCAGTGCTATCGTTCTTTATAATGGTATAAAGCAAAGCAGGTTCATCAAAGAATTCCGTCTGCGTGAAGCTGTGCAACTTATAAAATTTGGTAGTATCTATTTTCAATTCCTTTTGAATAGGAGCTTTCAGAGAGAAGGTATAGCCTTCCTTGTAAGCTATGGCGTGAAAAGACAGGCATTCCATATCGTTCAGATTCTGCTTACCGAAAGTTTCTATATATTCTTTCATATTGGGCTCTACTCTTCCTCTATATTTAAGTTTCCAGCCGGCATCTACTCTATACAGATACACATAGTCTATCACATAATTGCTATCATTTACGATATAGGTGTCATAGTCTGTAGAAGAGATAGCTTTAGGCTCTTCCGGAACGAAAGCCAAATACAAGTTTAAGGCATTGTTTCCTTTTATCTCCGGTAACTTGTAAGTGATCGGTTTTTCTTCTACAATGGGTGGTGCAGATTGTGTTTCTTTGACCGGTCTATTATATTGATCTGTCTGTATTACGACACATTCTCTAATGAGCATTGGTATCTCAAACCCACTTTCGTCTTCTACCAATGCTACGTCCTTTCCTTGAAATCCTCGGACAGTTCCCCCTCCTACTTCACTCAAGAATCGTACTTTATCTCCTATTTTCATATTTCTATTTTATTTGTTCTATGTTCAAGAGAAATTGCTTTGCTTCTATCCCTCCTGCAAATCCCGTAAGCGACCGGTCTGCACCTATTACTCTGTGGCAGGGTATTACTATAGGAAGTGCATTGGCAGCATTAGCATTTGCCACAGCTCTTACAGCCTTTGGATTTCCTATCCGATGTGCTAAATCCTTATAAGAAACAGTCTCTCCAAAAGGTATTTCCTGAAGTGCTGTCCAAACTTGTTTTTGGAAGTCTGTGCCTATCAATAATAAAGGTAGATGGAAATCTCTAAGTTGATGAGCAAAGTATGCTTCAAATTGTCCAATAGCATTCTCTATTACTTCGGCTGTTCCTTCTATCATAGTTGTCCCTATTCCTTGACATAATCTATGGTCTACTTGCTTTCTGCGCTTATTGACACTCCAATCGCACATACACAATTTACCATCATAAGCTCCCAAAATCATTTCTCCACAAGGAGAAGCATAGGACTTGATTATTATTTTTTCCATATCTTGCCTTTCACACAAAGAACTACAAAAGTAGACTTTCTTCTGTAATAATAAAACCCGAATTTCATAGAGCTATTTACAGTTTCTCTTTCCATAACTCCAAAGCTAATAATGAGCCGGCTATAAAGGCTATCACACCGGATAGCACACTTACCAAGAGATAAAAAATACCAAGACTTGCTTTCCCTGAATGATAGAGTGTAAAAAAATCATTGATATAACTGGAGAATGTAGTAAAGCCTCCGCAAAACCCTACAATAAGAAACAACCTTGCAGACGTGGAAAGAGATAGTGTATGACTACCTCCCGTTACCAATAATGCTATCAGGAAGCAACCTACAGTATTTACCGTCAATGTAGCCCAATAGGACGGAGAACTCATCATATAAGTTATTCCTTGTGTGCAAAGAAAACGTAACACTCCTCCCAGACCTGCTCCTACAGCTACGTACAATAGCTCTTTCCACATATTTCTATCTTATGGTTATTTTAATTGTAAAATCCACGCAGACATATCTTCCAATACTTGTGGTGCAATGGTTTCTTCTATTTTGCCATATTCTGAAAGATCTCCTGTAGTACAAGTTTGGAATAAATGATTAAGACCGGGATACTCCTTAATAACTGAACGTTTCAGTATCCTTGCCGGTAGTGTCTTCTTTATTACATCTAAGTGTGTTTTTGCTTCTACCTGCTTATCTCTTTCTCCATTGACAGCCCATACAGGACAACGTGTTTGGGCTATATCTTGAGATACTTTGTGTCTAAAGCTATCTAAAAACCAAGGAGTAGACAGTTGTAAGAATTGTTTTTTTACATTCTCCCTGATAGGACTTCTAAGCACTTTGTAACCAGAATCTGCTTCCACGATTTCATCTATCGCCTTTGTTACTTCTTCCGGAGACTTAGAAGTATCTTCGCAGACCATATACATCTTCTTTACCCAATCTATATATTGTTGCTTGGCTTGTCCCGTAACACCTCGCAGGTCTAATGCGCGAATAGTTTGAAATAACAACGTTTCACTAAAAGAAGCTGTAGCACCTGCCAATGAAATAATGAAAGCTATATCTTTTCTTTGTGCCGCTACACGGAATGCAATACTCCCTCCTGCGCTGTGTCCTGCTATACCTATACCACGAGGAGAGATACGTGGGTGTGCTTTCAGATAATCTACACAAGCCATCACATCTGTAGCAAAATCAGCATTGGTGGCTGTAGCAAAATTGCCTTCGGACATTGCAGTACCTCTATCATCGCACCGTAGAACTGCTATACCTTTTCTTGTAAGAAAATCTGCTATTACCCAAAAAGGTTTATGACCTAATAGTTCTTCATCTCTATTCTGTGCTCCACTACCTGTAACTAAAATTACGGTATGTGTAGCTTTCTTGTCTTTGGGAAGTGTAAGCGTACCTGCTAAATGAATACTATCTTTTTTATTGAAAATACGGACTTCTTCTACATCGTAAGGAAAAGGAGCTTTAGGCATTTGAGGTCTTACTAATTTACTACTATCCCTCACCAACGTTAAAGCGTATGCTACACCCATTTGCTTAAATACGCCTTCTATTTTGTCCTCTATCCATTTTCCAGAGAACTCTGCCATAATGATAGGGGATTTCACCTCTATGCTATCTCCTTTTATAAGTGTAGATTGCGTAGGTATCTGCATTACTCCTTGATCCGGGCTGGTCATATTTGTACTGTAAGTTCCTGTTTCTGTTTGAGTGATGTGTAAGCCTACTTTAATAATAGGTTCATCATCTAATATCAAGGTTCCAATCCATTTTCCCGTAAAATCTTGTGCAGACAGAGAAGTGATAGAAAGCAATGCACAAATCACCGAACTCAAGAGATAAAAAGACTTTTTCATAAGGTTTTTTATTAAATCTATATAACGCAAAAGTACAGAATATGGTATGATATTCATAGAGATAAACTAATTTTGTGCAGATATAAGAAATAAAATACTTTATGCAACCAGCAGATTTCTATCCTTGTTATTGGATAGTATTTTACGAAAAATCTCTTCTC
>JALEQJ010000019.1 GCA_022764505.1 Phocaeicola sp. | reverse complement strand
AGCAACCCGCTACATGCAAATAGTTGCACACTATGCAATCCGTCTTGCAGTTGGTGCAAGTTCGTTTATTAGTAGCGGAATACACAGTGTGCCAATAAATATAACGGTTTTAATCTGAAACATTTTATCGCCTTTTACATTTATGCAATTATTATTGCTTTTGAAGAAAGCCCCAGTGCAAGGTGCAAGTTCCCTTATATATAGGGACTTGCACCTTGCACTGGAAAGTGTAGCAATAAAAAGTCTAAATATTTATGATACAAAGATTTGGAGATGTGAACAAAAAAATATAACTTTGTACCCAGAGAATGAGAGTGAGTGTGCTTTCAACAGATAGTCAGAATAGCGGTCATAAGCCAGTCAGTTTGCTGCTACATTTCTGCTACAAGAACTATTTAGACGAAAAGGTAAACAATTAGTTTTCAGCGATTAGGATATACAGCGGATTAGTCCAGGCTGATCCACATTAAATAAAAGGAATCACAATGATGTGGTTCCTTTCTATTTAGCCCTCCTTGAATTTCAAAACAAAAAACGGGTTACACGAAGTAAATTCTCAAAAGAATCGCACTACAAGAAAAAAGATTTGGTGGGAAAGGTAAAAATGACTATCTTTGCACCCGTATTCAAGAAACATCGCGGAGTGGAGCAGTTGGTAGCTCGTTGGGCTCATAACCCAAAGGTCGTCTGTTCGAGTCAGGCCTCCGCAACTAAATAGCAGTGTTACAAAAAAGTTGTAACACTGCTATTTTATAATATACTCATCATAAATTGGAGGGGACGTAAAAACGAGCAAAGGTGCATACAGTTTTGATAACTATACGCACCTTTGTTTTTTCTCCTTAGAGAGATTACTATAAGTATATACAAATTATTTACTATGCACGAATAAAACGTCTTGAGGAATCAAACATTCTGGAAAGAATTTAGAAACATAGCCTACTTCCAAGACTTGTCCCATATAATTCTCAAAATAAGGCACTTCTATTTCATGCCAACCAGCTTCTAAAGCTACAATCCCTTCTCTGCGACGTGCTCCATGTCCTCCATCATTGTCTACGATGAGTTTTCCATCTATCAGTAGTTTAGAGCCATCGTCCGAGTAGGTGTAAAAACGATATACGCCTTTTTTATCTATTCGGATATAAGACTTAAATGTGAATGCAAAATGGTCTTCCACCTCGGCTTTGTCTATGGAGAAATAAGGCATCACTCCTTCTTTTTTCTGCATAGAAGGCTGTACATCTGAGAGTTGTTTACATTTTCCTTCATAGTAACGGAAAGCCACACCTTGTTGCATAGGAGATACTTTCAGAGCAGGCAAGTACGTCATACTATCCTCCATTTGAGAAGTAAGTGCTGAAGGATAATAATAAGTAGGTTCTTTTCCTTTTGCTGTGCGAATCCATGTATTAAAACGTGTTTCACCCGGATACAATTCAAACAAGCGTACGCCACGTTCTATAGAGCTACCTGCATTCCAACCACTGCAACGACCATATCCCACAGCCAAACCGGCTTCCAATCCTACCCAGTCATTAGCGTGATCGTGCCCTACGAACATACCCATCACATCTCCTTTCTCTATGAAAGCCGCAAACATACCGGAATTAATATTGGCAGCCCAAATACCATCGTCCTCATGCGTACCAAAGAAATCCTTTCGTTGCAACACATTGAAGTATTCTCTCAATGGGATATGAAAAAAAGCCAAAGCAGGTAAAGGCTTACCGGCATTTCTTTTGGTAAAGTCCTCACTAGTACGTCTGTACCATGAAATTTGGTCAAACTGTATCCAGTTATATTGTCCCAGTCGCTGTATAGGTTGATAGTCATTGGAATCCAAGAAATAAAGCAAAGCACCATTCTTGCCCTCTGCTGTAGCTATAGGTAGTACACAGTTTCCCATACCTGTAAGATCTGCCTCTCCTTTTTCTCCTACATAGTAAGGAGATGCTATCAATAGATTATAAATATCTTCCTTACTCATAAACTCAGCATCGTGATTTCCCATAGTTACCACAAATGGCATAGCGAGCTTTTCCATCAGTCCAATGATAGAAATCCAACCTTCTTTGGCTGGGTGAGCAGTTACTATATCCCCTGTGAGTACCACAAGTGCAGGCTTCTCCTCTGCTATCATATTTTGAATCAAGGTGGCTGTTTGCTTTGCCTTCTCACTTCCTTCTTCCCAATGAAGATCTGTGAGTTGCATCATCTTAAACTTACCTTCTTGGAAAGTGAGCTTTGGCTGCGCCATCATAGAAAGGTAAGTACATAAAAGGGCTAAGACCCAAATAAATCGTTGTTTCATATTATTTCTCGATTTCATATATGTCCGACAAAAGTGCAGGATGCTCTTGGGCAATTTTTACTATCAGCTCGCCGAATAAAGTATTTGCCCACGCAAACCAAGCACGCGTAAAATTCTTTGGATCATTCTTATGGAATGATTCGTGCATAAAGCCTGTATCACCATCAGTATTTCTCAAACTCTGTAGACAAGCTCTTATCTCTTCTACATCTGTAGTTGTGAGTGCCCGCATAATGATACTCATAGGCCAAATATAATCTAACCCCACATGAGGGCCCCCGACTCCTTCTCCTGCATTACCCGAAAAAAAATAAGGATTATGTTCACTCCAAATCAGCTTTCGTGTATTTAGGTAAAGTGGGTCTGTAGCTTCGCAATAACCCAAGTAAGGAGCCGCCAATAAACTAGGTACATTGGCATCGTCCATACACAAAGCATTGCCATAGCCATCTACTTCAAAAGCATAGACTCTTCCTGCAAAGGGATGTTCCACTACACCGTATTTCTGGATAGCTTCATCTACTTCCTTAGCCAAAGCTTCCGCTTCTCTTGCCAAAGTCTGCTCCAAAGGGAATACCGATGTAACAATCTCTGACAACTGGCGCAAAGAAACTACAGCAAACATATTGGAGGGAATCAAGAATCCATATTGTGTAGCATCGTCTGAGGGTCTGAAAGCCGAATAAATCAACCCTACAGGTTTTACAGGTGCGCCATAGCCACCATTGATTTGAGAATCTGTAGGACGGTCGCAATCTCGCATAAAGCTATAAGGTCCTAAGCCGTCTTTACGTTGTTGTTCTTTGAAAGTACGCAGAACAGCTTTCATTGCTCCTATCCATTGTACATCAAAAACACTCACATCACCTGTTTTTTTCCAATACGCATAAGCCAAACGAATAGGATAACAAAGCGAGTCTATTTCCCATTTGCGTTCGTGCAGTTCTTTTACCATATGCTGTGTATGATCTGTTTCCCAATAACTGCCTATCGGCTCATCATTGAAAGCATTGGCATAAGGATCTATGAGGATACATTCCGTTTGTCTGTGTATAAGTCCTGCTATTAACTCTTGCAGGGCTACATCTTTTTCTACCAACGCCAAGTAGGGCCACACTTGCGCAGAAGAGTCTCGTAACCACATAGCATTGATATCTCCCGTAATAACAAATGTAGAGGGCTTGCCATTTATCTTGCGAAATTTCACGGTGGTATCCAAAGTATTGGCATAGCAATTCTCAAACAACCACCGCAACTTATCGTCTTTAATGATTTTCTTTACTCTATCTATGGTTCTCTCTACCATCGGAGATACGTAATTTCTATTTGATAGCAAAGGGCGTTTTGTTTCGTACATACCTTCTTTATTGGTGGCTTGTGTCACTGGGAACAGTCCGAATCCCAATAAAAGGCAAACAAAACTTCTATATATACAGCTCGTTCCTTTCATACGATTCATTTTTAATAAGTACGTGAACCTTTCTTTACTTGAATTGTCTTTTGCTGCACTCCGTAGTACACCAAAAGTTCAAAGTCTATAGGACTATCTATAGTGATACGTGGTTCTGTATCTTGGCTCTTTCTCCTATCTACTTTCAGCGTAATACTTTGATTTTGTCCGAAAGGGTATCTCTCTATACCGTGTGCCTCTGTAAGTTGCAAATCCCATATAATTTGTTTCTTCACATAATCACCTTTGATACCAAAAATAAACTCTATCAGTCCTGCGATGGGTGGCAGACCTGTCCAACCTACAAAATCACGCCTTGCCATAAATCCCGGTTCGGCACTTTCCGGTGCATAATACTCCCAGAATGTACCCGTTTTCTGATATACTTGGAATACTTGTTGATAGTGATTTGTGGCGATTTCTCTTGCCAATTCTCTATAACCTTTCTGCGCCAAACCCGTAGCCACCATATAATTGGTGCCAGGCCAAATACCACCTTGCCAATAGCGACCATTCTCTTTATACTTAGGGTGATCTGCCGAGAGCGAAGGCACTCTATAAGGTCTATTGAAAGTCTTAGGATTTTTCAATTCTTCTACCAATCTTTTCTCACGTTCCGGTGAGAGTACATCTGTAAGTAATGCCCAATAAGCTCCAATACCTTTGGTCGTAGCCAATGTACCATCTGCATATCTATCGTAGAGGAAGCCAGTTTCTTCATCCCACATATTTTCTGCAATGTATTTTTTTAGCATTTTAATCTCGTCTTCCAAAGTTTCTATTTCCTGCCAACGCTCCAAATAAAAGCCCATCTCTAATAACAGATTGGCAGTGAATAGCTGTTGCAAATTGGTGTCCAACCACACCATATGTCCATGAGAGAATATAGGATTGTACTCAGGTTTTACACGTGGCATATTGTCCATACCTGTCCCCCAGCCACTGCTCCAATAAGTACCATCTTGCCAAGTCCGATTAAGTTGCCACCATTTATAGTAAGCACAGAGAGAAGCAAAGATTTTATGCAATCTGGCATCGTCTCCTATCTGATGATAGTACACCATCTCACACCAAGGAATAAGATTAGGTCCTGTACTTACGGGATCATAACGTTCAAAACAATCTGCACCATCTGCTTTTATCTCTCTACAGATAAAACCATCGGGGTGTTGCTTTGCATAGAAGTTATCCAATGTATTCTGAAAAGGAAAGAAAAGCGTACCATAGCGTGCAAACATCAAGATAAAAGAGGTATCCCACATAAAGATATTCCCATTATAAGCAGTATCCAAGTAAGAAGAAACAAAGCCGGATCCTTCTTGTGGGTGTCTGATGTTCTTAATAGCTATTTCCCATGCTTTCCAATACATTTCTATCTCTTTTTCATGCCCTTCCCAAATAGGACTTGGTAATATTTTCTTGGCTTCTGAAAAAGATTTGGGTTTGATGATATTGGGCTTAGCAATGCGAAAATCATTCTCTGCCACCAATGGTTCTTTTACATAGGTGTTCTTATAGGGCAAATTATACTTTGCGCCTTGTGTTTTTTCTTGCGCCATACTACTCCCTACGAAGAGTAGTAACCCAAGAATGATACTGATACTGCGTTTCATACTATATACCTAATGCTTGTCTCACTTTATGGAAAATATCTGTATTCTCATAAATCCCCGTAAAATTTTCTGCTCCCGGACCGAAAGCATACACCGGTACCATAACACCACTATGTCCTCCGGTAGAGAATTTACACACAATTTTTCCTTCATCTTTATTGCCACCTACCAAAGTAAGCCCTCCGGTTTCGTGGTCTGCAGTAACTATGAGCAAGGTTTCTCCATCTTCTGCAACCCATTCCAACACACGACCTACTGTTTTATCAAAATCGTGAGTTTCTTGCATCAAGAGATCCAAATCATTGAAATGTCCATAATCGTCCAATTGTGATCCTTCTATCATCAAAACGAAACCTTCTTTATTCTGAGAAAGGAGTTCTATTCCCTTGAGAGAAGCACGTGCCAAGAGGTCTCCTCTTTCTGCCGGTAAAGGAGTATCTACACTGTCTACTACAGCAAAAACCCGTCCAGATTGCATCTGTGCAAGTTCTTCCCATGAACGCGGAGTCTTATAACCTGCTCGTTTCAACTCGTGAAAGATATTTCTCCCATCTGTTCTATTTTCAAACAACTTAGCTCCTCCCCCAAATACATAGTCTACACCACAAGTAACATAATCTGCTATGATGGCTTCTTCTGCATCTCTGTCTGTATTATGGCAACAAAAATCTGCGGGTGTTGCGTCCCATAGCCTGCAAGTTACTGCTACACCTGTAGATTTGCCTTGCGCCTTTGCTACATCTAATATCGTAGTAAGAGGACGCCCCAAGCTATCTACCCCTACAAAGTGATACTTTGTTTTCTGCCCCGTTGCTATAGCCGTACCTCCTGCACCGGAATCTGTAATCAACTGGTCTAAGCAATAGGTTTTAGAAAGTCCGGTAGCAGATGCATTTTCCAAGAATAGTTTACCCTTATTGGCAGTCCATGCTGAATATATGTGCATAAGACTCATACCATCTCCTATCATCAAGATTACGTTCTTCGGTTTCTTTGCAGGATTTTTAATTTGAATTTTGGGAACTTCGTAAGGAGCCGGCATAATGTAGGTTTGTTCCTTATCACGTCTGTCTTGTGCCACAATCTCTGCTACTCCACCCAAGAGCAGCAAGCTACAGAGCATGTATTTGATCAACACTTTCATAATAAATAAATTATTTACGTTTTAATACGGTAAAAACAGGGGCATGATCGGATAAATAAACCTCACCATAATCTTCTATCACTTCATATTTCCGAACACCCCATACTTCATTTACAAAGATATAATCTATCAAGGGTCTTTCCTCCAAAGGTAATTGCCCGAAGTCGTGAAATGTCCAAGAAGTTCCTGCCACAGACTGCGCTATAAGACGGGTATCAAACAGTGGCAATACATTTTTCTCGTCAAGCATTTTAGTTATGACTTCCGACTTTGGATCTGCATTGAAGTCGCCTGTAATAATGACAGCCCCTCCTTCTGAAAGCTCCTTTGCCTTTGCTACCAATAAATCTACACTTTTTCTGCGAGCTTCTTCACCCACATGATCAAAATGTGTATTCATCATCAACAAGGAGTGTTTTGTAGCAATCTCCTCCAATAGAACCCAAGTAACAATGCGTTCACAAGCAGCGTCCCAACCTTTCTTACCTGCCACTTCTGGAGTTTCGCTGAGCCAGAAATACCCTTGTTTCATAGCTCTGTACTTTGCTTTCTTGTATAAGATAGGAGCATATTCTCCCTTAGTTTCTCCATCTTCTCTCCCCACTCCTACACTTTCGTATGCAGGGAGTTGCTCCTTGAGATAAGCTAACTGATGATGCAGTACTTCTTGCATACCCAAGAGATCTACATCATATTTTTTTATCACATTCACCACACTATCTCTACGTGCTTCCCAATGATGAGGAGCATCTTCTGAGTTATCATATCGGATATTAAAACTCATAACCTGTGTGAGTGTTTCCTTCGTTTGCGACTGGCAAGCTACAAACAGCCAGCACAATAACGGCAACCATAATTTAGACTTCATAAACGTATTTAATTTATCGGTAATACAAAACAGCTTGAGGAATGGGTACAAACTTTTCTGTATGGGGTGTTTTCCACGCCCAACTCAAATGTTGCCCTTCATAATCTTCAAAATAATAAAGTTTATAAGTATGATAGCCTTTCTGCAAAGCAATACTGCCTGTAGCCGGAATAGCTGCATGAGAGCCATCATTGTCTACCACTTTTTCTGCTCCAATCCATAAGGTGCTACCATCGTCC
Source organism: Phocaeicola sp. (assembly GCA_022764505.1). Classification (GTDB taxonomy): domain Bacteria; phylum Bacteroidota; class Bacteroidia; order Bacteroidales; family Bacteroidaceae; genus Phocaeicola. Next base: position 7,493 of record JALEQJ010000019.1, on the reverse strand, counting down.
GAAGTTACTTGGAAGCTATAAATACCATCTTCGGGAACTTGAATACAACCCGTAAAAACATAACCGAAATGATCATCTGCAGGAGCTTCTTCTATGGTCAATAAAGGGAAGACCCCTTGTGCCAATGGCTGTATAAGTTCTAAATCTGCTACTTTTTTGAAAGTACCTTCATAGTAGCGATAACGCATACCTTGTGCTGTAGGAACTATATTTTGTGAAGGTTGCAACACCGCTTTTGTAGCCTGAATTTCAAATGTTTTACTCGGTTCTAATCCTTGCTTAAAAGCTTTGGCTTTTATTTTGGCATCTGCTGTAAGATAAAAAGCACTATTGAAACGAGGTGAGTCCTGTGTAGGTTCTGTACCATCTAAAGTATAATGTATAGTAGCTTCCTCTGTAGTAGAACGTAGTTCCACAGCAACACTATCTTGGAAGAGATAAACATCATTTACTATATAAGGAATAGAAGCTGTAGGGCGCTGAGTATAAGAATATGGAGTTGCTTTCTGAGAAGTTCCTCTTTCTTTCTGTGGCTGATCTGTAAGCTCAAATTTCAATTCTCCCCCTTCCAATAATTGCGTATGAGTAAGGTAGTTTTCTTTTATTTCTTTTCCATTGAGAAAGACCTTTGCTATATACAGCCGTTTTTCGGAAGCATTCGCTACGATTTTAAGGATCTTCCCATTCCCCAATTTCATACTTACCTTCTCAAACAAGGGAGCTGTCAGCACATATTCATTGCTTCCAGGACATACGGGATAGAAGCCCAAACCGGACATAATATACCACGCAGACATTTGTCCACAGTCTTCATTACCAATGATTCCCTCCGGAGTAGGCTGATACATCTCTGTCAAAAGTTTACGGGTCATAGCTTGCGTCTTCCAAGGTTCTCCCACATAACTATACAGATATGCAATATGATGGCTGGGTTCATTACCATGTGCATACTGCCCTACCAAACCTGTAATATCACTCAATTCGCCTTCCACTTTTGCATCTGTGGTAAACAGTTCGTCCAAAGCTGTGATAAATGCCTCTCTTCCTCCAAACAACTGGGATAAGCCATAAACATCATGAGGCACAAAAAAGCGATACTGCCAAGCTGTAGCTTCTGTATAAGCTCTACCCGGTTCATTGGGATTGAAAGGACTTTCCCAATTTCCGTCCATACGTTTCCCACGGAAGAATTTAGTTTGTCCGTCAAACACATTCATATAATTCATAGATCGTGCTATGTAGGTATCGTACACCGCAGTATTACCCATTTCCTTTGCCATTTGAGCGATACACCAATCATCATAAGCAAATTCCAAAAGGCAAGACACAGACTCACGCTTAAAATTGGACGGGATAAATCCATATTTGATATAGAAATCTGCACCTTTCTTATTCTTTTCAGAAGAAGCAATCATAGCTCGAAGAGCTAGTTCAGCATCAAAACCTCTTATCCCTTTCAGGTAAGCATCTGCTATCACAGACACAGAATGATACCCTATCATAGTGCCTGTTTCTCCGGCAGAAAGCGGCCAAATAGGCAATTCTCCTGTAGTTTCATACATCATAAGCATAGAACGTATCATTTGTTCTACTTTCTTTGGGTGCAAGAGAGTCATCATTGGGTGCCATGCTCTGAAAGTGTCCCATAGCGAAAGTGTAGAATAAGCAACTTCTCCCTCTGCAAGCTGACCGATACTCATATCGTGCTTTCTATATGCTCCATTGCAATCACTCACTTGAGTTGGGGCAAGCATTGTATGATAAAGAGCCGTATAGAAATTGGTACGTTCTACCTCTGTTCCTCCTTTTTCTATAGTAATAACAGACAAGGCATCACGCCACTTTTGTTCAGCTTCTGCTCGTACTGCATCAAAATCAAAGACTCCGTCTTTTATATCGTGCAAGAGGTTAGCTCTCGCATTTTCTATGCTTACAAGAGACAAACCTACTTTCACTACCACTTCTTTCTGTCTTCCGAAGTTCAATACTGCTCGTTCTCCATAATCTTCTGTATCTGTTTTCTCTGTGTTATTTTCTATTTGTAGTTGCTGAATGGGTGTAGAAAACTGTGCTACGAAATAAATCTGTTGTTGGTCTACCCAACCACGTGTATTGCGCATTCCTACTATTTCTGTCTCACTTGTCTGTTTCAGAGTAGACGTATAAATATGTTCATCTGTATCTAAAGTATGCAGAAGATCTATGAGTATTACCGACTCTTTTGCCTTATCACCATAAGTATATCTATGTACACCGGTATAAGTAGTAGCTGTAAGCTCTGCTGTTACATCTTCTTCCGGCAAATATACTTGGTAATAGCCTGCCTTGGCTGTTTCCTGCTCATGAGAAAAACGAGTAGGTTTATAAAGAGGCTTTGCAGACTGTGGAGTTTGGGACAAAGGTCTGACAAGTATATCTCCCAAATCTATACAACCCGTACCACTCAAATGAGTATGAGAAAATCCCAACAAGGTACTATCCGAATAATGGTAACCGGAACAAGCGTCCCAATTCCCTTGACGAGTATCAGGACTCAACTGCACCATACCGAAAGGTACTGTTGCTCCAGGATAAGTATGTCCATGGAAACCGGTACCAATCATAGGGTCTACATACTGCACAGGTTCTTTGGGCACAGATGTACAACCTATCATCAAAATAAGAGAACATATCCATAAGGTATGTTGTTTCAAGTGCTTCATGGTTTGAATGTTTTATCAAATTTATCGTTACGATGCGAAGATAAGCAAACTTGCATAGTTTATGAAAACAGCCGCCATATTTTACACAAAATTTTAACTGTATGTTCACATAAAGAAAACTATACCAATAAAAAAACTCCCGAGCACTCTGCATGCTTGGGAGTTTTATGATTATAATAAGATAGATTAATATCCTAATTCTTTTCCCAAAGCTTCGTATTTAGCTTTGTCCAGTTTCCAATAAATATTGAGCAAGTATTGTCCCCAAAGTTGGTTATTGTCCGGTTTCAATTCTTTTGCCTTTTCATAGAATGGAAGAGCTTTCACATACAAATCCTTGATTTTCTTTTCGTTTGCTTCAAAACGAGGATCATTCATTGGGATAGTAGAGTTAGCTTCTACCAATTCTTGCGCTACAAAGAAGTAAGACGCACCCATTTTTTCGTAAGATTCTGCTACGAATTCTTTATTTGCATCAATGATTGCTTGGAATGTAGTTCTCGCATTGTCATACTCTTTTGCTTCATATTGCAGCACACCTTTCACATACATAAAGTAAGGAGAAGGATTGGTTGCCAAAACTTTATCCATTTGAGCTAAACCTTCTTGGATTTTTCCATGCTGAATATAATAATCCATCAAGTTACCAATGAAGTATTCTTGCTGTGGAAATTTTTCTACACCTTCTTGTATAGTAGCAAGCCATTGCACTGAGTCTTTTAGTTCTCCTTCTTTGTATACTTCTGCCATACACATCAAGCCACGATAGCCTTCTTCTTTGTTATTCTTTCCTATCTTAGCATACTTCAGTGTAGCTGCATTGTTCTTGGTTTGTACAGCCGCCAATGCTGCATAGTTGGCAATAAGAGCAGTCAGTGTATCTTCCTTTATAGCTGTTTCATTCTCAAAAATAGGAGCATCTACAGCGTCTACATACAAACTGAAAAATTTCAAAGCGCGTTCATATTGACCTGCATTGAAAGCATCGGAACCTGCATTGGTCAAGTTTGGACGTACTTTAGCCAACTCAGAAGCTAATCCTTTTCTCAGTTTCGCTTTCTTCAAAGCACCTTCTTGTACCAATTTTTGTTCTACTTGGTCTGCTTTTTGGTAGTATTCAAAAAGATTCAACAAGCTATTGTAAAGCTTTGCTGTATCTGCTGCAGCACCTGTAGGAAGGAAAAGCTTCATATTTTCTGCATCGTAAATAGCTTTTTGGAAATCTCCTGCCAATTTCCAAGTTTGTGGATCATTTGCAGTAGTGGGATCTGAAAGTGCAGGCAAAATGAGTTGTGCCGCTTTCTCCGGATCACTCTTTGCAGACTTTGCTTCCTTTACTACTGCTACTTGTGCTGTACCAGCTACTGTAGCCAATAAGAGCAAGGCGGTAAAAAACTGTTTTTTCATAATCTTACTTTATTAAATTTCAAAATTCTTGTTTATTCTTTTTCTATTGATTCATCGACAGAAGTTTCTATTATTTCTATAGGCTGTTCTCCATCTACTACAAAATTTTCTTCTCCATCTGTTTCCGGCTCAGAAGATACCTTGCAAACAGAACCTATACTATCGTTTCTCTTTTCCAAATCAATGAGACGAACGCCTTGTGTAGCACGTCCCATTACACGGACTTCAGCTACTTTCAGACGGATAGTTACTCCGGACTTATTGATAATCATAAGGTCATTTTCGTCCGTAACGGTTTTAATTGCGACTAAATCTCCTGTTTTATCAGTTATGTTCAGGGTCTTCACTCCCTTACCACCTCTATTGGTCTTTCTGTAGTCTTCAATATCCGAGCGTTTACCATATCCGTTTTCAGAAACTACCATAATGGTTTGTTCTTGCGGATTGGCTACACGGATCATACCTACAACTTCGTCTTTTCCATCTTCGTCCAATGTGATACCTCGTACCCCTGTAGCTGTACGTCCCATTTCTCTTACTACAGCTTCATTGAAACGGATAGCACGTCCATTTCTATTGGCTATGATAAGTTCATTGGTTCCTGTGGTGAGCAATACTTCTATTACTTTATCGTCTTCACGAATAGTAATAGCGTTCACTCCATTCTGGCGTGGACGTGAGTATTGTTCCAAGCGCGTTTTCTTCACTACACCATTCTTTGTACAGAAGACTACATAGTGATTATTTATGTACTGCTGGTCTGTGAGTGTTTTAGCTTTCAAGAAAGCAGTTACAGCATCATCCGGTTCTATATTCAGGAGGTTCTGTATAGCACGTCCCTTAGATGTTTTATTGCCTTCCGGTATTTCGTACACTTTGAGCCAATAACAACGTCCTTTTTGTGTAAAGAAGAGCATCGTATTGTGCATAGTTGCAGAGTATATATGCTCTATAAAGTCTTCATCTCTCGTTTCACTACCCTTGGAGCCCACGCCACCTCTGTTTTGTGCACGGAATTCTGTGAGTGGGGTACGCTTGATATAACCAAGATGAGATATAGTAATGATCATTTCATCGTCTGCATAGAAGTCTTCCGGATTAAATTCTTCCGATGAATAAACAATTTCCGAACGTCTGGCATCTCCATATTTCTCTTTCACTTCTATCAGTTCGTCTTTTACTACGGTCTTACGAAGTTCCTCAGAAGAAAGAATTTCTTCCAAGTAAGCAATTTGTTTCATCACTTCATCGTACTCGGCACGTAGCTGTTCTTGCATCAGACCTGTAAGCTGTCTCAAACGCATTTCTACGATAGCACGAGCTTGTATTTCGGAAAGTTCAAAACGTGCCATCAGATTTTCTATTGCCATATTCGGAGTCTTGGCAGCTCTGATAATACGAATTACCTCGTCTATATGATCCGAAGCTATAATCAATCCTTCCAATATATGCGCACGCTCTTTTGCTTTTTGCAAATCAAATTTGGTACGACGTACGATGACATCAAATCTATGCTGTACGAAAAGCTCTATAAGGTCTTTCAAATTCAAAAGCTTTGGTCTTCCGTTTACCAAGGCGATATTGTTTACACTGAAAGAGCTTTGCATAGCGGTCATTTTGAAGAGTTTGTTCAATACCACATTGGCATTGGCATCTCTTTTCAAGTCTATAACCACACGCATACCATCACGGTCTGACTCATCGTTTACATTGGAAATACCATCTATACGTTTTTCATTTACAAGAGAAGCTATATGCTCTATCAGCTCTCGTTTATTGACATTGTAAGGAATTTCCTTGATGATGATTTTATCATGTGTATTGTGTGCTTCTATTTCAGTTTTGGCACGCATTACTACACGTCCTCTACCGGTTTCGTAAGCATCTTTTACACCGGATATACCATAGATATATCCTCCTGTAGGGAAGTCCGGTGCTTTTACGTATTGCATCAAACCATCTACATCTATGTCTTTATTATCTACATAGGCTACACAGGCATCTATTACTTCTGCCAAGTTATGGGTAGGCATATTGGTAGCCATACCTACAGCAATACCGGAGGCTCCATTTACCAAGAGTGCCGGAATGCGGGTAGGCATCACAGAGGGTTCCTTAAGCGTGTCGTCAAAGTTGTTCTGGAAATCCACAGTATCCTTGTAGAGGTCTTGCATCATATCCTCTCCTATTTTCTTTAGGCGAGCTTCTGTATAACGCATCGCAGCAGGATTATCTCCATCTATAGAACCAAAGTTCCCATGTCCATCTACCAAGGTGTAACGCATAGCCCAATCTTGTGCCATACGTACCAACGCACCATAAAGAGCAGAGTCTCCATGTGGGTGATACTTACCCATCACATCTCCCACTATTCTGGCAGATTTCTTGTGGGGTTTATCCGAGGTGTTCCCCAGCTCCATCATTCCATACAATATACGACGATGCACCGGTTTAAGTCCATCTCTTACTTCTGGAAGGGCGCGTGCCACAATCACAGACATAGAATAGTCTATGTAGGAAGACTTCATTTCTTCCTCAATATTTATTTTTATAATTCTGTCTTGCTCTTGCATTTATACAATATATAATGTTAGACATTCTTTCGTTCTCACACGAAAAATCATGCTAAAATACTGCTTTTGACTGATAAGAACAATAAAAAAAGCGAAACTTATGTTTGCAGCACCCTACAACAACTATAATTATTACTATATTACATCTTAGACACTGTAATCAATACAGGGCTATCATAGGGAATAACACATCGGAAATACTACTTATTGTGTGGTATTTTCCGTATCTGCGAGAATAGATTTCTGACCTTATTCTTTAGAACAAGCAAGAATCAAAAAAATAACATTACAGAACACAGATCTACCATAAATGACAAATTCACAATTAAATAGAATTCATTCAAACACAAACAAAAAACAAATTCACAGACTAAACATCTAATAAGTACGAACTGCAAATCTTACACTTTGATAGACAAACAAACATTACAACATAAAAACCTGCTATATAACATATCTTTTTGCTTGTATAAAATAAAAAAAACGCTCAAATTTGCACCCGTTATCCTGAAAACAATCTTTTTACCTTAAAACATAATACCATAAGAATGAATAAAATTTGATACGGAAAGAGGCTCTTTGTGAAAAGAGCCTCTTTCATTTTTTAGTTATTCCTTACGTGAGTTCGGGATAAGCATTTTTAGAAAATAGCCAATTGTTGTGTGTTCTCAATGTATACTGGCAGTGCGCTTGGTTTGTTCTCAAAGAAGGAATAAGCCGCTAATGCAGCGCATACGTTGATGATAAAATTGTGGACAGAGCGGTGTCTGGAATGCACCAAGTTTGCCTTATTTTTAAGCAAGTCATTGAT
>JALEQJ010000018.1 GCA_022764505.1 Phocaeicola sp. | reverse complement strand
TGCTCTAAACCAGCTGAGCTAAACGCCCATACTTGTCTCTTATTGCGTGTGCAAAGGTAGTGCTTATTTTGGGTTCTGCAATAGTTCATATTATTTTTTTATCCGCACTTTTATAAAATCCGGTTTTTCCATGCTAAATTCAGTTGCTATACCCCATTTATTCGTCTACATCGGATTTTCACTGTTATATAAATATAAGGTCTATAGATAAGTTTACCATGAGTTATATGGACTACATCTCTGCTATGATGTCCTCATTTCATAACACGAGAAGCCACCAATCCTCCACACAAAAGTTTCTTAAAAACTGCCATACAGGTTCGGAAAGATTTCCGTAACTGTACAGACAAAATTCCGTACAACTACGGAAAAACATAGCGAACATAACATACAACCCCTTCTCTCTACGCCAATAGCTACGAAGAGATGCTCTTTTTCTGAGGAGAAATGACCAAGAATGATAGGAAACAGAAAAAATCGGGGTGCCAATATAAAAGGAAGGGAGAAAACATTTTAACTTTGCCTTAGAACCATAGAACTAACAACCATGAATACTCCACAAGAAGTAATAGAGAATACTATCAAGGTAGGTATCAAGAAGTACGAAATGCCATGGCGCAAAATCTTTTTATTGGGCATTTTGGCAGGTATCTACATCGCTATGGGTGGCTTACTTTCTTCTCTCTGTGCCGCCGGTGTAAACGGCTGGACTACAGAAAACCCCATTATCTCCAAATTATTGGCCGGTATCACATTCCCGCTGGGACTTATTCTCGTAGTATTGGTAGGCGCAGAACTCTTCACAGGCAATACAGCAAATTTAGTTCCTGCCACAATGCGTGGGAAAATTCCTCCTACTTATATTTGGTGTAACTGGTGTGTGGTTTTTGCTGCCAATTTCGTGGGTGCATTTCTCTTTGACTATTTTATGGTTTACCAGACAGAAATCCTGTCTCACCCGGACTATAGAGCTTTCATCGTAAAGACCGCGACTTACAAAGTAAACTTGGATTGGTGGGTGGTATTTCTACGGGGCATTGGTGCCAATTGGTTCGTGTGCTTAGCGGTATGGCTAGGTTTTTCGGCTCGCAGTATGGCAGGCAGGCTTATCGGACTGTGGCTACCCGTTATGGCTTTCGTAGCCATAGGTTTTGAACACTCCATTGCCAATATGTATTATATTCCCACAGGTATGTTATACGGGGCAGATATCAGTTGGGGAAGTTTCCTTTGGAACAATTTGATACCCTCCACCTTAGGGAACATAGTAGGAGGAGCTGTTTTTGTAGGTACTGCTTATACCTATATTTACAGCTCTACCTCGCAAAGATAGGTTCACGCTGTAGTTTTTCTATTTTTAAGTAAACAAGGCGCAGAAGAAAACACTACTTTTGCGCCAGATGATCAACAAAAGCGCATAACCTATGAAACAATTCATATTTATGATATTTTGTATAGGGAGCTTGTATTCCTGTACCAATCCGGACGAACAAGCTACGCCTATTTTTTCTCGTGCCGAAAAGAACTTTCAAAAAGGGAACTATGCCCTTGCCAAACTACAGATAGACAGCATTCGTACTCTTTATCCCAAAGCCTTCCAAACAAGAAGGGCTGCCGTGGCACTGATGCAGGAAATAGAGCTAAGCGAGCAGGATCAGAATCTATCCTACTTGGATAGTTTGGAAAAAGCAACTCTCCCCATAGCAGAAGAACTAACAACCCAATTCATTCTGGAGAAAAACGAAGAATATCAGGAAACGGGTAACTATTTTCACCCCTCGCAAGTAAACTATAGTATAGCCACTTCTCATCTGAAAGCACAGGTGAGCGAAGAAGGAGAGCTGCTACTTACCTCTCTCTACAGTGGCAACACCCCTATAGACCATAAAAGTATCCGCCTCAGCAAAGGCAACCAAATAGCAGAAAGTACCATTGCTACAGATGTCTATACTACACAGCTCAATGGGAAACACATAGAAATGGCAGACTACAGAGCCACAGACAATGCTGCGCTCATACAGTTGCTCACAGATACTACAGATGAGAAAACACCTGTACAATTTACATTCTTAGGAAAAAAAGCCATCTCTATCCCCCTCAAACAAGCAGATATACAAGCTATCCGTTCTCTCAAACAGCTAAGCAATGTACTTTCTACCCTCAGAGAGCTCCGTAAACACAGAGAAGAAGCCCTGCTCAAAATCCGTTTCATAGAGCGCAAGAAAGCTGAATTTACCCAAGTAAAAGCAAACAACTAAATCCGATATGATAGATCATAAACAAGTATTTCGTCCTAAACTATTTTCTCTGCTGAAAGATTATACAAAAGCAGATTTTATGGCAGACCTTATGGCAGGTATCATTGTAGGTATCGTAGCCCTTCCTTTGGCAATAGCTTTTGGTATTGCCAAAGGAGTATCTCCGGAACGTGGTATCATCACTGCCATCATAGCAGGTTTCCTCATCTCTTTCTTGGGAGGCAGCAAAGTACAAATCGGAGGTCCTACGGGAGCCTTTATCGTCATTGTATATGGCATTATCCAAGAATATGGATTAGACGGGTTGATGGTGGCTACGCTCATTGCAGGAGTTTTATTGGTACTGATGGGTGTTTTCCGCTTAGGCACAGTCATCAAGTTCATTCCTTATCCTATCATTATAGGGTTTACAAGTGGGATTGCAGTTACCATATTCACCACTCAGATAGCAGATATTTTCGGACTTCAGTTTGGCGGAGAGAAAATACCCGGAGATTTCGTAGGAAAATGGATTATTTATTTTCAGCACTTTGACAGTATAAACTGGGGCAGTGTGATGGTAAGTGTTATGAGTGTACTTATTATCATTTTCACTCCTCAATTCAGTAAAAAAATCCCGGGTTCTCTCGTGGCTATAGTATTCATCACTGCCATTGTTTATTTCATTCGTATGTATATGCCCGAGTTGGCTACGATAGAAACCATAGGGGATAGATTCAGTATTCAGAACAGTCTGCCGGATGCCACAGTACCGTCCTTAGACTGGGAAGCCATACAACGTCTCATTTCTCCTGCCATCACCATAGCCTTATTGGGAGCTATAGAATCCTTGCTTTCTGCTACGGTAGCAGATGGTGCTATAGGAGATAAGCACGACTCCAACACAGAACTGATAGCACAAGGTATAGCTAATATAGCCTCTCCTATCTTCGGTGGAATACCTGCTACAGGAGCTATTGCACGTACTATGACGAATATCAATAATGGAGGTCGCAGTCCTGTTTCCGGTATTATACACGCTATAGTATTACTGCTTATCCTCATCTTCCTTATGCCATTGGCACAATATATTCCTATGGCTTGCTTGGCAGGTGTTCTGGTGATGGTTTCTTACAATATGAGTGATTGGAGAGTATTTAGCAGATTACTCCACGCACCAAAATCGGACGTAGTGGTTCTGCTCATCACTTTCTTCCTTACCGTACTGGTAGATCTTACGGTAGCCATAGAATTAGGGTTAATCATAGCTTGCTTACTCTTTATCCATCGTGTTATGCAAACCACACAAATCAGTGTGCTGACTCATCACTTAGATCCCAACGATGAAACAGATATGGAAACTCACGAAGAGCATCTCTTCATTCCCAAAGGAGTAGAAGTATACGAAATAGACGGTCCTTTCTTCTTCGGGGTAGCTACCAAGTTTGAGGACATTATGTCCCGTATGGGAAACAGGCCTAAGGTTCGCATCATCAGAATGCGTAAGATTCCTTTTATAGATTCTACAGGTATACACAACTTGACTTCGCTCTGCGAAATGTCCAAGAAAGAACAGATACACATCATTCTATCCGGCGTAATCCCCAGTGTACAGAAGGAATTGGAAAAAGCAGGTTTCTACGAACTTCTCGGAGAAAGAAACATTTGTTCCAATATCAATCTCGCCCTGCAAACCGCCACAGATTTCTTGGCAGAGCAAACAGAGGCGTAAAACTCCATTCATATAGAAGCAGAAGCACCCCTCCTCTCTGTATGAGAGGAGGGGTGCTTGCTTTTGATTTAGCTATTATAAAATTAGATAAAGCCCTGCTAAGGAGAGAACCTTATGTTTTCTTTAGCTCCACAGAAAGTTCCTTACCATCGGCTAAAGTTACTACAAGATAATATTCGCCTGCATCCATTTTAGAAAGAACTACCTGAAAATCATCAGGAAGCCATTTCAAGTCGTGAGGTGTTAGTTCCGAAATTTTCCGGGAGAGATACTCCACGTCCTTAAGAGTATACTTTGAAGAGATGATCTTGAAATAAGATCTATATTCAATCTCTACTATATCGGACACATCTATCATCTTTCCATCTTGTTTTTTGTACACTTTGAGTTGTAATATATTATAAGGTTTCATAACAGGAGGGTGCCATAGTGTGAAGACCTTCTCTCCGGTTTCACCATATTCCTTTGCAAGTTTTTTGAACTCAGCAGGGTTTTCGCCTAAAGATATATACCTCCTATCGCCCATATCTAAATGAAAATAAAAACAATTATTTGTAGAGTATGGGTATATATATACCTTATCAGGAATAAAGTAACGACCTATATAATATCTTACATCATCCGCTCCATCTATGAGTGCTCTTTTGTCAGAACAAGACAGCAGACTGACAATAGACAATAAAAATAAGATTGACTTTCTCATAAATTTCATTTTTAGGGGGTGAGTATACAACATATTTCTAATTTCGTACTGATAGTAATAAGGGATATAGCTATCAGCAGAACGTGTTTCTTGTGTGTCTCTTATCTATCAGAGAGGAGCGGTGTTCTGCTTACAACTATATAGCTTGTTTATTTACAAGTATAATTGTCAAACTTATAGCCTTCCTGCTGAGGGCAGAACTTGTAGCGATAAGGATTCTCTATGAAAATAGCCGGAACCACTCCACTTAGCCTATTACCCCGTATGTCTAAAACACCATCTTTGCGTGCTTTTTTTCCCAATACGGCAGGAATACTTCCGGTAAAATTATTATTGAAAAGGCTGATTGAATAAACCTCGTTCAGAAGGGCAAGTTCATCAGATAGCGACCCTTCCAAAGCATTGTCCTGAAGCTTAATAAATTTAGCACTTACAAGTATGCTCAAGCCTTCGGGCAACTGTCCACGCAGATTATTATTTCTTAAATTAAGAATTATTATTTCACTACCTTCACTATCACCGGACATCTCTACACCATACCATTCTGACAAAGGACGATCCGACAACCAATTTGTATTATGGAACCACTGGTCTCCATTGGTAGCCTTATATAGTTTCTCCAAGTAGGCTCTCTGCTCTTCTTCTATCCTACTTTCTTCTTGTCTTACGTCTATACTGAGCAGATTTCGTTCCTTATAATAGAAAGAAAGAGAGGCTTTTCGCTCCTTTTTATATCCATTTCTTTTTACCACCATTTTCAATCGGCTATTTCCTATCATTTCTACTGTAAACAGATGAGTTTCTGCCACTACAAGGTCTTTACGATTACTCTCAAAGGTAAGCACCTGTTCTCCTCCCAAATAAGAGAAGACAGATGGCATCTGAGACACCTTTACATACGCCTTTTCTGCTTGAGACACCTTCAGGATAGCTTGTTTATCTTCTGTTTCTATGACCACATCGCCTTCTCTACGAGTTTCTTCTTTGTTCGCACTCGCTTTGATTTTCAGTTTATTCTCTTCTTTTCTCACCTCTATCCATTCCGGCTTGTTCACCACTTTCCACTCGGTAGCATTGGTTGCTACTTCTATCTCTACTTCACCATCTACATCGTCCAATTCTATTAAACTTTTCGATAACCGGAGTGTAGGTTGAGGACCTTGTTCTATACTGATCGTACGCTTTAGTTCTTCGCAAGTGAAGACTACAACCCCTTCTCTTACAGCGTCATTAAGATTAGGCTGTACGGTGATTTTCACTTCCTCATCATTCACTTTATCTATACAAATCCATTCCGGGAAACCTTTCTCCCAAGTCCAGTCATCGGAAGAACATTTAATAGCAATAACTTTACTATCTTCTACTCCCCTAAAAGATAATTTTTCCGGAGAAATTTCAAGTGTAGCGGGTTTCTGCTCTCTACAAGCGGAAAGCAACAATAATACAAACGATAATGCAAGGAAAAGACTATTTTTCGGCATTGCATTCATTTTCCATAATAAGTTCATATGTATTCAAAGATTTAGTTAGAACAAAGTTCTAAAAAGACATAAATATAAACAAGAAGACAAAGAGTTTTTTTGTAGCTACATTATAAAAAAGCCTCAACAGACTATTTTTCAACATCAAATCTCAATAACACATTCTTTATTCATTGGAGTTGAGTTTTGTGGAGAGCATCTTGACAGCAAAGTATATTCTCTCTATTTACGCTACATTCAAGTTGTAAAAATAGAAAGTTCTTTTTTATCTCTTTTACGCCATTTTTATACGGTTACAAAGCCACGTTGATACAGAGCGTTTGCTATCGTGATAGCGAGCTGTTGCTATCGTAGAAAGAAGCCTTGCTATCGTGATAGCAAGGCGCACTATCGGCACCCCTGTAAGAAGCTATTGTAACGATGTTTTTTGAGTAGATGAGGCACAATACATCTATATGCAAAAGACGAGAACAAATTAACATAAAAAGCATTGACTCCCCTAATTCCCAAACATCAGAATACAAGAAACCAGACACCCCCAACCATTAAAAATAAACAGAGAAAAAGCAAAAGCATCATTCCGTAAGTAGTGAGATAAAGTAGCAGTGTTTTCTTCAATGCCTGCCACCACGTAAGCCCGAAGAGTTGTCTATAGTCATAAGCAGAAAGGGTAAAAGCCCAAAACGAGAAATGAACGCCTACTTCCTGTTCTTCTCTCAAAAATAAAAGCCACAAACTCACGAACAATAATTGACAAGAAATATAAGTCTGTATAATGCAATGTTCTGTAAAATTATACGCTTTACGCCCCCTGTTCTTCTTGAAAACGAGATAGGCTCCCCACGAGAACAAGGGTAATATAGGTATTATATTCAAAGCCTTATTCTGCTCCCACCACGAAGAAAGAAGTTCCCAAGTATTTTTCAACAAGGGAATACGCTCTCCCCACGCTTTCCACGTAGCCTCTGCTACTTGATAGAGTGCATCTATTTGTGCTATCCAAAATATAACATCTTTCTTCTCTGTGCCAACAGAAACATCTGATGTAGAAGTGGATAAATCTTTTATTTGTATAACATCGGGGGCGGAAACAGGCTGCACTATCTGCATACCGATATAGTAAATGGCTGCCAATAGGAACAGCAGTTGGAAAGGACGAAAATAATGTACTCGTTTTCCTGCCAAATACTGGCGTATCATATAACCGGGTCTGTACAACAATGCAAGCAAGGTAGCACCTAAACCTCTATCCAAATTGAAAAAACTTTTGAATACATCGGCTATGATATTCCCTTTCGTAAACCGATAAGTAGCCCTGTGTTGCCCACATTGCGGGCAATATGTTCCTACATAAGTATGTCCGCAGTTCTTACAGGCAGCTGTTTCTGTTACAATCTCTTGGGATACAGTTCCTTTTAACTGTCCCCATCTATACCTACGTATACGCAGAAACAAAGGGTGTGCAGAGAATCTTACAAGATATTTCCGAGGAATATAGGTTTTTCCTTCTATCGTACCCCACAATAAAATCCACCACACCAAAGCCAGTGCGGAAAATGACCCCTCAACAGCGAGGAACACCCCTCCAACTATAGAGATTACCACTACCAAACAATAAAATAAAGCACCGATCCATCTTTTCGTTTTGCGAAACGAAAATTTATGGAAGAGTGCTTTACATCTTGTCCACAGTGTCATATAGCAGACTTTTTAGGGTTTATTTATTCATTGGGAACCATACGATAGAGTTTATCGCTGGGGCGTATTTTACAAGGCACTTTGAAAGATACGTGCTCGCCTTTTTTCACTCGGTCTACAGGTTCAAGAGCTACACGTAATTCGTCCGGTGTAATATAAACCGCACCTGTGGTAGGACCTGTGATAAGCAATTTCTCTCCCTTTGCTATTTCCGAAGCTTCTATGAGGAACTCTGCCACGCCCAGATTGGAGAAGTATTTCATACCCTTACCTGCATATACTTTTCTTTCTGTAGCAGAAGAACCGTACTTGGTAGTCCATTCTCCCATCTTCTGTCCAAGATAATAGCCGTCCCAAAATCCACGATTGAATACAGTTTTCAGTCTATTGTCCCATTCTTCGGCTTTGGCTTCCGAGAAAGTGCCTTCTACGCACGCTTGTATTGCTTCTTTGTAGCAACGCACCACAGTATCTACATACTCTGCTCCACGTGCTCTACCTTCTATCTTGAAGACACGTACGCCTGCCTCTATCATTCTGTCCATAAAATGAATGGTGCGCAAGTCTTTGGGGGACATAATATACTGGTTATCTATTTCCAATTCCATATCGCTCTCTTTGTCTTTTACAATGTAAGAGCGTCTGCAAATCTGATTACAAGCTCCTCTATTGGCAGAAGAGTTATACTCATTCAGACTAAGATAGCATTTCCCGGAAACCGCCATACATAACGCCCCATGGCAAAACATTTCTATACGTACTTTGTCGCCCATAGGACCTACTATATTTTCATTCTCTATGGTATCATAAATATGTCTTACTTGCTCCAGATTGAGCTCTCGTGCCAGTACCACCACATCTGCAAAACGTGCGTAGAAACGTAGTGCATCTGCATTGCTGATATTAAGCTGGGTAGAAAGGTGTACTTCCTGTCCTACTCTATTGCAATAATCCATTACCGCTACATCTGCTGCAATTACTGCACTGATACCTGCTTCTTTTGCAGCATCTACTATTTTCCGCATCAAGGAGAGGTCTTCATCGTAAATAATGGTATTGATGGTAAGATAGCTTTTTACACCTCTTTCTTGGCAAGTAGCCGCTATTTCTCTCAAATCGTCTATTGTGAAGGTATTGGCAGAACGCGCACGCATATTGAGGCTTTCTATACCGAAGTAGACAGAATCTGCACCTGCATTGAGGGCTGCTGCCATAGATTCCTTGGAACCTACGGGTGCCATAATTTCAAAGTCGTTTATATGATAATTCTTCATTGTTTCAAATAATTAGTCTGCAAAGGTACGTCTTTTTTCCCTACTTTTGCACCCTCACAGCAAAGGACAAACAAGTCCTCTCTTACACAAAACAATAGAAATCAATGAAAATACGTCATATAGATTTAGGCGAAAAGCCTATTGTATTGGCTCCTATGGAGGACGTAACAGATCCTGCCTTCCGTATGCTCTGCAAAGAATTCGGAGCAGATATGGTCTATACGGAATTTGTTTCCAGCGATGCTCTCATTCGTTCTATCCATAGCACCCTTCGCAAACTCAATATATCCGATGCAGAACGCCCTGTAGCTATTCAAATCTATGGTAAAGATGCAGATACTATGGTAGAAGCGGCACATATCGTAGAAAGTGCAAAACCCGATATTTTGGATATCAATTTTGGCTGTCCGGTAAAACGTGTTGCGGGGAAAGGAGCCGGAGCCGGTCTACTACAGAACATACCCAAGATGCTGGAAATCACGTCTGCAGTAGTAAAAGCCGTAAATATACCCGTTACCGTAAAGACACGCTTAGGCTGGGACGCAGAGCATAAAGTCATCACTACATTAGCAGAGCAGTTACAAGACTGTGGAATAGAAGCCCTCACCATACACGGCAGAACTCGTGCGCAAATGTATACAGGAGAAGCAGACTGGACACTGATAGGAGAGGTAAAGAAGAACCCCCGTATACGTATTCCTATCATCGGTAATGGTGATGTTACCACTCCGGAACGTGCTCAAGAATGCTTTGAACGCTATGGCGTAGATGCTGTTATGGTAGGACGTGCCAGTTTCGGAAGACCGTGGATATTCAAAGAAATAAAACACTATATGGCTACAGGGGAACACGACCAAAGTATGGATCACAGATGGAAGCTCGGAGTTCTACGCAGAGAAGTAGAAGAAAGTGTGAATATGCTGGACGAGCGCAGAGGGATTCTTCATGTACGCAGACACTTGGCAGCCTCTCCTCTATTCAAGGGTATTCCTTCATTCAAAGAAACACGCATTCGTATGCTGAGAGCTACCACTACAGAGGAACTCTTTACCATATTGGACGAGATTGCAGTGCTATTAGATGATTATTATCAAGGATAAACAAAAAAGAAATTTACAGAAGGGTATGTCAAAATAGGCATACCCTCTGTCTTTCAAATCTCTCCAACTCAATCTCCCTTATGCTGGTCTGAACTCTATTTATTGATGGTGTCAAGGAAGTAAACATTAATAATCCCCACGTCCTTAGTCTTAGCACAACCCCTATGGGGTTGATGCCGGTGAGATACGCATAGACAGGGTTATCCACTTCGTTCCTAACCCTGCCCTAACAATAGCATAACACCTACGGCGTTATTTGTTTGTAAGGACTGATGAGGATTAAACTCCTATTTAAAGAGTAAAGATAAATGGAAGCTCTACCAACAGCACAACGCTTACAGCGTTAGTTGAAATGAGCAACTACCATCAGAACTGCTCTATTCTGATGTTGCTTGCGAGTATAATCTTATACTGCGTTTAAGCAAGGAATCCCCATCGGGGATTTGCTCTTGTCAGGGCAGGTGTTCGGAGGGAAACGAAGAACCCTGCCTGTACACGCACATAAAAACAATGCCATAGGTATTGTGCTAAGAGAATTTTGAGAATTGCTTTCCTATTCAAGGGAGGTAAATATGAAAATCTCTATTCCGTACCACTGTTTATATAAACCGCAATGGAAGTTTATATAAACCATAGTGGAGGTTTACATAAACTTAAGCACAGAACAGAATTTCCCAATGATAGAATATAAAAAGAACGAGGGTGTAGCAAAAATATATTTTGACACACTCTCATATACACGAAGTTTATTCGTTTGATGTATCAAAAAGAGTGCGCAGTATAGCATAAGACTTCAGCTCTCCGAAGTCTGGAATATGCAATCTGTAATAATTCATCAATATATCCAACACTCTCCCACGCTCTTGCCTACTGAACTTAAAAATACGCATAGTATCATAATTCATACGCATAAACAAGCTGATACGCTGGGAATCTTCTACAGATAAACAAGTTTCCTGCGTAAGCGGTGATAGGGTAAAATTACCGGTAGAAAGATCAAAAAGCATACCTCGCTCATATTCTTCTATATTGGGGTGCAGTCCCAAAAATTTGGCAAAACGCATCAGAAAAACCAAATGAAAATTGGCGTAGGACGTTTCACAAGTGTCCAACCATAGAATGGAGTGGTATAAATAGTCAAATACGGCTACATCTTGGTCGGTAGCCCGAAGTGTCCTATGCAAAAACTCTGCTACAAAGAGAGCGATTGAAGATTTTACAGCATCGTAAGGTAGTGAGGAAAAGACATAATGTGCCCTTGCTTCCCGAATGCGCAAGAGATCTGCCGTAGGTCGCTCCGCCACTACTACCTCTATCACAGACAACGGCTGAAAAAGAGCAGTCTTCAGCTTGGCTTTGGGAGTGTGAGAGAGAGTTACCGTAGCTGCTATTCTCCCCACTTCTTGAGTGTACAGTTGCACGATAACAGCATTGTCTTTGTACTTGATCGTGTGGAGAACGATGGCTTTATAGGTATGGAGCATATTCTTCTTTTGAGCGGACGAAAGTAGTGTTTTTCTCTCGGTCTACAAAGTTGGGAACTCCCCTTTCGCTATAGCTTGCATAATGTTTGCCGGAGGTCTGTCTTGGAGGAGTTCCTGCTTCATATAATCCATATAAGGTGCTACGTGCATAAAGAAATTGTAATACCCTTCGCATAAATAGTTATGTCCTGCTTCTCCCGACTGTGAATAAGCAAAACGGTTTCGTGGACATTCTCCATTGCACGCAAAAACAAACTCACAACTCCGGCATTGTGCTGTAAGCCGATCGAACTTGTCTGTTCCGAAGCGTTGTTGAGTCGGACTGTACATCATTTCCACTAAAGTCTTTTCTTGGATATTACCCAATTTATATTCAGGAAACACAAAATGATCACAAGCATACACATCTCCATTATACTCCATCACACCAGCATGCCCACAATGTTTTGCCATAGTACAAAGTCCGGGAGCTAAGCCGAGCCAATTGGACAAGGTAGCATCAAAAATCTGGACAAATATATGTCCTACATCTGTCTTTATCCATTCATCAAATACAGTACAAAGAAAATTTCCCCATTGTGCCGGAGATACGGAAAAAGGGGTGAGCAAGCTCTTATCTTTTGTAGCAATAGATGCCAGAAAGTCTTCTCCATCGTGAGTCTGTATTTTATGTTCCACCACCGGTGTAAACTGTAAATACTGACACCCGAGTTCCTTAAAAAAGCGATAAAAACCTACAGGGTCTTCTGCATTGAGTGCATTGACTACTGCCATAGCATTCCATTCCACTCTATGTCTTTGCAGGAGGTTAATTCCATTCATCACGGCTTGAAAAGACGGTTTACCGCATTTGTTCTTTCTATAGGCATCGTGATATTTGGCAGCACCATCTATAGAAATCCCGACCAGCCACCTTTCCTCTCTGACAAATTCGCACCACTCTGCTGTAAGAAGCGTCCCATTGGTTTGTATGCAATTCTCTATCTGCTTGCCACGAGCGTATTTCTGCTGTAATGCCACAACCTTTTTATAGAAAGACAAAGGACGCAGTAAGGGTTCTCCTCCGTGCCACGTAAACTGCACTTGTGGCATAGTTTGCGCCTCTATATACTGTGCTATAAACTTTTCCAGCAAGGCTTCGCTCATCTCTGCCTTGAAGGAGGACGAATAAAATTTACTTTTCTCCAAATAGTAACAATAGTCACAAGCCAAATTGCAGGTAGCACCGATAGGTTTTACCATCACATACAAGGGTTTTGCGAAAGGGGCAAAAGTACTCATTTATCCATACATCAAGGAGAGGATATACACGTAGTACACCCTCTCCATCTATTCATTTCTATAATCCTTGGAAATAAGATTCCAACGCTTTTACATATTGCGCCATCGCCTCTCTCCCTTGTGGGAGCATACGGCAAACGGTACGGGTTCTTTTTCCCTCAAAACTCTTTTCCACAGCTATATAACCGGCTTCCGAGAGCTTGTCTATCTGCACACTCAAGTTTCCTGCTGTGGACTGCGTTTGCTCTTTGAGATATACAAAGTCTGCTTCTGCCACCAAGAGTATGGACATAATAGCCAATCTTAATTGGGAATGAAGTAACGGATCAAGCTCTTTCATTCTTCTTGAGTTCTGCTTGCAATATATGACCAGGAATAATCATAATCACCACAAACACTATGACAAACCACAATACTATATACTGAGAAAAAAGAACCTCCCAAACACCTAATATAAAGGACAGAGCGATTCCCAATATCCCTGTGATAATAATGGGTCTATACCACATAACTAATCCCGAAAGTGTAGCACCTATACTGATAAGCAAAGCTACATCAAGCAATATATTCACTGCTATCAAATTTAGAATAGTAAGTATAGAAAGCATAAAAACACAACTGCCTATCACTGCCCATATATACTTTATGGTACGATCCATATAATTGGACGCTCCTATCCGTTTTTGTTTTTTCAAGTAAGAGAGTGATAGCGGAAAACCAATGAGTGGAATAGCCAACCAACAATAGTTTAGCCACGAAGCGTTCTCCCAAATAAAAGTATATCCTACCCAAACAAAGAGCGACACAATACAAGTAAGATACCCCCATACCAACATAGGATAAGCACTGTGGCGGGCTGTATTGGTTTGTGTCTCCCGAATCATACGAGAAATCAGTTCTATGCTCTCTCGTTCATTTATTTTTTTATCTTCCATAATTGTTGTTTTAAGAATTTATTTCTTTACTCTGCAAAAGTATCTATTCTGTAAGATAAATCATTCTCACACTGAGATTCTTCGCTTCGCCTTCCTTTATCTGTACAGGCATTCTTGCAAATCCTTCTTTGGCTTTCTTATCTTCTGTGAAATCCATATTCCTGTTCTCATTTTCATCGTGCAGAACAGAGACCAGCCATTCTCCCGTTTTCATTTCTGGCAGTGCTATAACCGTAGTGCCGGCTACAGCTTTAGCCATAAGATAAACAGGAGTTTCTCCCCCTTTTTCCATCATCACGTAGATAGTTCCTACATCATTTCTCACGTCTGTGAGCTCCAATTTTCTTTCTTGCGCTACACACACTATCACGCTACTCATCAGCACGAGGACAGTACTTAAAATCTTTTTCATAACATTCTGTTTTTAATTTGACAAACCAGTTTATTTTATAAACTATATAAATAAAAAAATAAGCGAGACGTGCGCGCTTCGTTTCACTCACTGCAAAGATATGATTAGTTTATTTTATAAACCAAATGTTTTGCACACTTTTTTTAGACAGTTGCATTTTTCCTATTCGTCTTCAAAGGAAAAGGGGATAGCTTCATATCCAAGCTATCCCCTACCATATCTTTTGACAGAAAAGATATATCCCTATATACTATTTGTCTTCTTCCGTTAGATATTGCTCCTTATATCCTTTATAATTCAACAACATAAT
The DNA here is from genome assembly GCA_022764505.1 of Phocaeicola sp. Classification (GTDB taxonomy): domain Bacteria; phylum Bacteroidota; class Bacteroidia; order Bacteroidales; family Bacteroidaceae; genus Phocaeicola. The sequence goes on along the minus strand of JALEQJ010000018.1, from coordinate 61,506 downwards.
ATAAAAGGTATCTACTATAGCAAAGCTCAAGACGAGCCATACTATCCAATTATATTCTGCTATTTCGGTTAATTCATCTTCCATTTTTTCTATAAAGGTAGCCATCATCATTACTATTATCACACAATTCAGCCCCAACACTCCTACCGGCTTATGATTATGAGACTTAAACATATAGAAAGCAAAGAAGAGAGCAAACAAAAGGAATAGGATAAAGGCAATGGTCATTTCATTTATATAAGCGATATAAGCTAAAGCACACATAAACAAAAACACAAATAATCTATCCAGTGCATACAGCATTTTTAATACGGTATTCATATTTTTATTACTTAGTATTATAAAATAAACGAATCTTATAGTCTTAACTATCAAAAGAAAGGAAAGGTATCGGTCAATCTTCTATCAATAGACGTCCTTCCTTATATTTCTTATAATTCAAGAGCATAATAAAGAAGATATCTGCAATAGCAAAACTCAAACCTATCCACCCTAACAAGTTATATCCCTCTTTGTCCATAAAGACACCTACCATCAGTACTATCACTACTATATCCAACGGCACTACTCCGACCGGTTTATTGCTATGAATCTCACATAAGTAGATAGCAAGAAAGAGAGTAAACAACACAAACAATATGAAAGCAAGGATAGCTCCTTTTGTGCAGACGATATAAGCGAAAATACACATAAACAGGAATAATAAGGATCTGTTCAATACGCTAAAAACTTTTAATGCAGTATTCATCTTCTCTTAATTTAAGTATTTTGTTTTTTACATAGTTCCTACTCTCTTTATGGATTTTCGGATACCTCCTCTGTTTACAATAGTACTATTAAACGGATTACATACTATACAGCATATAATCTATGTGCTTCACAATGCAAATATAAAACAAAACCTAACAAAAGATATATTTAATCAAAAATATATAGGGGAAAACATCAATATGATATACAAAAAAACGGCAGTATCTATTTTCTATAGAACTGCCGTATGCTTGTTTATCTGTAAAGTAAAACTTTATCTGGGTCTGCCACCTAAGACAAAGCCCAAAGAAAAGCCATAAGTATGAAAACCTTTGCGAGAAAGTTGTAAATGGGTATTCACTCTCAAAAAATGCCAGAGCTCTACACCTATCTTAGGTATAAATGCGAGAGAAGCACCCTCTCTCTCATCTATAAAGGAATCTCCTATGGTTTGGTTGAATCCCGCACCTATAGATATACCGGCAAAGGGATTTACTTTTTTGCCTTGTCCCCAATTATATTCCCCTGTAAGTGCAAGGGAGATGGTACGATTGTTTTGCCATTTGTCTGCTTTATTATGCCAAAAATCTCGTCTCGCAGAATCTATCTGCCATAAAAAGCCACAGCTCCACGGCGTGTTCTTTATGTTATATCGCAGATTCATCGCCAGTACGGGAGTTTCCAAAGCATCTCCGTTATGATAAGCTCCCAAAGGCATACAGACACCTGTAGTAAACTCAAACTCAAAAGGTTTTACCGGTTTAGTTTGTGCCCTTCCCACGCAAGACAACACCAAGAACAGTAGAAGTAATATTTTTTTCATAAGGTTTATATGTATTGTTTGCAAATATATAGCAGAAAAAAGAACAATAATACAAGATAAATAAAAACCTCATTTAGGTTTACAAAAACAGCACCATAGTTTATGTAAACTACGGTGCTGTTTTATATATTCCGTACTAAGAAATAAAGATACAAACGCTGGCGAAAACTGTTTTGGATTACTTGGAGTATTGTTCTTTTACTTTCTTCAGAAGATCCGATGTAAAGATAAAGTAAATATACAGCCAAAAGCAAGCCGGAGAAGACAACCATTTCGATAAGCGGAGAGACTTTCCAACGGATTGAAATATACTGCCAGGCAAACGGGATATTGCGTAAAGACTTATCCTATTCAAAAAACAAATTTCTATACCAAATGAATATGCTTAATAAACAAGTAATAAGAATAAAAGGAGCTGCAATCAAACATGCTGTAACAAAATCTGTATGGAAAATATAAATACTAATAGACGCAGGAAGCCAAGCAGAAAGTACTCCAAAATACATACTTTTTTGGGATGAATAAGGATTCTTTTTCGGATGAATACTGCGTCCACAATTAGTACAAAGTACAGAATGTTCTTTCCCCTTATTTAGATAACACAAACATTGACGTAAAGTTAATGTTTTACCACAATAAGGACATCTACAATAATTTGCCATACTAAACTATAATCCAAAAACAGCTCCCATTACAGCTCCTGCTGGTCCCCCAGCAGAACCCCACAATGCAGATTGTGCAACACCTACCAAACCAATACCCGCACAAGCTTCAGCAGAGTAACCTGCTTTTGATGCAATATATCCAACACCTACCCAAGTTTGAGCTTCTTTTGCTTCCGCATTCTTCATTGCTATAGATGCGCACAAAGATATACCTGCAATCAAAGACATTAGTAAATAATGATACACCCACAAATATAGCATTTTCAACAAACAATTTCTTTTTCAGTAAAAAAAAACGCTTGTATCAGAAACATAGGCGACAGATTTTACTACATGCCGATACTATGATATTTCTTTTTATCTCACTTAGGTTTACAAAAACAGCAGCATAATTTATGTAAACTACGGTGCTGTTTTATATATTCCGTACTAAGAAATAAAGATACAAACGCTGGCGAAAACTGTTTTGGATTACTTGGAGTATTGTTCTTTTACTTTCTTCAGAAGATCCGATGTAAAGATAAAGTCCGAAAGACGCTCGTTCGTAGCCGTAAAAATATCGTGCATAGTACCTTCCCATTCCTTATGCCCCTGATAGATATAAAGAATGCTCTCCCCTATACCCAAGACGGAATTCATATCGTGTGTATTGATGATGGTGGTGATACCATATTCCTTTGTGATGCTATGAATCAGTTCATCTATGACAAGTGAGGTTTTAGGGTCAAGTCCCGAGTTTGGTTCATCGCAGAAAAGGTATTTAGGATTCATAGCGATAGCTCTTGCTATGGCTACACGTTTCTGCATACCTCCACTTATTTCTCCGGGGAATTTACTTTCTGCTTCCAGAAGATTGACACGGTCTAAACAGAATCTTGCACGCCGAATACGATCTCTCAGCGTATCTGTAGAAAACATATTGAGGGGGAAAAGCACATTCTCCAGTACGGAGAGCGAGTCAAAGAGTGCCGCACTTTGGAAAATCATTCCCATTTCCTGTCGGAGAAGTTTCCTATCTTTCCGTTTGATGCCTGCAAAACTTCTGCCATCATAGACTATTTCTCCCTTTTCCGGAGTAAGCAAGCCCACGATACATTTCATAAGCACAGTTTTACCGGATCCACTCTGCCCTATGATGAGGCTGGTCTTTCCATCTTCGAAAATATGGTTTATATCGTGCAGTACGGTCTTGTCCTCAAAAGACTTGTACAAATGATTTATTTCTATCATCCCATTAAGAGTTGTGTGAGAATTAAATTGGAGAAGAGTATCAATATACTACTGCTCACTACCGCATTGGTACTGGCTTTTCCTACTTCTATAGAACCACCTTCCACATAATAACCATAATAGGAAGAAACACTGGTTATGATAAAGGCAAAAAACACAGCTTTAATGATGCTGCACCACACATACCACTCCGAGAAACTATACTGTAGTCCATAAGCAAGATCTGCAGCATTGGTAATATGCAGAATCCAAGCAGTACAAAATGCCCCTATGATACCTGCGAAAATACTAAAAATCACAAGGAATGGCATAATGGTCATCAAGCCCAATATCTTGGGAAGTATCAAATAAGAGGCGGAGTTTACCCCCATAATTTCCAAGGCGTCTATTTGCTGGGTTACACGCATCGTTCCCAATTCCGAAGCTATATTGGAACCAACCTTTCCTGCCAATATAAGACACATAATAGAAGAGGAGAACTCCAGAAGCATAATTTCTCGGGTAGTATAACCCACTACGAAACGGGGCATCCAAGGGCTTTCTATATTGAGCTTTATCTGAATACAGATCACTGCCCCTATAAAGAATGAGATGAGCAACACTATACCAATAGAGTCTATCCCTAACTGTTGCATCTCTCTGATGTATTGTCTGAAATACATACGCACTTTTTCCGGACGAGCCAAGACTCTGTACATAAGCGTAAGGTAGCGTCCAAATGCGGTGATGGGTTGTAACATATCCTGTTTTCTTTTTGAAATGTTTTTCTCCTCCTACACAGATGGGAGAAGAATAATCCAAACAAGAGTAGAGGTACTCTATCATACCTCTACTGCTGTCTAAGAGATTATGGGTGTAAAAGTACGCTTTTCGGCGATAGATACAAGCAGAACGTTACGCATTTGTCTGCCCGTACATACGCTGACGCATTTCTTTGATGTGTTCCGAAGAAATGTATTCATCGTACTCCATCATCTTGTCGATGATACCATTGGGCGTAAGTTCTATGATTCTGTTTGCTACAGTCTGAATAAATTCGTGGTCGTGAGAGGAGAAGAGTACATTCCCTTTATAGAGTTTCAAGTTATTATTGAAAGCCTGAATAGATTCCAAATCCAAATGATTGGTAGGTGTATCCAGAATCAAACAGTTGGCATTGCGCAGTTGCATTTTGGCTATCATACAGCGCATTTTTTCTCCTCCGGACAGCACATTGGCTTTTTTCAAGACCTCTTCGCCGGAGAATAGCATACGTCCTAAGAAGCTTTTCATATAAACTTCGTTTCCCTCTCCGAACTGTCCCAACCAGTCTACCAAGTTCAAATCGTTTTCAAAATAAGCAGTATTATCCAAAGGCAGATAAGCCGTAGTGATAGTTACTCCCCAATTAAAATGTCCGGATTGTGGTTTTCTGTTTTCATTGATAATCTCAAAGAAAGCAGTCATAGCACGTGGATCTTTGCTGAGGAAAACGATTTTGTCTTCTTTCTCTACATTGAAGTTCACGTCGCTGAAGAGAACAGTTCCATCTTCTGCCACTGCACTAAGTCCGGAAACTTCCAAAATCTGATTTCCCGGTTCTCTGTCCATAGTGAAGATGATACCCGGATATTTTCTGGAAGAAGGCTGAATCTCGTCCACATTGAGTTTCTCCAACATCTTTTTTCTACTGGTGGTTTGCTTGGATTTCGCCACATTGGCAGAAAATCTACGAATAAACTCTTCCAGCTCTTTGCGCTTCTCTTCTGCTTTGGCTTTTTGGTTTTGTTGCTGGCGTAGTGCCAACTGACTGGATTCGTACCAGAAGCTATAGTTTCCTGCAAACATATTGACCTTGCCAAAGTCTATATCTACCGTATGTGTACAAACAGCATCGAGGAAGTGTCTGTCGTGACTTACTACAAGGACTGTATGCTCAAAATTGGACAAGTATTCTTCCAGCCAAGCCACAGTTTCCATATCCAAGTCGTTCGTAGGTTCGTCCAACAATAAATTGTCCGGTTCTCCAAAGAGAGCTTGCGCCAGCATAACACGTACTTTCTCCTTACCACTCAGATCTCCTACCAATAACTGATGCTTGTCTTCCTTTATTCCCAGTCCGCTAAGCAAAATGGCAGCGTTACTTTCTGCATTCCACCCTTCCATCTCTGCAAATTGTTCTTCCAGTTCGGAAGCCTTCATACCGTCCTCGTCTGTAAAATCCGCCTTGGCATAGAGTTCCTCACGCTGTTTCATAACCTCCCATAGTATGGTATGTCCCATAAGTACAGTGTCCAATACCGTAAAAGTATCGTACTTAAAGTGATCCTGACTGAGTACGGACATTCGTTCTCCGGGTCCCAGACTGATGGTTCCTTTTGTAGGCTCCAGCTCTCCGGAAATAGCACGTAGGAAGGTAGATTTTCCGGCACCGTTTGCGCCTATTATACCATATATATTGCCATTCGTAAATTTCAGATTAACATCGTTGTAAAGCACTCTTTTTCCAAACTGAATGGCAAGGTTTGCTACTGTTATCATCTAATTGTCTTGTTTATCTTTTTGTAAATGAGGTGCAAAGGTAGTGCTTTCTACCTTGTAAAAAAAGAAAGCCATAGCTTTTCTACCTTTATAACACTTCTTAGCCTCTTATCTCCCTACTCCGAATATGCAAAACGCCCTGTCTACAAATAATAGACAAGGCGTTTGTATGATTAAATTTATGTTTCCGTTATTTCTTTCGGTATCTACCGTACAACATACGTCCACCTTTATAGAGAAGGGATAAGCCTGCTATCATATAAAAAGCAAATACAGCCTCTACTCCCATAGTATCGTAAAGCCAGTATGTGAAACGAGGCTTATCAGGAATAGTTTGACCCGTTTTTTCCAAGTGTGAAAACTCTGCATACAGACCAAAGGAGCGTATGATAAGTGCTATACCTAATACGATATAAAAAATCATTTTTACCGTTGGAAGTATTCTGATAAAATAGTGCTTCTTTGTTTCCATCTGATTCCTCGTTTGGGGGTTCTCTATACTACATTTACTTAAATTCTATAATCTCCCGTTTCTGTAAATTCTTCGCAAAAATATACACAATTTTGTTTTTAACAAAAAAGCGAGTAGTACACAGAAAAAGAGAAGGCAAATACGGAATTTTGTAAAGTTTTTCGCTTTCAAGCTCGGAAAAAGCAAGAAAATAGGTAGGTATGTAAAAAAACCTTTTATTTTTGCCTCCGAAAACTGAACTGGAGAAAATCTCCTGTGAAATAAAATCATACCATAGAAAAATTAAAATTGAATACACGCTATGAAAAGTGTTTCTAAACGTGCCTTCGGTTGGATACCCAAAGGCATACCTTGTTTGATTATCGTAATAGGTCTATTTGGTTATATAGGCTCTGTAATGGGTGTTCCCAATATGCTGAACACCATTATGAAAACAGCACATGACCTTTTATTGAACACCGTATTTTACCTCATGGGCATCTGTGTTATTACCGGTGCTATAGGAAAACTCTTTGTAGAATTTGGAGTAGTGAGTTTATTGGAACAAATCCTTCGCCCTCTTATGCGTCCCCTCTTTAACCTACCGGGGGTGGCTTCTCTAGGTGCTGTGATGACATTTCTTTCGGACAACCCTGCTATTATCTCTCTTTCTCAAGACAAGAGATTCAGCAGCTATTTTAAGAAGTATCAGTTTATCTCTCTTACCAATTTCGGAACGGCTTTCGGTATGGGATTGCTGGTAATTGTCTTTATGGTAGGGCAAGGCTTCGGTTTTCCTGCTCTCATCGGTTTGGTAGGGGCGTTTTGTGGTTGCATCGTTTCCACCCGTCTTATGCAATACTTCGTACTTAAATCCTATCCGCAATATGCAATAGAAAATGCGACAGAGATAGACCCTACAACTGTAGCAGAAGAAAAGAAAGAAGAGACCACACTTTTTCTGCGCATACTCAATTCCCTATTAGATGGAGGTAAAACAGGGGTAGACGTAGGAATAGCCATCATACCCGGTGTATTGGTCATCTCCAGCCTTGTGATGATTCTTACTTTCGGTCCTTCTGCAGAAGGTTATACAGGAGGAGCTTATCAAGGAATAGAACTCTTGCCTTGGCTTGCCAATAAAATAGGAGTAGTTTTCCAATATCTCTTTGGCTTCAATGATCCACACCTCGTAGCTTTCCCTATTACAGCATTGGGAGCTGTAGGTGCAGCTCTCAGTCTTATTCCCGGCTTCCTCAAAGAAGGTTGGGTGGACGGCAATGCGGTAGCTGTATTTACCGCTATCGGTATGTGCTGGAGTGGTTATCTTAGTACACACACTGCTATGTTGGACTCTTTGGGCTATCGTGAGCTTACGTCCAAAGCTATCATAGCACACACTATAGGCGGATTGGCAGCAGCCATCATAGCACACTGGCTATTCGTCTTGATTTCACTTTTGTGAAATAGTTTTTAGGAATAACATCGTAAGAGGGTTTGTCAAAATAGGCTTACCCTCTTTTTTTGTCAAATACCCCCTCCCTACTCCATCTACCTTATACTGGCATTCTAAACTCTTTTTTTTGATTGTGGCAAAGGAAATAAGCATAGATGAAACTATGGTTAATTCCCTTCTTCCTTAATCTCAGCACAACCCCTATAGGGTTGGTGATGATGAGATACATTATAGACAGGGTTATCCACTTCGTTCCTAACCCTGCCCTAACAAAAGCATAACACCTACGGCGTTATTTTCGTAAGGATTGATGAAAATTACCTCATCTATTCAAGAGAAGTAAACATAAATGAAAGCTCTACCAACAGCATTGGTTGAAATGAGCTACTACCATCGTAACTATGCAAATCTGAGATTGTTTACAAGTATATCATCTATTATACAGCTACGTTTGAGTAAAGAATCCCCATCGGGGATTTGCTGTTGGCAGGGCAGGTGTTCGGAGGGAAACGCAGAACCCTGCCTATACACGTGTAGAAGCACAATGCCATAGGTATTGTGCTAAGAGAATTTTGAGAACTTATAACCTATTCAAGAGTGGTAAATATGAAAATCTTTATTTCGTACCACAGTTTATATAAACCGCAATGGAAGTTTATATAAACCATAGTGGAAGTTTACATAAACTTAAGCACAGAACAGAACTTCCCAATGATAGGAAAAAAGAATGAGGAGGTAGCAAAATACATTTTGGCACACCCTCGTTTTCGTATTTATCAATAAACACTTATCTTTGCCACCGCTTTGTAAGAAGCAAAAGAGAATTTATTTTTGACATACGATGTTGCGAATAGCAACCGTGTATTCTAGAACACCACGTAAAAAACAGGAAAATGAAAAAAGAAAACATGGTCTCTGTACCATTTATGATCTTGGGCATCGTCTTCTGTGTATGCCTCATCGCCTCCAATCTTTTAGAAACAAAACTCATCATGCTGGGACCCATTGTGGTAACAGGTGGTTTGTTAGTCTTCCCTATTTCTTATATCATCAATGACTGCATAGCAGAAGTTTGGGGATTTCGCAAGGCACGCCTTATCATTTGGCTGGGTTTCCTTATGAACTTCTTCGTAGTAAGCGTGGGAAAACTCGCAGTAGCTATTCCCGGCGCTCCATTTTGGGAAGGAGAAGAACATTTCAATTTTATCTTTGGCTTAGCACCCCGTATCGCCATGGCAAGCTTCATGGCTTTCTTGGTAGGGTCGTTCATCAATGCCTACATTATGAGTAAAATGAAAGTAGCTTACCAAGGGAAGAACTTCTCACTCCGCGCAGTAGTTTCTACCATAGGAGGAGAAACAGCAGATTCTTTTATATTCTTCCCTCTGGCTTTCGGAGGACTGATGCCTTTCCAAGAAATGATTTCTTTGGTCTTCGTTCAAATCTTCTTAAAGACCTTCTACGAAATCATCATCTTGCCCGTTACTATTCGGGTAGTAAACTACATCAAGCAAGTAGAGGGTACAGATGTCTACGATGAAAATGTATCCTACAAATTTTGGAAAATCAGGGATCTATAACCCCCTTCACACTCATTTTTTATGGAAAGAAAAGAAGAACTGACCTTGCTGGGTACACAAACCACTTATAAGCAAGATTACGCACCCGAAGTGTTAGAATCTTTTGAGAACAAGCATCAAGGGAATGATTATTGGGTACGATTTAATTGCCCTGAATTTACAAGCCTTTGCCCTATCACAGGACAACCGGACTTTGCAGAAATACGCATCAGTTATATCCCCGATGTAAAAATGGTAGAAAGTAAAAGCCTGAAGCTCTATCTGTTCAGTTTCAGAAATCACGGTGATTTTCACGAAGATTGTGTAAACATCATTATGAAAGATCTTATCCGTCTTATGGATCCTAAGTACATAGAAGTAACTGGTCTGTTTACACCACGTGGAGGAATTTCTATATTCCCTTATGCCAACTATGGTAAACCCGGTACAAAATACGAGGAAATGGCACACTATAGACTATTACAACACGATTTGTAGCCCTGCAAATAAAGCACACACTCCATAAAACAAAAATCCGCTGTATCCCCATTGATGGACACAGCGGATTTTTTCTAAAAGTAAAGTATAAGTTCAGCCTAAGGATTTGATTCTTTCTACCAATTTCTTAGCGTGAACTGTAGCCTTTTCTGCAGCATCAGGATTGGTAAGAGCCAACAGTCCAAAAGCCGAGTGCGGTTCCAAGTACTCCATACCACAGAACTGGGCGGAAGTACGAATAGGTGCATATAGCATTTCTTGCAATGCCGGTGTGTAAGTGTCCGCACCGCTACCTGTAGTAAGGGATTGTATGAATTTCTTTCCATGCAGTTTGTCGCCACCTGTTCCATAAGCGAATCCGTAAGTAAGAACATCGTCCATCCACTTTTTCAGTAGAGAAGGGATATTGAACCAGAAAGTAGGGTGCTGGAAGACGATGACATCTGCGCTTAGCAAAGCTGCTTGCTCTGCGGCTACGTCAATTTTTCCATCAGGATAAAGTTCTTCTAAGTTTCTTACTTCAATGTCTTGTTCTGCTCTCAAAACCTTTTCTATCGCTTTATTGGAAACGCTTTGGTCTTGATAGCTGTGAGAAAAAATTACTAATGTCTTCATTTTTGTTGTTTTGTATTTGCATACAAAGATAAATTCGGAACATCAGGAATTATTCCTAAAGGGAATTAAAAGAGGACAAAAAAGAATAAGTCTTATAAGAGCGCAAGCACCTCTTCCACACTGAGCTTATCGGGGTGAAACCAATGAATATCGGTGTCTTTCTTAAACCAAGTCATCTGCTTTTTCGCATAGACACGGGTGTTTTTCTTGATTTTCTCTATCGCCACAGACAAATCCATCTCTCCATCAAAATAAGCAAACAGTTCCTTATACCCTACGGTATTCAACGCATTCAAGTGCCTATAGGAGTACAGTCTGCGAGCTTCTTCTACCAATCCACCCTCTATCATAGCATCTACTCTGGCATTTATTCTGTTAAAAAGTTCTTCTCTTTCTCTCTGCAATCCTATTTTAAGGATATGGAAGGGACGTTCCTTGCGAGTACGGGTACGAAAAGAAGAAAAGGTGTTTCCTGTCATATAGCATACCTCTATAGCGTGTATTACTCTGCGAGGATTTTTCAAGTCTACTTCTGCATAATGCTGTGGGTCTAAGCTACGCAATTCCTCGCACAAAACGTCCAAGCCTTCTGCTTTATACTTCTGCATTACCTTCTCTCGCACCTCCGTAGAGATGGTAGGAATATCATCTATACCATCGCATACAGCATCTATATACATCATAGAACCACCCGTAAGGAGCATTTTATCGTGTTGCAGAAAAGCTGTGGAAAGAAAATTCAAGACATCTGTTTCATATTGTGCGGCACTATAATATTCTTCTAACCCCAATGTACCCACGAAATGATGTGGCACTGTCTGTAGCTGCTCTGCGGTAGGGGCAGCTGTTCCTATTTGCATATCTCTATAAAGCTGCCGAGAATCTGCGGAGATAATCTCACAATCTAAAGCCGTAGCTATAGAAAGGCTGAGGTCGGTCTTTCCTATTCCCGTAGGACCCAATAATACGATGAGTGTAGGCTTTTCCTGCATAAAAGAAAAAGCGAACCCACTTATTCAACAGAAAGTGGAGTTCGCTTGTATAAGATTAAAAATGCGGTTTAATAGTTTTCGTCATTATAAGAGAAACTGCTTTCGTCCAACAAGTCATAGCCCTCCGGGTCTATCTCGTCATCATTGTAGCCTAAATCTCCGTAAAGATCTTCGTCCAAATCCAACGCTTGTCCACCTTTGTTCAGTTGCGCCATTTGTTCCTCAAAGTCTATGGTTTGCACCGGTGCTTCTCCTATAGATTTGGTACATTCTGCGGCATCAAGGCTTTTTCCTGTCATAATCTTGGACAGTTCCATAAAGAAGACACGCTCTGCCAATGGGTCAAAGACATAAATAAGGCGTTGCTTTTCGTCCTCCAAGAGTTCTTCTATCTTGGTTTCTTCCATAAGATAAGCATCTCCTCCCATATCTTCCAAAGTTACCTCCCTTTCTTTTTCCCAGCCATCTGTACAAGTAAAGAAAGAAGTCATCTGGTCATTCTTATAACCTACACTATCCAATATAGCCAAGTGAAGATCGAAAAATGTATCTTCTGCATCTATACATATTTCTCTCAAGAAATCTTCTACTTCGTCCGAAATAATTCTGAATTTATAAACCATAGATGTATTTTGTTATAGAGTAGTTATTATCGGATAATACCACGTTCCGAATTTTCTATGAAAGAGATAATATACTCTATCTCTTGGCTCATAGGTACTTCTTCTCTCACTTGTTTAAGCGCATCTGCCAACATCAAATTGGAGTTGTAAATGATACGGTAAGCATTGTGGATATTTTCTATCATTTCCGGTGTAAATCCTCTACGGCGCAAACCTACAATATTCAATCCACAATAAGTCAAAGGATCTCTACCTGCTATAATAAATGGAGGTATGTCTTTTCCTGATCTTGAACCACCTTGTACCATTACATATCCACCTATTCTACAGAATTGATGTATCAAGACTGTGGAACTGATGATGGCATTATCATCTATTATTACTTCTCCTGCCATCTTCGTAGCATTTCCTATGATACAGTTGCTTCCTACCATAGTATCGTGTGCTACGTGTACGGCTTCCATAAGCAGATTATTGTTTCCTACTACGGTCTTACCTTTGGACGCTGTACCTCTATTGATGGTTACATTTTCACGAATGAGGTTATTATTGCCTATTTCTGCTGTGGTTTCTTCTCCACGAAATTTGAGGTCTTGTGGAATAGCACCGATCACAGCTCCCGGAAATATCTTGTTTCCATCTCCAATTCTGGAACCACTAAGAATACTCACATGAGGCATAATAACATTGTTATCACCGATAATCACATTGGCATCTATATAAACGAAGGGAGCTATCTCTACGTTCTTGCCTATCTGTGCATCCGGGTGGATATATGCTAAAGGACTTATCATTGGTCTGTATTGAAATTTCTATTTATTCTTTACGATTTGTGCCATAAATTCTGCTTCGCACACTACGTTTTCGCCTACAAATCCATAACCTTTCATGGTAGAGACTCCACGACGGATAGGTTGCATCAGTTCTACACGGAACAATATAGTATCTCCAGGTACAACCTTTTGTCTGAACTTCACGTTATCTATTTTCATAAAATAGGTAGAATATAGTTTGGAATCGTCTACAGTATTCAATACCAATAAGCCTCCTACTTGTGCCATAGCTTCCACTTGTAAAACGCCCGGCATTACAGGCTCTTCAGGGAAGTGTCCTACAAAGAAAGGTTCATTAGATGTTACGTTCTTTACACCTACAATATGATTGGCTCCCATTTCTATTACCTTGTCCACCAATTGGAAAGGATAGCGGTGTGGAAGCAATTCACGAATACGATTTACGTCCATCAATGGAGGTTCGTTGCAGTTATAAACCGGTGCTTGAACATCGTGTAAACGTATTTCTTTACGTATTTGACGAGCAAATTTATTATTGATGGTGTGTCCCGGACGCGTAGCAATAATGCGTCCTTTGATAGGTTTACCAATCAATGCTAAATCTCCGATTATATCCAACAATTTATGGCGTGCAGGTTCATTTGCCCAAACCAATGGTGTATGATTGATATAGCCCAATTTACTTGCGTCCATATGCGGTACCTTCATAACATCTGCCAACTTATCGAAGTTTTCTTGTGTCATGGGCTTTTCGTAGATTACAATCGCATTGTCCAAATCGCCTCCCTTGATAAGTCCTGCATGCAAAAGAGGTTCTATCTCTCTTACGAAGACAAAAGTACGTGCAGAAGCAATCTCTTCCGGGAAGTCCGCCATATTCTCCAATGTAGCAAACTGATTGGAAAGTACTCCGGAGTCAAAAGAAATGAGTGCATTTACACTAAAGTTTTCGTCCGGTAAGAAGATAATAGAAGAGCCTGTGCTATCATCTCTGAACTCCATTTTGGATTTTACGATATAATAGTCTTTGGGGGCAGATTGTTCTTCTATCCCTACACGCTGAATACCATCTACATATTGTTTGGCACTACCATCTAAGATAGGGAACTCCGGACCATTCACCTGTATCAAGCAGTTATCCACACCTGCCGCATAAAGTGCAGCCAAGGCATGTTCTGTAGTACTTACCCGTACATCGTTTTTACTGAGTACTGTACCACGTGTAGTATCTATTACATTTTCTGCTACAGCATCTATGATAGGTTGATCATCTAAGTCTATACGTTGTATCTTGTACCCATGATTTTCGGGTGCGGGATTAAATGTAATGGTCAGCTTTAAGCCTGTATGTAATCCTTTCCCATTGAGGGTAAAGCTCCCTTTTAGTGTTTGTTGTTTCAACATAAACTATTTTTTAGTGAGTTCTTTTTTTATTTCTTCCAATTCTTTCTGTAGCCTGCTGAGTTCCGTATACATCTCCGGTAATTTCTTATACACAGCAGAGGAACGAGCATAAGCTTTTCCGTCCATAGCAGGTGTACCCATGATTTTTGCATGATCTTTCACGCTATTGGGGATACCTGTTTGAGCACCTACACCTACTTTGTTTCCTATTTGGATATGTCCGGCTATACCTGCTTGTCCACCGAACATACACCATTCTCCTATTTGTGTAGACCCTGCCACACCAACCTGTGCCGCCATTACAGTATGGCTACCGATCTGTACATTGTGTGCTACTTGTATCAAGTTATCCAGTTTAGCTCCTTTGCGTATAACGGTAGCTCCCATAGTAGCACGGTCTATACAAGTATTGGCACCGATTTCTACATCATCTTCTATAGTAACCACACCTATTTGTGGTATTTTCTCATATCCGTTTTCCGATGGCGCAAATCCGAATCCATCTGCTCCCACTACAGCACCAGCGTGTATCACACATCTATTGCCTACTCTACAATTATGGTAGATAGTAGTATGCGGATAGAGAGTGCATTCTTCTCCCACTCTGGCGTGTGCACCAATGGTAACATGTGGGTGTATATAGCTGTTCGCTCCCACTACAGCTCCTTCTTCTACGCAGGCAAAAGCTCCTATGTAGACATTTTCTCCTATGGTGGCAGTTTCGTCTACGAAAGCCAAAGGGTGAATGCCTTTCTTCTTGGGCATAGCTGCTTGATAAAGGCTCATCAGCTTTGCTAAAGATTCATAGGGATTTGCTACCTTAATCAGCGTAGCAGAGACCGGTTGAGTCGGTGTAAAATCTTGATGAACCAAGACTATATCCGAATGAGTACTATATATATAAGATGTATACTTGGGATTTGCCAAAAATGATAATGCGCCAGGTACTCCTTCTTCTATCTTTGCGAAAGTGTGTACCAATACATCGCTATTTCCTACGATTTCTCCGTTTAATATCTGTGCAATTTCTTTTGCCGAAAACTCCATGTAATATGTGTTTTTTCTTATTTACTTATCAAGGCATACATTTCATTATACCACACCACAGTCTAAAATATCGGTGCAAATTACGCCTTTTTTTTTCAATTATTCACGCAGGAGAATGATTTATTTCTTTTTGTAGAACTGTGAAGCCTAAAAGAACAGACTGTCTTTCCTCCTTTGTTCACGATTTATCACCGATAATCCCTTGTTATTTCAGGTCTAAATCCAAGCCCTCCGGTATGAAAAGAGATACATCTTTTCCATACTTGAGCAGATCTCTTACCATAGTAGAACTGATAGCGGAAAGCTCCGGTTCTGTAAATAAAAGAATGGTTTCCAAACCCGATAGTTTTCTATTGATGTCTGCTATAGTTTCTTCGTATTCAAAATCATTGACCGTTCTAATGCCTCTCAAGATGAAAGTAGCTTCTTCTTTTTGTGCAAAATCTACTGTCAGCCCTTCGTAAGCTTTTACCTTTACACGAGGTTCTTTTTCATAGAGTTTGGTAATCATAGCTTCTCGGTTTTCTGTGGGAAACCAAGTACGTTTGCTATCATTTACACCTATACCTATGATTATCTCGTCCATAAACATCAACGCTCTATTTACGATAGAGTGATGTCCTACTGTAAAAGGATCGAATGTTCCCGGGAATATAGCTCTTTTCATTTTCTTATACTTCTGCGTGGTCCGTGAGATCTTCTTCTACCACGAGGTTTTCTATTATAAAGTTTTGTCTTTCCATAGTATTTTTCCCCATATAGAAAGAAAGTAAATCTCCTACAGCGTCTGTACGTTTCAGGTTTACTTGCTCCAAGCGAATGCTTTCTCCTATGAAATGCTTAAACTCGTCCGGAGATATTTCTCCTAATCCTTTAAAGCGTGTGATTTCCGGATTGGGAGAAAGCTTTTCTATAGCAGCCAGTCTTTCTTCTTCGCTGTAGCAATAAATAGTTTCGTAAGCACCTTTCTTTCTATTTCTCACACGGAAGAGAGGAGTTTGTAAAATATACACGTGTCCTTTCTTGATAAGTTCCGGGAAGAATTGCAGGAAGAAAGTAATCATAAGCAGACGAATGTGCATACCGTCCACATCTGCATCTGTAGCCACAATCACCTTGTTATAACGCAAACCGTCCAACCCATCTTCTATATTCAGTGCTGCCTGAAGCAGATTAAACTCTTCATTCTCATACACCACTTTCTTTGTCAGTCCATACGTATTGAGAGGTTTACCTCGCAAGCTGAAAACCGCTTGTGTATTCACGTCCCTACTCTTAGTGATAGACCCGCTGGCAGAGTCTCCCTCTGTGATAAAGATGGCACTATCTGATCTCCTATCTTCTTCATCTTTCTTATTGGAAGCTTTCGGATCATTGAGGTGTATTCTACAATCTCTTAATTTACGATTATGCAGATTGGCTTTTTTGGCACGCTCTCTGGCTATTTTGGCTACTCCTGCTATGGCTTTTCTTTCCTTTTCGGACTCCAATATATGCTGGTGCATTACCTCTGCCACTTCGGGGTGTTTATGTAAGAAATTGTCTACATTTTCCTTGATAAAATCACCCACAAATTTATTGACACTGATACCGGACAGCGGATAAGGTTGTCCTTCACTGTCTTTTTCCGGTGCCATTGACAGCGAACCGAGTTTTATCTTTGTCTGACTCTCAAAAGTAGGTTCTATCACATTGATGGCAATAGCCGCAACCAAGCCGTTTCTGATATCTTGAAACTCTGTATTCTTTCCATAGAACTCCTTGATAGTACGGGCTATGTGTTCTTTGAAGGCACTTTGATGGGTACCTCCTTGTGTGGTATGCTGTCCATTTACGAAGGAATAATACTCTTCTCCATACTGCGGACTATGCGTAAAAGCTATTTCTATATCTTCTGCCTTGAGATGCACGATAGGGTAAAGCCCGGCAGCTGTCATATTATCATTGAGCAGGTCTACCAGTCCGTTTCTACTCACTATGCGTTGCCCATTATAATAAATAGAAAGTCCTGCATTGAGATAGGTATAATTCTTGAGCATACTTTCTATAAACTCAGTACGGAAACGATAGTTCAAGAAAAGCGTATTGTCCGGCTCAAAAAAGATATAAGTTCCATTTTCTTCCGTAGTACTATCTGTACGGTCATTGACCAGATTTCCTCGTGCAAAGGTAGCTTCTCTCATCTGTCCATCTCGCACACTGCGCACTATGAACTGCACGCTCAAGGCATTAACTGCCTTTGCCCCTACACCATTAAGCCCTACACTTTTTTGGAACGCCTTGGTATCATATTTACCTCCGGTATTGAGTACGGAAACTGCTTCCACAAGTTTGCCAAGAGGTATTCCTCGTCCATAATCTCGCACAGAGACCCTCAAGTCTTCCTCCACACGAATATCTATACGCTTCCCTGCTCCCATCTTGAATTCATCTATACAGTTGTCTATGATTTCTTTGAGCAAGACATAGATTCCGTCTTCCATTTGTGAGCCATCGCCCAAGCGACCAATGTACATACCCGGACGAGTACGCACGTGCTCCATATCGCTCAAATGGCGGATATTGTCTTCCACATAGGTAACGGGAGTAGGATTGAGAAGGGTATTTTCTTCCATAGGCTATTTTCCGATGGTGGGATTAAAGTGATTTCTTAAAAGCTCTGCGACGTTTATGCTGAACGGTATCAAAAGCACTCCACTGTGCTTGTACCTTGGTATTAAGCTCCAGTTCCGGATTACTTTCCGCATATTGAAAACCCATTTCATAATATCTGGGAGCCAAATCATAGAAGAGTAAAGCATTCACACCTTTGCTTTGATATTCCGGCTTTACAGCTACAAGGAGCAAGTCCAGCACCTTAGGACGTTTTACAAATAAGGCTTTGAGCAAATGGAACCAACCGAAAGGCAAAAGTCTTCCTTTGGCTTTTTGCAAGGCTTCGGACAGAGAAGGCATAGAAATACCTACCGCCACAAGCTCTTCCGCTTCATTTTCCACGCAAGTAACCATACGTAAGTCTATAAGTGGCAGGTAAGTACGTACATACTGATCTATCTGTCTTTGAGACATACGAGAAAAGCCATAGAGAGGCGCATAGCATTCATTGATAAGCTCAAAAATACGTTGTCCGTAGTTCTTCTCCTTGATTTCCTTGCGGGTCAATTTCTTTATAGTGAGGTTGTTCTTTTGGATTACAATTTGGGCAATGCGAGTGAATTTCTCGGGCAAGGTTTCCGGAATTGTAATTTTGAACTCTACCCAGTCTGCATCTTTCTCAAAACCCATCTTTTCCAAGTGCATAGGATAGTACGGGTGATTATAAATGGTAGCCATAGTGCTGAGTTGATCAAAACCCTCTATGAGCATACCCTGTGCGTCCATATCTGTAAAACCCAAAGGCCCTACTATCTCTTTCATACCTTTCTCTCTCCCCCACTGCTCCACTGCGTCTATGAGTGCGCGAGAGATTTCTTCATCATCTATGAAGTCTATCCACCCGAAACGAACCTCTTGTTTGTTCCAGGTTTCATTGGCTCTCTTGTTGATAATCCCGGCTACACGCCCTACTATCTTCTCACCTTGATAAGCGAGAAAATACTTGGCTTCACAAAATTCAAATGCCGGATTCTTTTCCGGATTGAAAGTATTCAGCATATCATCGTAAAGATCTGGGACAGAATAAGGGGATTTTTTATATAATTCGTAATTGAAGCGAATGAACTGCTTGAGTTCCTGCTTACTACTTACTGTTCTGATGTTAATCGCCATAGCTATTGGTTTTAGGGTGCAAAAATAGCCTTTTTTTTAGAATACCGATTCATACTAAGGAGAATATCCGTTTCTGCAGGAAGACACAAGGTAATACCTCTGTCCGCTATCTATATTTCAGACTTCGGTTTATCTATTTCGCCATAGAAGTCTAAACAAACTGGAGATAGTATGCCAAAATATATTTTTGCTATCCCCCCCTCGTTCTTTTTCCCTATCATTGGGAATCTCTGTTCTGTGCTTAAGTTTATGTAAACTTCCACTATGGTTTATATAAACTTCCATTGCGGTTTATATAAACTGTGGTACGGAATAGAGATTTTCATATTTACCTCCCTTGAATAGGAAAGCAATTCTCAAAATTCTCTAAGCACAATACCTATGGCATTGTTTTTATGTACGTGTATAGGCAGGGTTCTGCGCTTCACTCCGAATACCTGCCCTGACAACAGCAAATCCCCGATGGGGATTCCTTGCTTAAACGTAGCTGTATAATAGATTGATATACTTGTAAACCATCTCAGATTTGCGCAGTTATGAGGATAAATGATTGTTCCAACCAACGCTGTAAGCGTTGTGCTGTTGGTAGAGTTTCCATTTATCTTTACCCTTTTAATAGGGGTTTAATCCTCATCAGCTCTTACAAAAAAATAACGCCGTAGGTGTTATGCTTTTGTTAGGGCAGGGTTAGGAGCATAGCGGATAACCCTGTCTATATGTATCTCACCGGTATCAACCCCATAGGGGTTGTGCTAAGACTCAGGAAGTGAGGGATTAACAATAGCATCATTTATGCTTACTTCCTTGCCGCTATCAAGAAAAATAGAGTTTCAGATACCAGCATAAGGGGGATTGAGTAGGAGAGGATATTGAACAAAGAGAAAGGGTATGCCTGTTTTGACATACCCTCACAAAATAGAATTTCTACAGTTTGACAAAAAAAACATCATTCTACTTCTTCCTCATCATACTGCTGATATAGGAAATCATTGTAGGGATACTTCTGTACGTGCAGTTCTCGGATTTTCTTATATAGCCATTGTCTAAGTTCGTCTATATTAGTACGTTCTTTGGCAGAGATAAAGATACAGCTATCGTGCAGTTTTCCCATCCAAGTCTGCATAAGTTCTTCCGGTGTAATGTTTTCTCGGGTACGTGGAGTCAGATCGTCCTCGTCTTTCTCTATATAAGTATAGGCATCTATCTTATTGAAAACAATCATAGTAGGCTTTCCTGCCGCACCAAGATCTGCAATGGTCTTCTCTACTACTTTAATCTGATCTTCAAAATCCGGGTGAGAAACATCTACTACGTGCACCAACAAGTCCGCTTCTCTTACTTCGTCCAGTGTAGACTTAAAAGACTCTACGAGATCCGTTGGAAGCTTCCTGATGAAGCCAACAGTATCCGAAAGTAAGAAAGGTAAATTCTCTATAATCACTTTTCTTACTGTGGTATCCAACGTGGCAAAAAGCTTATTCTCTGCGAAAACTTCACTCTTGGCAAGTAAATTCATCAGCGTAGATTTCCCTACATTGGTATAACCTACCAATGCCACACGTATAAGTCTGCCTCTGTTCTTTCTCTGTGTATTCTTCTGTGTATCTATTTCTGCCAAACGCTGTTTCAGCAAAGACATTCTATTGAGGATAATACGCTTATCCATTTCCAATTGGGTTTCTCCGGGACCACGTAAACCTACAGAGCCTTTTCCACCACCGGCGCCGGAACCACCACCTTGGCGTTCCAAGTGCGTCCATAGGCGTTGCAGTCTGGGAAGCATGTATTTATATTGCGCCAGCTCTACTTGTGTTTTGGCATTGGCTGTTTGCGCACGCATAGCAAAAATGTCCAAAATGAGCGAAGTACGATCTAAAATTTTGATTTTAAGTTCCGCCTCAATGTTTCTCAACTGCTTGGCAGACAACTCATCATCGAAAATAACCATTCCTATGGCATTCTCGTCTTCTTCGTTCATAGCTTCTATATAACTCTTGATCTCTTGGAGCTTTCCTTTTCCTACATAGGTTACAGAGTGGGGGGCATCTAATTTCTGGGTAAACCTTTTCACCACATTTGCACCCGCGGTTTCTGCCAAGAAAGCCAACTCGTCTAAGTATTCATTCGTTTTACGCTCATCTTGCGTTTGGGTAACTAAACCCACCAAAACGGCACTTTCGGCTTTGGCTTCGGATATGACAAATTCTTTCATTCTTCTTTCTTAAAAACATAATTGTGGTACAATACCTATTTGCAAAGATAATGCAAGGTATAAGCAATAGAAAATTTATTCGCAATAGAAACAGCTGATAAAGAGTTTATTTCACCCCTAAGCGTAAAATGGCAGAATCTATAGGACGATTTTTTTCCACATCAAATACGGGTATATGATACGCATAATAAACAACCGGTAAAACACTTTCTCCCGCTTTTCCTTGCACCCAAGTTTCCCAGTTTTCTATCTGTGGCAGATACGAAGCCGGCAATAACAAGATAGCTCCAATGAGCCATTCTACCCGTTCTATTTCTCCCGACAGTGATGAGACATCGCAGACGAATCCTTCTGCATCTATCGTTACCACTGTATGAGTGTGGATTTGTAAGCCCTCTGTTGAGAACTTATAGACTTTTGAAGCTAAAAATTTACGCACAAGAATATTTCATCTGCTTACCTCCAAGGGTTCTTCCATAGTGGCAATGTGTTCATTTTCTTCTACACTGCTCTCTGCATTTATTTCATTCTGCAGGCTACTCTGCTTACTATGATAGCGCATCAATTTTACTTTGTGCAGAAGTACTTGTGTCTGGTCTTGAGGATTGGGGAAATACAGAAATCCGTGTAGCATTCTGAGGGGAGAGTCTTGTGTAGTAATAAGCGGTAAAGAGAAACGCCCTTCTCCGGTAAGATGCAAAGTCTTCCCTTGTATACTGTCGTTTTGGAAAGTCAGTTGCAATCCCAAAACTGCATTCATCGCTATTTTTTTCTTACCTAATAAATGTATATTTCCTTCCAAGACAAAGGTATCTAATGCGTGGTATGTAGTATCTGCCACTATAGAAAACCGGTATTTCTCTGTCCCCACCATAGGAAACAACAAGAGTTCACCTTCTTGCCAAATATCTATACTATCGCCGGAAAGTTCTTTCTGCTCAGCTATTCTCTTTCCTCCTTTACGTTCTAAGGTCTGTAGCTCTCCTTGCAGACGTTTGTAAACATCTTTGTATACTTCATTGAGCTGTTCATTGTGTCTTGTATACCAAACCATAGAAGAATCAAAATCAGCCTCACGTATACCGTACTTCTCATAAATGTATTTCCAGTAGGCTTCTTTATTTTCCAATACGCTTTCGCCCGTTTCTATCCGCAAGGCGTGATTCAGCTGATATTCATACATAACCTGTACCATTTGGGAATGCTCCAACACACCTTTGGGCTGTGGTTTTGTACAAGCTATAAGAATAAGGAATAAGAATAAGAGGAAATAATGAGGTTTCATTTTATCTATTGTGCAAACTTTGCAACTGTTCTCGCTTGGTTTCGTCGCCACCTATATAGCTCCTATAAAACAACAATAAGGCTATGATACCTGTACTGATAGCCGCATCGGCAAAATTAAAGATCGGGCTGAAAAAGATAAAGTGCTGTCCACCCCAAACAGGTAGCCATTCCGGCAGATAAGTATCTACTATAGGGAAGTAAAACATATCTACTACTTTACCATGTAGCCATGTACCATATCCCTCTCCTACAGGTACCCAGTGTGCCATTTCGTGAGGCGTACTTTGAGTAAAGATCTCTCCATAGAAAACACTGTCTATGATATTGCCCGTAGCACCGGCAAAAATGAGCGATAAACAGATGATATAACCTATCTTTACACGAGGCGTTTGGTTTACCACTCTCTGTATGTACCAAGCTATAACAATGATAGCCACTAAACGGAAGAGTGTAAGAAGTAATTTATTGATCCATTCTATGCCGAAAGCCATTCCATTGTTTTCTACAAAATAAATATAGAACCAGTCTGTAATATGGATACTCTCATACATATACATAGAGGTTTTTACCCAAATTTTGAGCCACTGATCTATCAGTAGCACTATGATAATGACAAGTAAGGATATACGTCCCCGCGTAAATACATTCTTCATACCTAATAAAAAAGTAGGTGCCCAATAGAATGAGCCCTACTATTCTTTTCCATATTATCTTTTTTGCTTTGCTTCTATACTCAATGTAGCGTGTGGCACAGCACGTAGTCTACCTGCCGGAATTAGCTTACCTGTCTCTCTACAGATGCCATAAGTCTTGTTTTCTATACGAACCAAAGCAGCACGCAAGTTTTGGATAAACTTCAGTTGGCGCATAGCCAATCTGCCGGTTTCTTCCTTAGACAATGTATTTGCTCCTTCTTCCAGAACTTTATAAGTAGGAGACGTATCATCTGTATCGTTTCCATCTAAGTTCATAATAGCAGCGCGCATCTTATCGTAATCTCTCTCTGCCAATTCCAATTTTTCCAAAATAATAGCACGAAATTCTTCTAATTCAGCATCAGAATATCTTGTTTTTTCTGCCATAATAGATCTATATTTAGGGTTAATATATAAGTGCCAACACCTTTAATATCATTGCTTATCTATCTGTATCTGCAATTCAAAATCGTCAAAATCTATAGCTACGCCTGTAGAAAGATTTTCTACAATGGACAAGTCTACAGCCAACACCTGGTTACAAATATAGTCTTTATATGCTTCTACCGCTGCATCTGTAGCTGTATGTTGAGAAAGTTTAATGCTTATTTTATCGGTGATTTCGTAACCATTGCTCTTTCTCAAGTTCTGGATACGATTTACCAATTCGCGTGCAATACCTTCTTTCTGCAAATCTTCTGTGATGGTTACGTCCAAAGCTACTGTGAGTTTTCCTTCGTTCGCTACCAACCAACCCGGAATATCTTCACTGAAGATTTCTACATCTGTAGCTTCTATAGTTACATTTCCTTCCGGTAATGCCAATACATAGCTACCGGTCTTTTCCAATTCGGAGATAGCCGCTTGCGACAAGTCTGCTACAGCTGTAGCCACCGCTTTCATTTGCTTACCGAACTTAGGACCCAGTTTCTTGAAATCACATTTCACACGTTTCACCAAGATACCGGCATCACCATCTACGAACTTCACGTCTTTTACATTGACTTCGTTCATAATAAGGTCTTTCACAGCTTCTATATAAGCTTTTTGCTCTGCATCTACTACAGGTATCATAATACATTGCAGTGGCTGACGCACCTTGATGTTCACTTTTCTACGCAGTGCCAAGACCATAGAAGTAACGTCTTGTGCCATCTGCATTCTACGTTCCAAAACAGTATTGATCAATGCTTCGTTTACTACAGGGAAATGTGCCAAGTGTACAGAAGAAACGTGATCTCTTTCTGTTACAGCTATAAGATCCATATACAGCTTGTCTGCAAAGAATGGTGCAATAGGTGCCATAAGCTTCGCCACAGTTTCCAGACAAGTATACAAGGTCTGATATGCGGAAAGTTTATCTGTAGACATTGAGCTACCCCAGAAGCGTTTACGATTGAGACGTACATACCAGTTACTCAAATTGTCATTCACAAAGTCTGCTATCAAGCGACCGGCTTTTGTAGGTTCATAATCTTCATAGCAAGCATCAACTTCTTTTATGAGTGTATTGAGAACGGAAAGTATCCATCTGTCTATCTCCGGTCTTTCTGCTACAGCCACCTCTTCTTCCTGATAAGTGAAGCCATCTACATTGGCGTACAATGCAAAGAAAGAGTAAGTATTGTACAGTGTACCGAAGAATTTACGACGAACTTCGTCTACCCCGTCCGTATCAAACTTCAAGTTGTCCCAAGGAGATGAGTTGGTAATCATATACCAGCGCAATGGGTCTGAACCGTATTGCTCTATAGCATTGAATGGGTCTACGGCATTACCGAGTCTCTTGGACATCTTATTGCCATTCTTATCCAACACCAAGCCATTGGAGATAACATTTTTGAAAGCTACACTATCAAAGATCATAGTAGCAATAGCGTGTAATGTAAAGAACCAACCACGTGTTTGGTCTACTCCTTCTGCAATGAAGTCCGCAGGATAATAACTACCATTGTCCACTATATCCTTGTTTTCAAATGGATAGTGCAACTGAGCATAAGGCATTGCTCCGGAATCAAACCATACGTCTATAAGGTCTGTTTCTCGTTTCATCGGTTTACCAGATGGGGACAGCAGCACTATATCGTCTACATAAGGTCTGTGCAAATCTATCTTATCGTAATTTTCTGCAGCATAATTTCCGGGAACAAAACCTGCGGTTTTCATAAAATTCTCCGCCATCAATCCTGCAGCCACAGCTTTTTCTATTTCTTGATACAATTCTTCTACAGAACCAATACAAAGCTCTTCCCCATCTTCGCTTCTCCAGATAGGAAGAGGAGTTCCCCAATAACGAGAACGGCTTAAGTTCCAATCGTTCAGGTTTTCCAGCCATTTGCCGAAACGTCCTGTACCTGTAGATTCCGGTTTCCAGTTGATAGTTTTATTCAGTTCTATCATACGTTCTTTGCAAGCAGTAGAACGGATAAACCAGCTATCCAAAGGATAATACAACACAGGTTTGTCTGTACGCCAGCAGTGTGGATAGTTGTGTACGTGTTTTTCTATTTTGAAAGCGAGATTTTGTTGCTTCATAACCATACATAACACGATATCCAAAGTTTCTGCTGCCTGTGCCGCTTTTTCATCGTAGCGTCCTTCTACCGTAAATTGAGGGTCGTAAGCCGGTTTTACAAAAGCACCTTGATACTCTTTGTAGCTATCCGCCACGCAAGATGCTACAAAAGCATCGTCCAATTCTTCCAATAAATAATACTTACCTGTAAGGTCTACCATCGGACGAGCTTCTCCTTTCTTATTAATCATAAACAAAGGAGGTATACCTGCCGCACGTGCAACCTGCGCATCATCTGCACCAAAGGTAGGTGCAATGTGTACGATACCCGTACCATCTTCTGTAGTAACATAATCTCCCGGTATCACACGGAAAGCCTTTTCTGCAGCTTCTGCCCAAGTACCATTTTCTGCTACTTCGATAGGTTTCACCCAAGGAAAGAGCTGTTCGTAGTGCATACCTACGAGGTCTGTTCCTTTGTACTTACCTACTATCTTGAACGGTATAAGCTTGTCTCCCTGTTTGTATTCTTCCAAAGCGAGTCCTTCTGCTTTGGGATTAAAATGTGCAGAGAGCAGATTTTCTGCCAATACCACTGTGATTTTTTCTCCCGTATAGCCATTGTAAGTCTGTACAGCTACATAGTCTATTTTAGGTCCTACACAGAGTGCTGTATTGGAAGGAAGTGTCCAAGGCGTAGTAGTCCAAGCCAAGAAATAAGGAGTTCCCCACTCTGCCATTTCCGGTTTAGGATCTATCATACGGAACTGACCTACTACTGTAGTATCCTTCACATCACGATAACAACCCGGTTGGTTCAACTCGTGAGAGCTAAGTCCTGTACCTGCGGCTGGAGAATAAGGCTGTATAGTATATCCTTTGTAGAGTAAATTCTTTTCGTACAGTTGTTTCAAGAGCCACCACAGACTCTCTATAAATCTATTATCGTAAGTAATATAAGGATCGTCCAAGTCTACCCAATATCCCATCTTATGTGTAAGATCCGTCCATTCTTTGGTAAACTTCATCACGTCTGTACGACAATGTTGGTTATATTCTGCCACAGAGATATTCTTTCCTATATCCTCTTTCGTGATGCCCAGAGTTTTCTCTACGCCCAACTCTACCGGCAGACCATGTGTATCCCAACCGGCTTTACGCTTCACATGAAAACCTTTCATCGTTTTATAACGACAAAAAGTATCTTTAATAGTACGTGCCATCACATGGTGAATACCAGGCATACCGTTGGCAGAAGGAGGACCTTCGTAGAAAACATAAGAGGGAGCACCTTCACGCTCTGTCATACTTTTGGAAAAGGTATCATCTGCGTCCCATTTTTGCAAGATTTCTTTATTTATCTCGGAAAGATTGAGCTGTGAATACTCTGTAAACTTTTTACCCATAATCGTACTATTAACTTGTTCTTTATTCGCTAAGACAATGACTGTCTGAAAATCAAGTTGCAAAAATACAAGAAAAGACCGAAAAAGGAATATACTGTTGTGCATTGTGAGAGAAAAATATCAATATTACGCTAAAAAACAATTCATTTTTGTCTAACGGCATAATATGCAGTGTTTTCGTTGGCACAAATTTCTATTGCATGAAACGCATTCTATTTTTTCTATTTACAGCCTCCACATTGTGCGCTTGCCAACAAGAAGACTCTTCTTCTATTGCCCCTACGGAGCTCTCTATCACAGCAGAAAAAGGCAACACCATGGTTACTCTTACCTCTTCCACTCCCACGCCCTCCTTTGCCGAAGGAGACAAGATCGGTCTTTTTCTACCGCAAAATACTACAGATGTAGTATGGCAGTACACGGGAGGTCTATGGAAAAGCAGTACACCCTGTTATTGGAAAAACAAGAAAGACAGATTTTCCTACACAGCCTATGCGCCTTATCGTACAGGTAGCACAAAAGAGGCTATCCTTATGCCCGACCTATCCAAGCAAACAGGCAAGCTATCCGACTTGTCTGCTTATGATTTTTTAATCGCCACTGCCGATGTCAGCTTCTCAGAATGCAAAGGAAAAGTAACCTTCAGCGGCGCTTCTGCTTTCCAGCACATCTATAGCTTAATTGCCATTCAGCTCAAAAATGAAGAAACACAAGACATTATCACTCTCCAGAATTTACGTTTAAGCGGAGAGCATTTCTTTTCCTCCTCTACTTATAATTGTAGCATTATACCACATCACTTCAATAGTATCACCACCCCTGTTCATCAATTAGCAATACAAGACAAGAGCCAACTCCCCGAAGAAGGAAAAACATATTACCTGCTTGTCCGCCCTACAGAAACAGCCAAAGAGGGTAACTTCCAACTATCCTTTACTCGTGGAGCACAAACTTTTTCTGCTAGTACTACCACCCCTGCCACGACTTATAAGGCAGGAAATCTCTATTTATACACCTTCGCCTTGAAAAAAGGAGAACTTCTATTGGAAGGCACAGAAATAAAACCATGGATTGTTATAGACCAAGGAGAGAGCTATTTGGAAGAATCGTTGTAGGAAATTTTTGATTAGTGTTTATTCTCTATAGCATAACAGCTCTCTCCTATTACCTAAAACGAGGGTGTGTCAAAATACATTTTAGCTACACCCTCGTTCTTTTTTTACCCGATCATTGGGAAATTTTGTTTCGTGCTTAAGTTTATGTAAACTTCCACTATGGTTTATATAAACTTCCATTGCGGTTTATATAAACAGTGGTACGGAATAGAGATTTTCATATTTACCACTATTGAATAGGTTATAAGTTCCCAAAATTCTTTTCAGCACAATACCCATGGCATTGTTTTTATGTACGTATATAGGCAGGGTTCTACGTTTCACTCCGAACACCTGCCCTGCCAACAGCAAATCCCCGATGGGGATTCCTTACTTAAACGTAGTGGTGCAGAAAAATAACGCCGTAGGTGTTATGCCCTTGTTAGGGCTGGGTTAGGAGCATAGCAGATAACCCTGTCTATGCGTATCTCACCGGCATCAACCCCATAGTGGGTTGTGCTAAAATTAAGAAAGGTGAAAACAGTCCTGTCTTTCTCTCTATTCCCCATTTCCACAGCATAAAAACAAGCTTTTCTTTGCCTACATAGAAAAGACACGTACCTTTGCCTATGTTCTCTCATTATTAGAAGAAATAACGTATGATTATACATTCCATCTTAGACACAGACTTATATAAGTTTTCTACATCTTACGCTTATATCAAGCTCTTTCCTTATGCTGTAGGAAAATTTGTCTTTACAGA
Organism: Phocaeicola sp.; assembly: GCA_022764505.1. Lineage (GTDB taxonomy): Bacteria > Bacteroidota > Bacteroidia > Bacteroidales > Bacteroidaceae > Phocaeicola. The sequence goes on along the minus strand of JALEQJ010000018.1, from coordinate 32,339 downwards.
CAGAGATAAAACGCAGTATTCTCCAGACTTTATAGAAAAGCTCAAAGAAGAGATAAAGCTCATGAGCAGAGTAGCCTTGACTCAGGAAGAACTGCAATATATGCACAAGCACTGTAGATTCATTCCTTTGTTCTATTGGGAATGGCTCTCTTCTTTCCGCTTTGACCCGGATAAAATCAGCGTCTATCTGGACGAAGAACAACATCTCCACGTAGAAGCCACAGACCTGCTCTACAAAGTTACACTCTACGAAGTCCCACTGCTTGCACTTATTTCCGAACTAAAAAACAAACATTTGGGAAGAAACCATGATCCGGAAGAAGTAGTAAAAAGATTGGAAGAAAAGCTCACACTGTCCAACAAGGCTCAAATTCCATTCTCTGAATTTGGCACACGCAGACGTTTTTCTTTTGATGTCCAAGACCTTATCATTTCCGAACTCAAAGAGAAATCTACATATTACCTTGGTACTTCCAACTGCTATTTCGGAATGAAACACCAATCCAAAATTATGGGTACTTATCCACATGAATGGGTTATGTTTCACGGCGCACAGTTTGGTTACAAGCACGCCAACTATATGTCTTTGGAAAACTGGGTAAACGTATATGACGGAGATTTAGGCACAGCCCTATCGGATACTTACACCTCCGAGTCTTTCCTGAGCAATCTCAGCAGAAAACAAGCCAAACTATTTGATGGGGTACGATGTGATTCCGGAGATGAACTAAGTTTTGTAGACAATCTTGTAAAACGTTATGAAACTTTGGGCATCAACCCTCTCAGCAAAAGCATCATTTTCAGCAATGCACTGGATTTTCCTAAGGCAAAAAAAATACAAGACTACTGCAAAGGAAAAATACAATGTGCCTTCGGAATAGGAACCAATCTTACCCACGATACCGGACACAAAGCCCCCAATATCGTAATGAAACTATCCCACTGCAAAATGAACACCAATCAACAATGGAGAGAATGTGTAAAACTGAGTGATGATATGGGTAAACATATGGGTAGCATCTCCGAAGTACAAGCATGTTTACACGAATTGAGAATACCGGAATAATTCTACCATAACCGTTAAAAAGAGGGCATTTCCTATGCCCTCTTTTTTTACAGGAAATCTGTAAGGGCATTCCTATTCTCAAAAACTCTGCATCGCATTCTCTATTCCGTATCTAAGTCTATACACTCCTCCCCTTCACAATTTACATAATTACATAAGCTACAGAGGCAGTCTATCTAAATTATTGCAAAGAATAGAAATAAACGGAGATATATAATAAAAAAATATAAAATCATCTACGGGCTTTCCATCAGAAAAAACAAAAGTATTACTTTTGTAAACGAAAATAAGGGAACCTGAAGCACAAGTAGCATTGTGAAATGTAAAGCCCACGAAATGAGAATAGTTATTAAAAAAAACACTTATTTTTCGGGATAAAAGCAGAGGTGTTACCCCCACAAATTAAGACAACACAAAAAAACAAACGCCCGTTTTTTTACACAACGGGCAAAAGACTATAACTATATGTATCAAAGCATTAGCACCCCTTATGCTCAATCCAAAAGCTATGCTTTCAAACGAATGTTTGATTTCCTTATAGCCGGAACTTTTGTTTGCACACTATTTCCTATTATTTATCTAATCATAGGAACAATTAATCATAGGAACAATAATCAAACTCACATCGGACGGTCCCATATTCTTTTGTCAGAAGCGCACAGGACTTATGGGTAAAGAATTTATGTGCTTAAAATTTCGTACTATGACTGTAAATGACACGGCAGACACTCAGCAAGCACGTAAACACGATCCACGTATCACTCGCTTTGGCAGTCTGCTGCGCAGAACCTCTTTAGATGAGCTTCCACAATTCATCAATGTACTTTTGGGCGATATGAGCATAGTAGGACCACGCCCACATATGGTTTCACAAAACGACCACTTTGCCTGTATCATTCCACAGTATACAGACCGTCTTTTGGTAAAACCGGGCATTACCGGATTAGCACAGGTTTCCGGTCATAGAGGAGAGACACCACAAATCAGCCAAATGGCACAGCGTGTACGTTTAGACGTCTGGTATATACAGCATATGAATTTCAAATTAGACTTGTTCATTTTCCTACGCACATTCCTTGTCTTCGGAGATTTCAAAAAACATAAATAAAGATCAACAGAACCCTATCCGCATAGCATCAATAATTATAATCCGCATAAATACGAATCACAGATTTTAAAAGCACATCAAATGAAAAATGTACTTACACTCGCCCTTTTGCTCCTTTGCGGTAGCCTTTGGGCACAAGACACAAAAAACAACTGGGTAAAAGTAGAACGAGATTCTATTCCAACCCACCTTTTAGAGGAAATAGAAACAGACTACTCCAAAGTACAAGTGCAACCCACAAACGAATGGCAACGTGTAATCACCAATCGTTTTTGGCATAACTGGTACGTTTATGTAGATGCAGGTATCCATTCATTCCGTGGAGACTGGAGTGGAAATGGTAAATTCAGTGGTACACTATCTCCCAATTTCAATGCAGGTATCGGTAAATGGTTTACTCCCGGTTTTGGTATTAAAGCCCTCTTTGGTATGGGAACTTCAAGAGGTTACTCTGAGAAAGTAACTGCATATACCTATGGAGATCCTATCGTCCCAACAGACGGTGGCAACCCTTATTATAAGATGAAAACCCGTTGGTGGGATATGAGTGCCAATGCTACTTTTAACCTCTCTCGTATTCTCTTCGGTTGGGAAGGTTATGGTTCAGAAAAACGCTTTAATCAGTTTATTCTGACCTTAGGTATCGGAGCTGTACATCACTATGATAAGACTTTAGAAAATACAGAAAACGATCTGCCATACTATGGACCTATGAATGAGTGGTTCGGAAATGTAGAATTACAATACAGCCGTTTCTTACATAAGAACAAGGCTTGGTCTATAGACTTCAAACTCCGTGGTCGTTTCTACGAAACTCACTTTGATATGTCTCCATTTGCCGGTCGTAGATGGGATTACAACGTAGGTGCAAGCATCGGGCTCACTTACTACATCAAGAATCGTGGCTGGGAGCGCTGCATACCTTGCTCAGGAGGTCCAAACTATTACTTCACTGCACCGGCACCGACACTTGCTACAGAAGCACCGGGAAATTGCTTTGAACAACGTAGCTTCACTTTCTATGTGTTCTATCCTAACAACTATTCCGGTAGAGACGATGCGCCTATCGTAGCCAATGCCAATGTAAACAGTATGGATTACTTGGCTGGAGGTATCTTTGCCCAACAACGTTTCTCTGACAAGAACAGCGTAGAAGCACGCCTCCGCAGCAATGGTCAAATCCAAGGTTTAAGCACAGAAAACATTCCTACAGAAAAAGCTACATTCACAGAAAACCCATCTGGCGTAGCACGTGGATATGAAATTTCAAAGAATCCGATTTCTTTGAGTATGGACGCTACCAACCTTACCTCATTTGCTGAAAATACAGGCTATTTCTATGCACCTATCTATGGTCCCAATAAAACTTGGTACTATCGTATAGATAAAGATACACGTACTCAAACTCTTTCTTCCGAAGAAAACTATAAGGAAAATGTATCTTATGCACTCAATGCACACGCAGGTTTAAGTACCATCAAACAACACTTACCTGTAAGCACCGGTACAGACCTCTATAGCTTTGCAGATGTTTATGCTGCATTGGAAGGAAATACAGGTTACATCAGCCAACACGCAGATGCTAAAACCGTAGCAGAAATAGAAAAAATCTTGAAATATGGAAAGATACTCCACGTACAATCCGAAGGAGTAGCTACCAGCCAAGATAATAAAACAGACGATGTAGATGGAAAAATCGGCTTAGAAAGAAATCAAACATTGTCTCATAATCGTGCTCTTTCTGTAATCCAATGGCTACAAGGAAATAAAAAACTGAGTCATATAGAAAAAGAAAAATTCTCTCTCAACATACTTCCTGCGAGCATAGAGAAGGTAGATGACAAGAGTACACAAGGGCTGAATGCTAAGCTCAACCGTAGAGCACGCATCACTGTTACTTATCTCATAGCTAAGTAAAAATTCCTTTTGTTATAGAAGAAAAGACCGTATCGGGAACATATCTGATACGGTCTTTTCATTTTAGCAGTAGCCTACTTCACTGGAAACATTGAAAAAGGCTCATAAAGTGGAGATTCTATGCCTCAAAAGCTATTGATAAAATTGCTTACGCAGAAAAAGAATTGTTACTTTGCAATAAGAAACAGAAAACTAAACAACATCTCAACAGACTAATCAACAAACTCTATCCTGTTCCAATAGATGAAGCGTATATTAGCTATAGCGTCCAAGGGAGGTCATTTTGTACAACTGGACCGAATCACCCGGTCTCTTTCTCAAGAATATGGAGGAGCATACCACTTAACTTATGTTTCTACCTCCACAGAAGTTCCTGCACCGGCAGGAGAGCTCTATACCATTACAGATTTCAGCAGATGGAACTTCTATCGTCTCCCCATTGTCTTTTTTCATATATTGCATCTTATACTTCGCATTCGCCCACAAGTTATCATCAGTACAGGTGCGGCACCCGGCTTGGTTGCCATCATTGCAGGGAAATTCTGTGGGAAGAGGAGCATTTGGATAGATTCTATGGCCAATGTAGACAAACCCTCTATGAGTGGAAAAATAGCGTCCTACATTGCCACAAAATCCTATGTACAATACCCTCATCTGACCAGCAAGCGTATGCGATATATAGGCAATGCCTTTTTAGATCTCAAACAGCAATAATATGATATTCGTAACCGTAGGTACACAACTCCCCTTCAATAGACTTCTGAAAGCAATGAACGAATGGGCTACACAGACAAACGAACCTGTCATAGCACAGACCAATGACACAGAAAATCATTGGGCACATTTAGAATGTTACGAATCATTGAAAGAGGCGGATTTCACACATTTTATAAATGAGGCTCGTATCATTGTAGCACACGCCGGCATTGGCAGTATTATGAGTGCCCTCAAAGTAAAAAAGCCTATCATCGTTATGCCACGCTTGGCGTACTTGGGAGAACATAGAAATGAGCATCAACTCTCTACAACTATGGCTTTACACAAGGAAGGGTATATCCACGCAGCCTACGATGAAAAGATGCTAAAAGAGTTATTGGAAGCTCCACTCCTTCCTCCTCTGAAAAGCATCAACTCATTTACCTCTCCTTACCTTATAGAGAATCTCATCAAAGCAATAGAAGAATAGCAAAACCAACATAGATATGAAAAGAATATATTTCTGCTACTTGATAGCACTCCTCTCTACACCTCTCTGTCTCCCTGCTCAACAAGGTCTCTCAGATGCACAAGTGGCTACTCATATAAAAGAAGCCATACAAGCAGGCAAAAGCCAAAATCAAATAGGAGCAGAACTTATCCAAAAAGGAGTTTCCAAAGAGCAAGCACAAAGAGTAAAAGCACTTTTGAACAAAGAAGAGGGAAATGGCACAGCTACCACTATAGATATAGACAGATCCAGAACCAAGATAGCAGAAAATAATAAAGTTACCTCACAAGATACCAATAATGAAGGTTCTCCCATCTATGGACGAGAAATCTTCAATACCAATAATCTTACTTTTGAACCCAGTGAGAACTTTGCCACTCCTCCCAACTACCGTTTGGGAGCAGGAGATGATGTAATTATAGACGTTTGGGGAACTAATCAAGATGCTATACGCACAACCATTTCTCCAGACGGCTATATTTCCATATCTGAATTAGGACTCATTTACCTCAATGGTATGACTGTAAGAGAAGCCGAAAGCTACCTCAGAGGAGAACTCAGTAAAATCTATGATGGACTAAGCAAAGACAACCCGACTTCCGAGATAAAACTGACACTAGGCAATAGCAGAACCATACAGATCAATGTAATGGGAGAAGTGCGCCAGCCCGGAACTTATGCACTGTCTGCTTTTTCTTCTGTATTCCACGCCCTTTATAGAGCAGGAGGTATGAGTTCTATAGGCAGTTTACGCTCTATACAAGTGGTAAGGCAAGGTAGAAAGATAGCCTCCGTAGACGTTTACGACTTTATTATGAGAGGAAAGACGCAAGATGACATTCGCCTGCAAGAAGGAGATGTTATCATCGTTCCACCTTACGATGCGGTAGTGAAAATAGAAGGAAAAATTAAACGTCCTATGCGCTATGAAATGAAAACGGGAGAAAGTGTAGCTGCACTACTCCAATATGCAGGAGGATTCAGTGGAGATGCACATACCAAAAACATCAGATTAGTGAGACAAGATGGAGAAGAATATGCACTTTACACCGTAGATGATAAGAATTATACACACTTCAAATTACAAGACGGAGATGTCATAACCATAGATGCAATCCTACAACGTTTCAAAAACAAAGTAGAAATAAAAGGTTCTGTCTATAGACCGGGTGCTTACCAGCTCAGTGAACAGTTAAATACAGTAAGCCTATTGGTTAAAAAGGCTGTGGGACTTATGGAAGATGCTTTCCCCGGACGTGCTTTACTGCAAAGGACACACGAAAATCTACAAAAAGAAGTAATTCCTTTAGACATCATAGGCATTATGAATGGCAATGTAGCAGACATTCCATTACAGAAGAATGACGTCCTCTATATTCCGAGCATACAAGACTTAGAAGACCAAGGTCCTATCAGTATCCAAGGTGAAATAGTGCGCCCGGGTACTTATGATTATGCCAAGAATACCAGCATAGAAGATCTTATCATCAAGGCCGGAGGACTGAAAGAGGCGGCTTCAATGATACGTGTAGATGTTTCCAGACGAATCAAAAATAGAAACGCTACACAACCTATGAAGGAAACCAGTCAGCTATTCTCTTTCGCTTTGAAAGATGGATTTATCATAGACGGTAACCCTAACTTTGTATTAGAACCCTATGATATGGTATTCGTAAGACGTAGTCCCGGATATCAAGAACAGCAAAATGTATTTATTTCCGGAGAAGTTCTTTATAAAGGAGCGTACACACTTTCCGTAAAGAATGAAAGACTTTCTTCCATCATTGCCAAAGCAGGTGGTACTACCCCCGATGCCTATCTCAAAGGAGCACGCCTACACAGACGCATCAATGAGGTAGAACGTAAACATATGGAAGATTTACTCAAATTAGCCAATAAAGGAGAAACAGACTCCCTTGCATATTCTCCTAATGACATAGGCGATGTGTATTATGTAGGTATCAACTTAGAAGAAGCACTCAAAAATCCAGGTGGAGAAGAAGATATTGTGCTTAGAGAAGGAGATAGAATAGAAGTACCGCAATTCAACAATACAGTACGCATCAGTGGGACTGTTATGCAAAATAACGTGGTAACTTATAAGAAAGGAGCAGATTTACGCTACTACATAGACCAAGCTGGTGGCTATGGCTACAGAGCGAAGAAGAGCAAAGTCTACATCGTTTATATGAATGGACAAATTCAGCGTGTAAAAGGAAACGGCAAGAAGCAGATAGAACCGGGTTGCGAAATCATTGTACCACAAAAAATCAAGCGTGCCAACAGTCTACAGACCACATTGGCAGGAGCTACTACAGGTGCTGCTTTAGCTACCGTCTTAGCATCTCTTGTAAATATATTCAAATAAGCTCTTCTCTATGTACACAGACCTACTACCTCCTACAGAAGATCCTATGGGGCAAGCCATAGCAGACTATCATAAAAAAGGTCGGGCAGATAAACTCATCGTCTCCTCTCCAGACTTTGACGATGATGAAATTCCCGTTTCACAACTTTTCCGTACCTATGCAGAAATGAGTTCCATAGAACAAACCGCATTACGCTTGGCACGTGGGAAAATCTTAGACATAGGGGCAGGTAGTGGTTGCCATAGCCTTGCTTTACAAGAAATGGGAAAGAACGTGGAAGCCATAGATATATCTGCCCTCAGTGTGCAGGTAATGAAAGAACGAGGTATCAAAGCAGAACAACGCAACTTCTTCTCTCCCACTTGGGCTACTACTTACGATACCCTTTTACTGCTTATGAATGGAGCCGGTATCATAGGAAAAGTAGAAGAATTTCCACGCTTTTTTGAACGTATCAAGCAATTATTATCACCCGAAGGCTGCGTTCTGATGGACTCTTCGGATCTACGTTATCTCTACGAAGAAGAAGAAGAAGATGGAAGTTTCCTCATAGACATAGCAGGAGATTATTACGGAGAACTTTCCTATAGTATGCAATACAAAAAAACAAAAGGGAAACCTTTCTTATGGCTTTATGTGGACTTTGAAACCCTCTCCTATTACGCTTCACAATATGGCTTCAAGGCTACTTGCATAGAACAGGGAGCACATTACGACTATTTGGCAAAGATAGAGTGGAGATAAACGCTCTTTTCTTTTCACTTCACCATAGAAGAGATAGTTCCCTTCCCGATGATAAAACAATACAAATGAACAATATAACAGAAAAAGACATCACTATCATAGGAGCAGGTATCACTGGACTGACCACTGCTTACTACTTGCAAAAGAAAGGATACACCATACAGCTCATAGATAAACTACCTCAAGTAGGAGGACAAATGCAGACCCTCCAAAAAGATGGTTATACATTTGAGACAGGTCCCAATACAGGCGTACTCTCTTCTCCTGAAATAGTAGAATTACTCCAAGATTTATCTGCGCATTGTGAGGTAGAAAAAGCACATCGCAGTGCGCACAAGCGTCTCATTTGGAAAGGTACACGGTTTTATGCACTGCCTTCCGGCTTATGGAGTGCCATCACTACTCCCTTGTTCACTTGGAAAGACAAATTCGGCATCTTATTAGAGCCTTGGCGTAAGAAAGGTACGGATCCCTTGGAATCTGTAGGCAGTTTGGCAAAACGAAGATTGGGAAAATCCTTTTTAGAATATGCTGTAGACCCTTTTCTTTCTGGCATCTATGCAGGCAATCACGAAAAGCTCATCACTCAGTTTGCCCTTCCTAAACTCTATCGCTTGGAACAAGATTATGGTAGTTTTATACGTGGTGCTATAGCCAAAGCCAAACAGCCTAAAACAGATAGAGACAAATCCGCTACTAAAGAGGTTTTTTCTCTGAAAGGTGGCTTTTCTGCATTGACACACGCCATTGCCAAGGTTATTGGAGAAGAAAATATCTCTCTACAGGCTGCTTATACGCACATTTCTCCAAAAGGAAACAAGTGGCATACCACGTTCGTACAAGACGGAGAAGAAAAACATATAGAGAGTAAGCACGTAATATCTACCGTAGGAGCTTACGCCCTTCCGGAACTCTTTCCTTTCTTATCCACAGACACCCTCCAACACCTGAATAATCTCTATTATGCGCCCGTAGTACAAGTAGCAGTAGCCTTACCTCAGCGAGAAGACAGTTGGTTACACGCTTTCGGAGGATTGATACCCGGCATAGAGAAAAAAGAAATCTTGGGGATTTTGTTTCCATCTGCCTGCTTTGACCACAAAGCCCCAAAGGGACAAGCTCTCTTTTCTTTCTTTATGGGAGGCGCACGGCACCCCGAACTCTATGAAGCATCGGACGAACGCATTCACGCCATAGTAGAGCGTTCTGTAATAGAATTGCTCAAGTATCCCAAAGAAACACCTATCAAGATATTGGGTATCTTCAGACATCAAAGAGCCATACCTCAATATGAAGCCAACTCTGCCATACGATTCCAAGCCGTACAGGAGGTAGAAAACCAATATCAAGGCTTACATATAGGGGGAAATCTCATAGGAGGCATAGGTATTTCCGATAGAGTAAAACAAGGAGTCTTTCTCGCTTCACGCATATAAAGTATAGGAGACAATACACAATAAGAAAGCTCTCAAAGGAAATTCCTTTGAGAGCTTTCTTAATATAGAGCATATGATATTTATAGCTTCACAAGTTTATCCTTGCCCTTGGATTCATTTTGCAGTCTATCCAAAGCAGTTACTACGTAACGATATCGTGTATTGCCAAACTGATAATCCAATTTCACAAAGGTATTTCTTGTAATGGTAACGATACGTTTGGTATTATTAAGATTAACGCCTTCATTTTCTGCAAATCTATATACCACATACGCTATAGATTTATCCATCTCTTTCTTTCCTTTGGAAGGTGTCCAAAATAGCATATAACCGTCTTCTGTCCACACAGCTTTGAGCTTTCTCACACGCTTAGGAGGCTTGTTGTCTATAAATGGAGCCGCAGGTTGCAAAGAGGGATATCTATGATAATACTGTTGCAAAAGATCTTTGTAGTTTCCCTTATTCTCTATTACTGCCGAAGCATACCACTGCGCACTACCTTGTACTTGTGGCAAAGAACGCTGTAAGTTATATTTAGCAGGCATCTGATTGGTGTAGGGGTCTCTTGAATCCGAAGCTGTTACAGTACGAATAACATCTTGTCCTATATATAACGGACGTGCCGAAGCGTGTTTTGCCCACCAGCGCACCAAAGTATTATAGTCTGCTGCAGGGTGTCCTATTTCCCAATAAATCTGTGGTATATTATAGTCTATCCAACCATTGTTTACCCACAGAAGTACATCTGCATAGAGGTCATCATAGTTCTGCAACCCATTGGTTTTACTACCATAAGCTACGCTCTTCTCATTTCTATAGATTCCAAAAGGAGAAATCCCGAACTTAACCCAAGGCTTTGTAGAGCGAATGGTTTCATGTAGTTCTTTGATAAGTACATTTACATTATCTCTGCGCCAATCTCCTTTATTAGAGAAACCTCTTCCATAAGCGGCAAAACTCTTATCGTCCGGGATAGTAAGCCCCGGCACCGGATAAGGGTAGAAATAATCGTCCATATGAATAGCATCTACATCATATCTCTTTACGATGTCCTCTACTATCATACAGATATACTTTCTTGAAGAAGGCAATCCCGGGTCAAAATACATTTGATCTGCATACGTAAAGAACATTTCCGGGTGTCTATAATGCGGGTGCATAGTAGACAGACGAGTAGTACCTTTTGTCTTTGCCCGATAAGGATTTACCCATGCGTGCAGTTCCATATTTCTTTTGTGGCATTCATCTATCATAAATTGCAAGGGATCCCAATAAGGCACGGGGGCTTTTCCTTGTTCGCCTGTAAGAAAACGGCTCCATGGCTCGTAAGGGGAGTTATATAGAGCATCTGCTTCTGGTCTTACTTGGAATATTATGGCATTGATGCCTGCTTCTTCCAAGACATCAAGCTGAGATATAAGCATTTTCTGTATCTCTGCTGTGGTTTTCCCTTGAAACTGTCCATTTACACATTGTATCCATGCGCCTCGGAACTCTCTTTTGGGGTGCATATTTTGCGCTGTGCCTGCCATTGTACAGAGGCAAGCCACCAGAATTAATATCAGTTTTTTCATTGTTTATGCTACTTAAAATTCGCTCGTGAAGTGGAAACGAATGTTTTTGAAATCCATTTGTGCCATCTGAAGAACATAACCACTATCGGCGAGGAACACATCTCTTCCTTCTCTGTCCTTTGCCATATATTGATATTTACGTTTCTTGAAAGCTTCCAATTCTGCGGCATCATCACTTTCTATCCAGCAGGCTTTGTATAGACTGACAGGTTCCCACTTACACTTGGCATTGTATTCATTCTCCAATCTATATTGAATTACCTCAAATTGCAGTTGTCCTACAGTACCTATAATCTTTCTACCATTAAATTCATTGACAAATAGCTGTGCTACCCCCTCGTCCATCAGTTGGTCTATTCCTTTTGCCAACTGCTTTGCCTTCATAGGGTCTGCGTTTTCTATGTACTTAAACATTTCCGGAGAGAAACTGGGCAATCCTTTGAAGTGGAGTAATTCTCCTTCTGTCAGCGTATCGCCTATCTTGAATGTACCATTGTCCGGAAGCCCGATAATATCTCCTGCCCAAGCTTCGTCTACCGTAGTTTTACGTTGCGCCATAAACTGTGTAGGAGAAGAGAAGCGCATAGATTTATTATGTCTTACGTGAAGGTAAGGCATATTTCTCACGAACTTACCCGAACAGATTTTACAGAAAGCAACACAAGAACGATGATTGGGGTCTATATTGGCAGTAATCTTAAAGATGAAACCCGTAAACTTATTTTCCGAAGGTTCTACCGTGCGTTCTATCGCTGTAGTAGCACGTGGGCTGGGGGCTATCTGTACAAAGCAATCCAAGAGTTCTTGCACTCCGAAATTGTTCAAAGCTGAACCGAAAAATACGGGTGCCAACGTCCCCTCCAAGTAATCCTCACGCTGAAAAGACGGATATACGCTTTCTATCAGTTCCAAATCATCTCTAAGCTTAGTTGCCAACCTATCTCCGATATGCGTTTCCAATTCTGTAGAGTGAATATCTACTTCTACTTTCTCTGTTACCACTGTCTTGGAAGGCTGAAAGAGATTGAGATTTTGCTCATAGATATTGTACACTCCTTTGAAACGTTGTCCCTGATCTATAGGCCACGAAAGAGGACGCACCGCTATCTTCAGTTCTTCCTCCAATTCATCTAACAGATCAAAAGGATCTTTCCCCTCTCTATCCATCTTGTTCACAAAGATGATCACAGGAGTATTGCGCATTCTACACACTTCCATAAGCTTTCTGGTCTGCGTTTCCACCCCTTTGGCACCATCTACCACGATAATTACACTATCTACAGCTGTGAGGGTACGATAGGTATCTTCTGCAAAGTCTTGGTGACCCGGCGTATCTAAGATATTGATTTTATAGTCCTGATAATCGAACTCCATAACAGACGTAGTAACCGATATACCACGCTGTTTCTCTATGTCCATCCAGTCCGATGTAGCCGTCTTCTTTATTTTATTAGATTTTACCGCACCTGCTACCTGTATTTGTCCCCCGAAGAGGAGTAATTTTTCTGTGAGCGAAGTCTTACCCGCATCGGGGTGTGCAATAATAGCAAAGGTGCGCCTTCTATCTATTTCGTTCATTGTATTTTATTTCGTTTTTTATTTCGTGGTTGCTTTTTCCAATAAACAGATACATTCTTGCAAGCTCTCTGTCCAATGTGGAATAGTGATACCCAATGTTTGCTTGATTTTGGTTTTGTCCAGTACAGAATAATGCGGACGTTGTGCAGGTGTAGGATAATCTACCGTGTGCAGTGGTTTCACATTACAAGTAGTAATACCTGCCTGACGATGAATTTCTTTCGTAAAATCGTACCAAGAACAAACTCCTTCATTGCTGAAGTGATAAATGCCTGCCGGAATATCTTGTACAATGCAAGCAAGCATAACTTTTGCCAAATCATTGGCATAGGTAGGTGTTCCTATTTGATCAAAGATAACGCCCAGTTCTGTTTTTTCTCTTCCTAATCTGAGCATAGTCTTCACAAAGTTATTACCGTAAACAGAGTATAGCCATGCTGTACGCAGAATGATCGCCGCAGGGCAAGCTTCCAAGAGTGCTGTTTCTCCGGCTCGCTTGGTACGACCATACACTGCAATAGGAGCAGTAGGAGTTTCTTCCGTATAAGGTATATGAGCCGTACCATTGAAAACATAATCTGTAGAAATATGAATCATACGTCCACCTGCTTTCTCTATGGCATGAGCCAAATAAGCAGGAGCTATATGATTGATCTTGTCGCACAAGGCTTCTTCTTGTTCTGCACGGTCTACAGCAGTATACGCAGCACAGTTTAATACCCAGTTTATTTTATGGGTAGAGATATAAGTCTCTACCGACTGCGCATCACAAATATCCAGTTCTGCTATATCTGTAAATAGAAATTGGAATTGTGGATACTGGGCAGATAGATCTCTTACCACTTGTCCTAATTGCCCATTGGCACCTGTTACAAGTATTCGTTTCATATCATATATTTTCTAAGGGAAATGTTCCCGCTTTTTCTTGTTTATATACTTCTGCCAAGGTAGCCATGAGCTGTTTTACACCCAACATTGCTTCTGTGGTTACTTGAGAAATAGGTTTTCCTTGCATCTCAAGAAGAGAATATCCATACATAGCTTCCAAACAAGTTTCAATTTCGGAAATCTCTGTTTTTTGACTCTTGGCACGTAGCTCTACGATTGTAGGCAAAACCTGATAATACAAAGCGTTGTATTTTTGAATTTTATGAGATGCCAAGAGTTTATTGTGTAGTTCTGTAAGCCATGACACGAGATTCTTGTTTACTTGTAGATGCCCACTTTCTTTCACGCCTTCTGCCAGCATCATATCTATGAGTTCTTGCAAAAAAACACGTTCTTCCTCTTGTGTTTCGTCTTCAAGGCATAGTACAGTCAATATACGCTCTACATCAAACTGAAAGGCACGCAAAGTATCTTCCAATCTCCACATATACAGCAGGTAAACTACTATATTTTCTTCTTTATAAATAAGGGATTCTTTCTTCATTTGCTTAAAAACAACAGCTGGAAATAGCATGTACCAATCCTACAATAGAGGCAAAAATCACACCTACTCCTATAGTACGATTGATACGACGAATACCTTTCATCTTAAATTTAGTCCGTACTTTATTGATGAAAAAAGTAAGTGTCAGCCACCACAACACAGCACCTATAGCGATAGATAAGTAGGCTGTAGCTTGCAGACCTATATTATTCTCCGGAACTACAAAAGAGAAACGGGCAAATAAGGCGATGAATAAAGCGATAATAAGTGGATTGGAAAGCGTAACAAAAAAAGCGGTAATAAGATTCTGAAGATAAGAATTTGTAGTACCGGAACCTTTGTGCATAGATTTCAAGGGGTCTGTACGAAAGGTATAGATACCAAAAAAAAGCAGTAATATACTTCCTACTATTTGTAAAGGTATCTCGTACTTATGAATAAAATCGTACATAAAACTCATACCATACCCCGTAAGTACGGCATAAATAATATCGCTCATTGTAGCCCCTAAACCAGTAGCAAAGCCCACCCATCTACCTTTATTCAGTGTGCGTTGTATACAGAGAATACCTACCGGTCCTAAGGGTGCAGAAACAATAATGCCTATCAGCACACCGCTGATAAGTAAATCTACGATTGCTATCTGTCCTATCCAATTCATTCTGCAAAGATGTTATTTTTTTGCCAAAAACCACGTATCTACACACGCTCTATTTGGCTATATTCTGTGTTTTTTACCTTTACTATTCTTTAGGCAAGGAAACTTGAACAGAAAAACATCATGAGATGTTATATTTTAGATTCTTCTCAGTTTGACATAACCAATTGAGAAATAAACTTTTAGCGGATTATTTAAGAAATAGAGGTAACGATTTAGCAACTGTGCGAATTTCAGCGTTTTACGTTGCTATGCTGTCAAATAACTCTTTCATTTGCAAATACGACATCTTTTTCCGAAAGTACGAACTTTCGGTGGCAATTTTATAAAATCAACTTGCGAAAAAAGAAAATCATTCATCCCATTTACAAGTTGGCATGTTAGGAACATTGTCCGTTTTGTCATTTTGTTACCGGGATTTGTCCGCATGGTGGGAGATCCGCACCGATCAGCTAAGTATGTCGTTTCATTATGTAATAGATAGTAGGATGCTTTTGGGGTGTAACGCTCCGATATTGCTTTTTATATGTGCAAAGGTCAGAAGCCCCCAACGAAAACCCCACCGGAGGCTTGTTTATGGAACTATTTTGAGCGATGTCCCTACATAGAACATTTGCCAAAGCTGAAATATTCATCATTTCGTTCTGATTAAGATTTCCTAATTCCCTTTTTTTGTGTTTAATCAGTAAGTAAAGGCAAAATCGCCTCTTGCCATGTTCTGTGTGCGGACAAAGCGGTCATACCATTCACCGTCGAACACAAAGAAATAGCCTTCGGTACGGTTTCTGCGCTTGCCTTCACGTATTTCGAGGGTGTTATCTTCTTCATGATAGACTTTTTCGATCTTCAAGATATTGTGCTCGTCGGTTTCGTGTATGGCAAACGTCAGCGTCCGATCTTTCAGCCTCCATTTATAAAGGCGGACGGGGAACCACTTTCCGTCTCCCTGCTCAGACTCTCCGTAACGCTTGGTGAGAAAGGCGATGAAACGGTCGCAGTCTTCCTGTGTGAGGTCGTGATTGCAGCCACCAGCTGCGACGATGCGTCGTCCGTCGAGCGTAACGGCAAAATTGGCTGAGCTGAACGTATATCCGAACATGCTCAGGAACTCGTCGGCATCGCAGTAACTCTGCTGGCTATAAGTAATCCAAAAGGCATTGCCATCATCATAGTTTGTGCGGGTTTCTTTTTGATACAGATGTCCGTATTCAGTGCAGGGGGAAGGTATCCGATACCAATTTTCTCCCCACTCGGTGCTTATATAGCGGTCGGGAAAAATGTCCGTAATGGGGGTAGAGAAATCGAAATCGTCGAGCTTGATTGTTTTTTCGCCCAAAGGACCGGGGCGTTGGGCGCAGCCACCCAAACAAGATGTACTGATAAATCCCATGATGATAAATGTTTTAAGTTTCATACTACTTTGATTTATAGTTCCGTATTCACGTGTATTTTTCCGAAAGTCTTTTGTTCATCACGCACCCAGCACAGTTCCCCATGTACTTTTATTTGCAAATCTACACAAAAAGTGCCATTCATAAGACATCATAAACGGCACTTTTTTATTGTTTTCCAGCAAGATAAAACGGTTATATCTTCATTCCTCTGCTTTTCCTTTGCGATTACCGTTTTCAGAAACGATATTTCCTCTTTGTGTCTTGTTTCTTTGTCCGTCATTTCCTTTCGGTGCTTCTTTTGCATATCCGACAGTTGTCGGTTATGGTCGGTCTGCATGGTCTGTATTCTGTCTTGCAGGGCTTCGATGGTTTCCTCGTGGTCGGCTATCTCCCTATACAGGGAGGTGTTCTCCCTTTCCAATCTCTTGACCTTGTTACTGCCGAAAAGAGAACCGACACTCTCGGCGATGTTGGCGGCTGTAACGGTTACCACCCCTTTCAGCTTCTCGGTCTGTATTTCTTTTTTCGCCCGTGTATAATCCTCTCTAATAATGCCCTGCGGACTCTCGCCGCCCCGAACGATTCAACACGGAAAGCGATGGCGGCTATCGTTTCGAGGTCGTAAACTTCGATGTAACTTCTCTCCGACAGGCGGATAAGGCGTTTTATGCCGTACTCTTTCAAAACTCCGCTTTTGCAGAGAGCCTTTATCCCTGCTCGAACCGTCGGGGCGATAACCCCGAACAGTTCGCAGATTTCTCGCTCGATCATGGCGGTTGCACCTATATCGCTCGGCAGGGAGATATTGCCCTTCCCGTCCATCGTGATACGGCACATCAAAGGCTGGTTACCGTTCGGCTTCTCGCTACCTTTCTTCACGTAAAATAATACCTTGAATGTACTACGCATAACTCACTCCTTTTGGGGGTTACAAAATTAGTTTATAGAGAGTTACCGACAGCTATAAAAACTATGCAAATCACAGAAACAGAGCCATTTAGCAAGAAATATACACCCGTTACGGGAGTAAAGAGGTGGTAACTGAACTCTTGCCATGTTTGGCTTCGAGGTGGTATTTCGTTAGCTCTGTCCCATAGAAAAAAAGCGTAACGAATGCTCTTCCAGCTAATTCGCTACGCTTTGCCCAAATTTACTTTTTCGCTATGGGTTTATTTTAGGCTCTGTCTGCTATTGGATACCGCAGCATCTATGATAAAATGCGTTTTGAGAGAACAGATATGGAAGCCATAAGAAAAACATTCGGTGATGCAAAAAACATTATGTATGGCAGCTATACTTATGAGACATTATCAGCTTTGAAGTTTTTACTATAAACTTATCCTCTAAATAATCTCTCTATACAAAAGATTACTTCGTCCTACCGATAGTGTAATCCAAGTAAGCTATCAGTGCAGGATATACTTCGTGTGTAGTATAGGGTGAGAGAGCCTCTATAGCGTCCTTTCTGAATTTCTGCATGGTTTGCTCTGCATAAGCAATCCCTCCTGCCTGCTTTACCTGTGCCACAAAATCTGCTATTTCCGTAGCTGTAGCTACTTTGGAACGTATTTTGTAAGCCATCTCTTTCACAGCCGGATCTGTACTGCTATTGATATAATAAAGTGCCGGAAGTGTAAGCTTTCCCTCGTGCATATCATTGCCTGTAGGCTTACCTATTTCCGCACTGTCCGAATAATCAAAGATATCATCACGAATTTGGAATGCTATACCCAGCATTTCGGAAAATCTGTTCACACGAGTTATATCTTCTGCAGCGGCACGCACCGAACGAGCACCTGCATGCGTAGCAACGACAAACAAAGCTGCTGTTTTTTTCTTCAGTATATCATAATACACATCTTCTGTAAAAGTCTTGTTCTGTGTATTTTCAAGCTGAATAATCTCTCCTGCCGCCAAGTCTTTCCCGAGTCCTCCTACTATGTTCACTATTTCTACATCTTGTGTCATAGCAGCATGCTGTAAACTTAGTCCCAACAAGAAGTCCCCCGTAAGCACCGCATATTTATTATTGAACTTCACGTGCAAGGCGGGCTGTCCTCGCCTTTTATCGCTCTCGTCCACCACATCATCGTGTACCAAGCTGGCAGTGTGCAACAGCTCCAATGCGAGGGCGGCATGATAAGTAGCCTCTGTAGGTTCTCCGAAAAGACGAGCTGTAAGTAAAGTCAAAATAGGACGCATCATTTTTCCCGTCTGCTGTTTTACATGTTCTAACAGCAACTGTACCATAGCATTATCGCTTATCAATGAGGCATCAAAAAGCTGTTTAGCTTTCTCCAAATGCGCTTCTATGGGTAATAAGATCTTTCTTCTTTCGTCCATACGTCTTTATCTGCGTAGGCAAAAGTAGGTATTTCACGCTATCTTACGAAATATAAAGTGGTTAAATTCCCAAGAACAAAAACTTTTGCATTTACGTGGTTTCAAGCAAGAAACAAACCAGTTATCAAGCTTACAGTTATTAAAAGAGAGCCTGCATCATCTAAACAAAAGTAAAATAATTTCATAAAACGCCTCTATTCTATGAAACTTTGTTATAAAACAGCGATTTTTCTCCAAATTGTTTGGAGATAACCCAAAGTACCCTACCTTTGTACTGTGTTTTTCATAGTATTAGATTTAAGGTTAACAAAGGTTGGAGTACAGCGGTACTCCTTTTTTTATGCCCTTTCGGTTCTATAATCCAAAGACAATAAGATACATCATCTCTATTTTTACATACGGGTAAATACTTTTGCTATACTGATAGCAGTATAATACCATCTTAAACAGAGCTTTCCGAAATTTTATACCGCACCTTAGTTGATACAAACTTCCACTAAAGTTCTTGTAAACTTCCATCGGAGTTTATATAAACCATAGTAGGGAATATAGATAGAGAATAAGGTGAATTAGATCCACCGCTTCTTGAAGGCGGAAACGATTCTGTATAAGTCCTTTTATATGAACCTCCTACTTCCGCAGTAAAGTTGCGGATTGGAACTGTTTTAAGATAAGGAAAAGTTATATCTCTATTAGATTTGCATTATTGAGTGAAGAATAATCTACGTTCATAATGGCACCATTAGAAAATATGGTTGAGCCATTATGAATCAGTCCATGCTGTATATGGATATGCCCAAACAAGTGTAGTCGTGGATTTATCTGTGCTATCCGTTGTAACAATTCTTCTGAGCCGTAGTTTATGTTATCGTCAAAGTCTAATATGCCGTATGCAGGACAATGCGTTATCAAGACATCTGTATCGGACGGAATCTTAGCATAATTCCGGTTTTGCCTGTTGCTGATGCAATCTTTCATAAACATAGGTACACCATAGAACTTCAAGCCTTCAATTTCTATCCCGGAATTGCATAAATAATGGACATTGTGATCTAGACCATTGATGTCTGCCCCATACAAACAGTCATCATGGTTGCCACAGATAAATATCTTGTGTGGATATGAGAGGTCGCAAAACCAATTCAAGAAGTCAAGAGCTTCATTTTCGCTTCCTGTCATAGTGAAATCGCCCGAATGAACCAAGATATCAGCTTCGGGCAAGTCGTATAAACGATGATGGCAAGCGTGGGTGTCTGAAAGATGCAAAATTTTCATTTTATAATATATCGTCTGTTAAGGTAATCTATCCATTCGTTGAGATTGGGAATGTTTGCTTCACTCAAACACTCTTGCATCAAAGGGAATAGTTCTTCGTATGTGATGTGTTTGAACGTTTTCAATCCGGCAGGTGTCAGTTTGGATTCGTATTCGCTCCAGACCGTTGAAAAATGCCCGTTGGCTTTGGGATAAATCGTGAGACTTGTAAATTCAGTAAGTTTATCCTCTTGTTTTTCACTCAACCCGAGTATCATAGATGCGCCAAGAATATGGTTGCGCCATATTTGACGATAGCGATTAGCAGCCACATGTTCTGCTATGTTTTCTTTGTCCTCAAAAGGGACATCTGCTATAAACTCAGGTTTGAACCAACCACAAGCATTACTTGGATTACTATAATTGTCGGCAAGATGAATACCGGAAGCGTTATGTGTTTCCTCCCACTCCTTCGTACCATATTTGATAAGATATTCCTTTTCCGTATATTTCACTTCAATACCAATACCACCCTTGTTTCCAGAATTTGCTCTCATTGGTGTATATTCTATGTAAACATCAAAGGAAGTGCCATCGGCAAGACCTTTCGGGTTATACTCTATGCTTATTTTGCTGATAGTAGCGATTCGTGCCTCTCCGAAAATACGATTGAACAAGCGGGCAGTTCCCTTTAAGTCATATCTCATAGGGAAAAACACGTTGTATGGAATATGTTCGCTACGCAAAAGATTTGTAACCATTTGCCCTTTTGTCAAAGACGCTTCTTTGTCAATCTCTTCCGTTATCTCTTTTCGGAATCCGCTAAAGAAAATGCGATAGAGACCATTCTCATCACGGCAATCTTTCCAATTCAACGAACTTCTTACCTCTATCTTATATTCCTTGCCGTTCTTCCGAATAATACGGATAGGAAATCTATCAGCGGCAATGTTAATCTCCGGGTCATTGACCTTGAAATCTATTTGATATTGTCTCGCCATTGCCTTAAATTCAGCGTGTTTCATAATTTATCTTATTGAGCAAATATAATACGATGATTTTATGTCTTTCCATATTCAGTATCTCTTCTTTTTTATTGATAACCTCAAGGGTATGAGTATGGAAGCTTATAACCTTTTTATGCGTTATCCATAAATTCTACCCAAAGCGTAGACTGGCACAAGCAAGTATAAAAAAACTGTGCCTGTCCATTTTAGGAAAGACACAGTTTCTATACTCACAAGATAAGGATTGCTAAAACAATGCCTATTTAGTCTGCTATGATCTTTACAAAATAACTTACTGTAGGAAGGTGATCACTATATCCTCTCTTAAAGGTATCACCATCGAAAGTACGGAACGGATAGCCTTTATATTTACCTTCCTGCTGTATCAAGAATGGACGGATAAAGACTTCTGTTTTCCAAAACTTGAGTGTACGTTTGTCTGCCCCGAGTAGATTGCCTGTAATAATATGCTGGTCAAATAAATTCCACTGTCCTTGATAGCAAAGCGAACCTACGCCATCATCGTAAAGTTTCCAAGTAGCATTGAGCAAGCCCTCTTTGGGAGTATCTGCCATCTTTCTTTTTGCACCCAACACTTTGCTTACACTTTTGTTATAAGGGTCATCGTTCAAGTCGCCTACTATGAGAACTTTGGCATCATCATTGCTATTGCGTATAGAGTCTACGATATGCTTGGTAATCTGTGCGGCAAACTCCCGAGTAGGAGAAGATTTTGAGCCTCTACGAGAGGGCCAGTGGCATACAATCATATGGAAAGGTTCCGATGCCAATTTTCCACTTACCAACAAAATATCTCTGGTACGGAAGCGTGGATCCGCCGGATTTTTATACGGATAGACTTGTGCTTTTTCTAAAGTGAAAAGACGCGGATTGTACAGTGCCGCTACATCTATACCTCTATAGTCCGGAGATTCAAAATGTACTATTTCGTAACCCATAGAGCGCAAAGGTCCTGTCTTCACAAGATCTTCCAGTACTTTTCTATTTTCTATCTCTCCTATTCCGATGAGGGCTGCACCCGCAGGACAATAGTCCTTACCCAGTTGAGAAAGCACTACAGCTATATTCATCAGCTTCTGTTCGTATTTATCTTGCGTCCACTGATAACGCCCTTTAGGGGTAAAATCATCATCGCCCGTATTATTAGGATCGTCTTCTGCGTCCCAAAGGTTTTCCACATTGTAGAAACCAGCTGCATATACGCCCAATTTCTTTTGTGCACATGCCCCTGTGGTATTTGCCCACAGCACCAAACAAGCAAATAGTGTACTGAGTATTTTCATAAGCTAAACAGATTAGTTGGTGGGTTTAGGAGTGATGGTATTACCTGCTGTACCTGTACCGGTAAGTTTTACGCTAAACAAACGCATACCGAATGAGTTTTTGTCTGTAGGTACAGAGAAAACTATGGTATTCTTTTCTTGCAATGCTACATTTTCTACTTTGAAAGAGAAAGGAGTATTTCCTTCTTTCTTGTCTCCGGTTACCACTTTAGACCCGAAATCTACGGCTTTACCATTCACGCTTATTGCGAATGCGTTCAGATCTTGTGTTTCGCCTGCATTATAGACATTAGCTCCCAAAGCAAATTCTAAAGTGGCTGTTTTAATAGTAGACGGTATTTCGGAAATAGTAACACTGGCATCTGCTTCTTTGGGAAACCAAACATTGGTATGTCCACTTACCACACGTACAGAAGGTTCACCTGTAGCTGTGAATTTTACTTTCCCGTAATTTTCAAATTTAGTATATTTTGCGAAGAGAGGCCATTGGGTGCCTGTTTTCTCCGGCGTACCGAAGTTTTCGCTAAATACCACGATAGTAGTAGGCTCTTCTACCGGTTTATCTACAGCATCAGAACCATCAAAGTTCGCCACATCATTGATAGAACGAAGTGTAAATTGCCAAGCACCACGGAAACGTCCCAAGATACCGGTTACTTCGCCTTTACCTTTAGGAAGCATTTGCGAAGCGAAATCGGAATAGTTGCTGGTACGCACCACGATACTGTTTCCCTTAGCATCTGTAAGTGTTTCCTGTCCATAACCTGTAGTAGGTGCATAAGGAGCTTTACCGCCATTTTGGAAACGCACACCTTTCAGTGTTACGAGCATAAACTTGTATTTTTCCACATCGGCATTTACCAGACTGATGTCTTCTATTACGATAGGAGCGACATTGGCAGCATTAGCCCAACCATTGGCAATACATTTGCTACGGAATATATCCCAAGGAATACGGAAGTTGGTACCTTGCGGGTGTCCGAGCTGTGGTTCATCTCCATATACAGAGACGGATAAGCCCTTCAACAGGATATATACCTCTTGCCCTACACGGTAATGATTAAATATATTGGTTTGATCTACTTCTATTTCCAAACCACCTGTTTCATCTTGTATAAAGATTTTCTTGTAGATATTTCCGGATTGATCTTCTGCAGAGACATAGGCTTTCAAGATCAAGTCTTTGTCTATGGTAAGTGGTGTAGTGGCAGTAGCCGGATATTGTTTTCTAAGCTGTGCGATGGTAACATTAGCAGGTGCGCCTGTGTAAGTAGGTTCATTGAGAGGAGGAGCATCGTAAGTCTTTTCGCAAGCAGTAAAAGTCAAAACGGTCAATAACGCCATTCCTATTTTATGAAGAAGTTTCATTTGTATAGTGTTTTAGAGTGAGTTAATAATTAAAAACGATAAGAAGCATTGATGAAGCAATTGATACCGGGCATCACGAAGTAACGGCTCGCATACTTATTGGGCTTAGTAAGGTCATAACGTCCCTGTTCAAACCCTCCTGTAAATACCCCTCTTCTGTTCAATACATTATTCACAGAGACATTGATGCTCAAAGACCTACTTCCTAAGTAGAACATTTTACCTACAGATAAATCCAAGGTACAACCACTGCTTAGTTTTTCTTGTGTAGTAAGTTGTTTATAAGCATCGTATTCCGGAGTGTTAGGCTCCACTGTAGCATAAGTAGAAGCCAAACGACGAATAGGAGAAGCAGAAATATAGTTACGTCCGAAACCATTGAGGTGTGCCCCAAGGAACCAGTAGTTAATGAAATAGCGTAGTCCTATAGTTCCTGCAAGCTGTGGTATACCTCCTACACTTACATTGCGCATATACACCATTTCGTGTTCATCTGCTATTTTGCCGTTTTCTGCACTCTTCACGCCACCTGGATTATTACTATAATAGTATTGTGCCGCACTACCTGCTACATCTACACTCCAGTTGCCATCTATCTTATAGGTAGCTCCGAGTTCTATCCCTCTATGGATTTTGTTGATACCGTACATCACGTGATTCAAGAAAGTCTTTTCGGTATCATCATAGTAGCTATTGCGCTCCATAAGGTCATAAAAGTTGGTTTGGAATACCCCTACACGTCCTACGAAA
Source organism: Phocaeicola sp. (assembly GCA_022764505.1). Taxonomy (GTDB): domain Bacteria; phylum Bacteroidota; class Bacteroidia; order Bacteroidales; family Bacteroidaceae; genus Phocaeicola. The sequence continues at coordinate 7,830 of JALEQJ010000018.1, read as the reverse complement.
GAAGGTAAAGATATAATATAGCTCAAATCTCCACTCAAGATACGCGCGCTCTTCAAATCGTGCACTGAGCCGTCTGTAATACGTGGAGAAACATAAGCATTGTTGGGGAGTGGAGCTTCGCTTCCATAGCTAAAGTTCGCACTGATCAAGTGGCGACCATTGAATTTATAGGTAGCTCCTCCCTTTATACTCAAATCTGTAAACGAGTGTGTTTTTCCTTTACCATAGGAAGTTTCCGGATAACGACCGTTTCTCATTTGTCCATCTCTATAGAAAGAAGTATGTTTCACCTTGAATCCATAGTAGAAGTCCCAATAGCGAGAGCTATAGTTATTCACAGCCCAAGCACTCGCAGAATAAATATGATATTTGAAGTGATAACCGAAAATTCCGTCCTTGTAAACCAAACGATGGGGACGATTAAGGTCATTGTGCATCTTATCAAAATCTCCGGCAAAATCTCTTTCTGCATACTTGTCTATATCCAAGACGTGCGTAGCTCCCATAAGATCTTTCACTGTCTTAAATTGGTCTGAGATAGAGTAGCGGGCTTCTATGCCTGCCGTAAGTCTCAGTTTACGGTTCAACTGAGAATTTACAGTACTATTGAAAGTAGTCTCGAATAAATCGCTTCTTCTTTCTTCTATCATATAAATAGCATCACCATTGCCATACTTCACATTATTTAAGTTGGCGGTATAGAGACTGTTCCAATCTATTTGTGTGTAATCTGTATTTTCACTAAGCCACCCTACCAACAAATGATCCTTGATAGCTCCATCTTCAAAGTAGGAAGGAAGGTAGCGATAGTAATCCGGTCTTGGGTCTGCCCCTTTATACCAGTTCAAAGAAGAACCTCCATAACGTGCAAAGTGTACACCCAAACCTGTAGTGAGTGTGGTTTGTGGTGTGATTTTCCATATATGAGAAAGTACTGCTGTAGGGTCAAAAGTATAGACCTCTCTGGCATTACGTTTCTTTCCGTTGTAATATCCCCAATTGGGGTTGTATCTGTAATTATCTGTGAGAGTGTACACTTCTTTGAATGTACTTCCTTGTTGTCCTCTCACCGTAGGAGAGAAGAGTGTAACGAATGAAAGACTATGTTTGCCTCCCTCCCATTGTTTTTCTGCGGAGAAAGCCAAAGCCAAATTGCGATAGTAAGTACCATCTATATAACCTTCATTGGCATATCTACCTCCTATAGAAGTAGTAAAAGCCCAACCTCTACGATTCAAACCTGTAGAGTAGGTGTACATACCACGCAAGTAATAATTTCTGTTGGTAAGACTAAGGGTGGCTTTATGTCCTGTAGTATAGGCAGAAGCACGCATATTGATATTTTCCGCTCCACCCAATGCACCAAATGTAAAGCTGCCTGCTTGGGTAAATTGTGTAGCATCTCCATTGCGGGTCATATCATTGAGTGCACCTACAGCTGCATAGTTAAAGACACCTCTGTTCTGGTCATTAAAGGCTACGCCATTGATGTATCTCTGCTGGCGTGTGTTATCATAGCCACGTGGGCTGAAACGCAAAGGTGATAGCTGAAAAGATGCGTTCTTCAAGAAAACATCATTGGAAATGAGTACCAGAGTATTTACTTCCTGTGTAGAAGTACCTCCATCTTCGTCAAAGAGTTCTGCATCTATCTGTCCTACAGAAGCAAGGTCTGTGGTAGTAGAGGATAGTTCCTGTACTTTGATGATACCGGTTTCTGTGTCTCCTATAGATGCTATTTCCACGTGGAGATACTTGGGTTGGATAAGAATAGAATTAAGCTCTATGGTGTATTTACCGGGAGCAAGTCCAACGAGACTAAAATTCCCTTGTAGATCCGATGTAGTTTGCAAATCTTGATTTAAGACACGCACCACCACACCACCTATGGGCTCTCCACTCTGTGAACCGATGATGCTACCACGCAACGTATGACCACTCTGTGCCAAAAGAAATTGCGGTAACAACAATAGGAATAGCAATAGCTTATGCTTCATAAGGAATAGGGTTTATTGTACTTTGTTTTTGTAGAGTTTTTTCTACGAATAGACGTCTTCTATTAACTGCCGTCTAAATTAGTGTATTTTAGAAAAGAGCGGAGAAAAGCACGAGGGTTTTCTCCGCTCTTTAATTTTAGCGATTTTATTTCTTACCTGTGAGTTTGATATTGTCAAGACGTGTACCTTGGCTGTTTGCTGTAGCGTCAGACATAAATCTCAAAGTCTTGGTACCTGCCGGGATAGCAACAGATACAGACACGTATTTATTATCTCCTGTCAGTGCTGTAGCAGGATAAGTAACTTCCTTATCATCTGCAAAAACTTTTAATGGGCTTGTCATACCGGCTTTATTTCCTGCCATATCAAATGTCAAGAGCAATTCTGTATAACCTGTAGTATCAAAACCTGAAATTTTCAAGTTTCCTGCACCTTTCGCCGAGAACCAAAGGCTTGCATTAATGTCCTTGTTATTTTTTAGAGAGCGGATATCAACTTTTTTCGCAGAATCCAAGTCTTCGTAGGTATTCCCTTTAGCAAACCAATCTTTAAAATCTGCGACTTTAGGTCTATTTTTAGAATAATCGCCTTCTCCCATTGTTTCCAAGAAGATAGTTTGTTCTGTAGGATTAGGAGTTGGAGTAGGTTCTACCGGATTGGGTTTAGGTTCTTCGGGGGTTGGTTTAGGTTCCTCCGGTGCAGGAGTTGTACCACCTGCTCCGTCTGTGATAGTAAGTTTTCTTACTTGCCATGTTCCTGCACTTTCTGCTGTACTTTTATAGTAGAATGCTATCTGTACTTTCTTACCTTTATAAGCAGAAAGATCTATACTACCGGAATTGACATAAGGCCATTCTTTACTGTCTGTAGGCTGTGTAGGAATGCTAAGGTCAGTCCAAGTATTTTCTCCTACTATACGAACTTGTACCTTACATTCGGTAGCAAAAGAAGTAAAGAATCTGGCAGCATGCTCAAATGCCAATACAGGTGTCGTAGCTGTAGTAAGGTCTATTTCCGGAGAAACAAGACGAGACTCTGCAGCATGTTTAATATTCTTAGGCTTTCCCTCAAAAGCTGTTGCTTTTACATAACCAACTTCCTTATAAACAGCGTGTGTCCAAACTGCAGAAATTGCTGTTGCCTTACTGAAATAATCTTCAGTAAATCCGTCTACTCCACTCTGGAAAGGAGCATTAAAGAGTACTTTAGGAGTGGTAGGATCCGGTGTAGGTTGTTCTTCTCCGGGGAAAGTTACAGTGATATCATCACCCGGTTTTTCTACCCAATCTGTGATAGAAGCTCCTTGAAAGCTCACTGTCAGCTTTTGCGTATTATTATCTACAGCCATCTTCACGTTATAAACGTGTTTTGTACCTCCCTCAAATGCGGTGTTTACAGGGAAAGTATATGCGTAGGTCTTTCCTCCCAAAGTGAAAGTAAGAACACGCCCTTCTCCCTTGGCTTGTGGTACGAGGATAGCAGTAGCTTTAGTACCTTCTGCTGTAACATTCATTTGGATAGTACCCATAGTAGTACCTGCTGTAAGTACACCGGTAGCAAGTTCCAATGCAGCTGTAGTAGGAACATTACCCAAGCTCACAGTAAGTCCTGCTGTAGAAGCTATGGTGGCATCTGCTGTAATGTTCAGCACGATTTGTGTAAGCTGATGCTTAAAGACCAAATTTACATTTTTTCCTGCAGCTACATTTGTACTATTATTGGAGTACAGCAAGTCTATCTTTGTAGGTTCTGTTTGCTTAGTTACATCTACAGAAACGCTACTACCTGTGGGATTGGCTTGATAAGGATAGTACGCCACAAAGTCCGATGCTCCTGTCGCCGGGTGATAGATAGGATCTCCAGCCGGAGTCAATGTGCCATCGGGTGCAGCAGTGTATTTTACATTCTTTTCCGTAGCTTCTGCCAAACCACTACCTGCTGTAGTTCTGAAGATACCTATTTCGTCTCCGGCAGTCCAAGTATTATCTACAGTAGCACGAGAAGCCTCTGTAATTTGCGACGTGAAGTTCACGCCTTGCTTGGTGCGCCAAGTGCTATAGTCGTCTTCATTAGTACAAGACGAAACGAATAGCATAGCTGTCAATCCCATAAAGGGAAGCATTCTTTTTAGATTCATGTTCTTTAGATTAATTAGTAAAATAAAATTCTTGTTCTGCTCATTTATTGCCACTGCTCTTTATTGAGAGTTGCTTTTATATTGCGGTCTATTTGTGGAAAGAAAGTAAAGCCTGTCTTCTTTTCCACATCGCTTACCGATACTGCATATTGCATATAACCCTTAGAATTATATCCATCTCTATGCTCAAGATAGAAGCCTATGGTACGATAGGTTCCCCCTATTTTTCTTGCCAACACTTTATAGTAAGCTTGAGGTACGGCTATTTTTTTATTATCATTAGAATTAGTATACCACTTAATCTCGGGATTTTCTTTAGTAGAAGGAACTGCTCCCGTTACTATATAAAGCGTATCTGTTCCAGATGCCCATTTACGAACCTTCTCTTCTAAGTTTTTCCAGATTTGAGTATTAAAATTATGGAGTTGTGGCGTCATATTGGTTGGATAGAAAGTAGCTTGGTTCATTGTACGACTATTCTGTCTATCTCCACTTGGGATTTGGTGCCCTCTATCGTAGCCACTACTAGTATATCCTTTTTTCACACTGGATTGGAAATTAGAAGACAATGCAGGATCAAAATTTCCCCATGCTTCCGTTCTTCCCACATTTCCATCATAATAAGAATTATACGGATAAGCCACCCAATAAGCTATATGCAGTTCGCTATCATAGAGTAAACTGAAGTTACGTGGATTATCGGATACTGCACGACTACTTTCTTTCATAACATATCCATTTTCAAAATGGGTAATATAATAGATATTCTTTTTTGCCAAAAAGTCTGCGGTAATCACAGGTGTTTCCATACGACGGAAATAGCCTGTAGCTTCCGCCTCTATTTCCCCTGTCCCTTCTACCTTTATATTATAGGTGTGTCTGACACCTGCCTCCAAGGCTGTAAGTTTAGTAGCTACTTGAGTATTTTTCCCATTCCATGCCAATTCTATCACGAGCGGAGTATTCAAGGTTTGTGGTACCAAGATAGCTTCTGCAGTTCTTCCGTCTGCACTTATGCGCATAGGTACATCTGCCACAGTAGCATTCACTGTAAGTTGTCCGTCCATAAGACGGAGCGAACCCTTTGTCTTTACCCCTTTTACAGTAGCCGTAAGCCCTGTAAGATTCCCTTCAGAGGAGAGATTAAGTACAACCTTGCTCAGTACATGGCGGAACTGTAAATTATTGGATTTATTGATATTGCTACGTCCCTGCAAATTATCAGACCGTAACAAATCTATACTTTCTAAGTTGGTTTGTATAGCCGTTTCTATAGGATAAGTCTCCAAACTTGCACCGGCTTTGTAGGGATAATAAGCAATAAAGTCTACCTTACTACCATCTATAGGAAAGCTCAAGGCATCTCCTACAGGACTAAAATGTCCATTGCCCGTAGTCGTGTATTGCTTATTAGTTTCCAAAGTCTTTTTATCTGCACTGTTCAGCATAAAAACTCCTATAGCATCTCCTTTGCTCCATGAGCTATTATAAGCACGAGAGCCTTCTCCGTCTATTATACCGGAAAAATAAACCTTTTGTGGAGTAGGTTGCACAGTTTCTTTTTCCTGACAAGCAGTGAATAGTAACGCAAACAATACGCTACTTAATAAGCTGATTTTTTTCATGGGTGTTCTCACCGGTTTGAATTGTATTATGTATTTTTTGTTAAACACATAATTGTATTTAACATTTCATTCTCATTCGGTAGAAAAATGAGAAATAAACTTGGAAGACAAAAATTTCAGTTGCACACCTCCACTCCTTTTAGAGACTTTTAAGGAAGAAAAGGTATGTTAAAGTTAAAACGGAGAAAAAGAAGCATTTTCTACTCTCTCTATAAAAAGGTAGCATAGACTTTCTCCCTACTATTTTGGTATCTATAGTAAGCGGGTTTCTGTGATTTCCTTCATAAGATTTATTCTTTTCCAAGCATGATACCACCCTGTCATAGCACTCTACGAATGGGGTGCTGATAAGATATGCTTGCTATCGTGATAAGATATGCTCCGTATCACGGAAAGAAGCCTTGCTATCACGATAACAAATATATGCTATAAAATAAGGTGCAGAATTAAACCGATAAACTTAACTCAAGACAGAGGTAGAAGTATAAACTTTTCGGTTCACTCTACTTCCTGTAAGTATTTTGAGAATTTGAGGTAAGAAATGTTTGAGTAAGATTTATTCAACTCTGTGGTTTCTTTTAAAATTATTCAAAGATACGATAAAAAAGCTACCGCCCCATTTTTTAACATATCATAAGTAACTTCTGTAAACGAACGGAAGCCTAAATACAGATTTCTACAGCATTGTTTCATCAAAAAAGAGGTGCTATTTTATTTTAACAAATCTGCAAAAACAGTTCCACAAGTAAACAAAACGCCATTCTTTATTCTTCCACATAAAAAAGCACAGACTATTGCAAAAAATATCAAAAGAAACCTTTGAAAGTTTATAATAATATTTTATCTTTCAGCGAGAAAAAATCCCAAAGCTATGAAACAGAAATTTCAAATAGAGTTTTTGCTAAGTTCCTCTTCGGGCTATATATTATGGAATGCAATAGGCACAGCCAGTGGTCTGCAACGCTGGTTCGCAGACGAAATACACGTGAAAGGGCACACCTACACCTTCCGGTGGGGGAAAATAGAAGAACGCTCTGCAACTCTCTGCAAAAGTAGAGAAGGAGAGTATGTTCGCTTCCGCTGGAACGACGAGCAAGATGACAAGACTTTTTTTGAACTTCGGTTACTCTATAATGAGCTGACAGACGATTTTCATCTACGCATCGTAGACTTTGCAGAAGAAGGAGAAGTAAAGGATATGATAGACTTGTGGAACTCACAGTTGGAAAATTTCACACGTGCGTATGGCATCTACTTGACTCTCTCCTGAAATTTTCAGGAGGAGGGAGTAGCTTAGGTAGAGAAGAATATGGCAAACAAACAGACTCAGACACAGCAAGTAATAGACGTACTTCGCACACAAGGAGGATATGCCACTTTAGGTCAGTTATACCATCTCGCGGACACAACTTCGTGGGCTACAAAAAACGCCCAATAGCTTCTTTGAGGTAGAACACTCCACAGATATACAAAACTCCATCACCAAATTCTGCGATTTACAAGACTTCCATAGTCGTTTCATCATAGTAGCACCCATAAACAGACGTAGCTTATTTGAGAAGATAATGAACCGGACAGCTTTCAAAGAGATGAAAGAACGTGTCAAGTTCAGCAGCTACGAAACTATACTAAAGCAATATGAATTGATGTGCATAGAAAAATCTCATAGAGACTTTATTTAGCAAAGAACTTTGGTATAATTCAGTCCCTTTTCCATACTTATATTTGGACAAATGAGCATTTTTCCCGAATATTGCATACGCTATTTCAAAAATAAAACCAATTAAAGTAAAATATGATGATGAAAAAAATCTTTACCGCCTTGGCACTGATAGCCCTCGCTACAACCGGTGCGTGGGCATGTACCAATTTCTTGGTAGGAAAAAAAGCCTCTGTAGACGGCTCCACTTTCGTTTCTTACTCAGCAGACTCTTATGGATTCTTCGGCTATCTCTGCCATTATCCACGTGCTACTCACGCAGCCGGCACATTGCGTCAAATTCACGATTGGGATTCCGGTAAGTACCTCGGCAATATAGCAGAAGCTCCACAAACTTACAATGTAATAGGA